>JAJPJC010000541.1 GCA_021324445.1 Isosphaeraceae bacterium
CCTGGCCGTCGGGCGCCTGCGGCAGAAGCCTCATCTGGTCCGTTCCTTCTTTGCACAGGCCGGGTTGAAGCTCAAGGAGACTTAAACCTCTTTGCGCAGCGGTCAGTTATTGCGGAGCCAATGTCCCCGGCCTGGGCGGCCCCGCCCGCTATCCCGGGAACAATTACTTCGCCTCGGTCGGCCCGTGCTCGATCCCCTGGGCCGACTCGAAGCCGCCCGGCCTGTTCATGATCATGTGCAACGCCGCCGCGACCTCGATCGGCGTCCGCGATGTTCAGGATGGGACGAGCAACACCATCGCCTTCGGCGAATGGAAGATGGGGGACTTTGATTCCAACAGGCTCTCGATCCAGGATGCGATCGATCTCTACCAGTACACGCCCGGTTTCGGCGACTGGGGCAACACCGGCGGCGATGCCCAGATGCCCGCCTCGGGCATGGCGAACTTCACGACGCTCCTCCAGACATGCGCCGGTGCGTACCCGGGCAGCATCAGCCACGGCGGCAATAACTGGGAGTACAACAAGAGCACGCTGGGGCGGGAGTGGTGCACCGCGCAGTTCGCCCACACCCTCGGCAATACCCTGCTGGCTCCGAATCCCCCGTATCCCAACTGCAACATGGAGCCGTGGGGCGGCGACTTTGATGCCCCGGGCGTCTACAGCATGAGCAGCTACCATCCTGGCGGTGCCAACGCGGCCTTCGCCGATGGATCGGTCCGGTTCCTCAAGTCGAGCACGGGCCTGCCCGTCATCTGGGCGCTTGGTACGAGGGCCATGAACGACGTCGTCTCGTCGGATCAGTATTGATCCGTCCCAGGTTTCGGGACCTGCGTCCAGGCATCGAGGCGAGGGGTCGAGCCGCTCTCGGGCTCGACCCCTCGCCAATCTGGCCCGAATCCTGTAGGTCAGGCTTTCGAGCCGGACAGGACAGGCCCTGGAAATCACTTCAGGCTGGACAGTCTGACCTAGGTGTCATCCCCACAGCGCGTCCGTGGGGTCGAGGGGTTTGCGTCGTCTTCGGGCGCGTCCTGAGGTGCTCATGTCGCGTCGGCTTCTCCAGCCGGCTCATGGTTGGATCCTCCTGGCCATAGCCTTGGTGGTTGCCGCGGGTGGTCTCATCGCCGATCGACGCCTGGGGGAACGGGCCCCGTGGAGGCTGTTGATCCGGGGGAATCGTTTGGATACGGAAGCGGTGCGACGGGGCCACGTCTATTTGTCGCAGGGCCAGCCCCGGCGCGCCCTCCAGGCGGTCGCGGACATCGGCGCGGGGAGCCCGGACGAGGCCGAGGCCCTGACCATTCGGGGGCTGGCCCATGCCGCCCTCGAAGAGGTCGCCCCGGCCCAGCAAGAGCTCGAACGAGCCTGGCGGCTGCGCCCCACGCCGATGGGGGCCAAGGTCCTGGCGGCCATCTATCTGAGCGCCTACGAGCATGAGCGCGGGCTCCAGATGCTCCGGCACGCGGCCGAGCTCGACCCGGCCGACTTCCAGCCCTGGTACGCGATGGGGGAAGCCGTCTATCTCCGGCTCCGCCGCTATGACGAGGCGATCAAGGCGCTTCAGGAAGCCCTCAAACGCCGCCCCGGTGACGTGGATTCGCGCATCGGGTTGGCCGACGCGCTGCTCAAGGCTCATCGTCCCGACGAGGCCGAGCGCGCCCTCAAGGGGGTGCTGGCCGAGCGGCCCAATGAGCCCCGAGTCCTGACCCTCGCTGCCGAGCTCGCCTGGGAGTCGGGCCGCGACCAGGATGCCCAGCGCTACCTCGAGCGGGTCCTGTCCCTGGATCCGGATCATCGCGATGCGCTCTTGCTCCATGCTCGTTTGCAGTTCCGCCGCGGCGCGACTCGCCAGGCGGCCTCCGAGGTCGAACGGCTCTGCACGCTCGACCCCAACGATCTGGCCGCCCTCAATCTGCTGGGCTCGATCCAGACGACCCTGGGACAGAAGGAAGAAGCCGCCCGGACCCTGGCCCGCCGCCGCGAGGTCGAGCGGCGCAAGGACCAGATGGAGGCGCTCCTGCGGACCATCCGCGAGCGGCCGGACGACCCGGAGCCGCGCTGGCGGCTGGGCCAGTTGGCCGCCGAAGCGGGCCTGAAGCCGCTGGCGATCCGCAGTTATCAGATCGCCTTGACGCTGGCCGCCGACTGTGAACCGGCGCGCCAGGGCCTGATCGCGCTGGGCTGGCCGCGATCCCAGCTCCCGCCCCCGGTCGGGACGCGGGTCGGCAGCCCACGCCCATAGCGGAGGTGCAACAGCGAGCCGACTCGATCCGGACTTGATCGGGAATCCTTCCAATCCCAACCTGGGAACGCCTCGACCTGCGTGGATCAGCACAGGAGCTGGCGGCCCGTGAGCCTGGGCGGAGGCCGGAGTGAGTGATCGAGTCAACGCCAGCCCGTGGTGGAGCTTCCTGCGGCTCCGGGTGCGCGGGCTGATCGTGCTCGTGCTTCTGATTGGCACCGGACTGGGCTGGATTGCCCGCGGGTCCCGCCTCCAGCGTGACGCGGTCACCGCGATCCAGAAGGCTGGCGGCAGTGTCCAGTACGCTTGGGAGGGGCCGAAATGGCTCGCGGGTCTTCTCGGTGTCGACTATTTCGGCCACGTCGTCGCGGTCGCGCTGGCCCAGCGGGGCTCCGACGCCGAACTCATGCTCATCGCGGATCTCAGTCAACTCGAGGAACTGAAACTCGAGGATTCTCCCGTGACTGACTCCGGTCTGGCGCACCTGGAGGGACTGACCCGGCTCAAGCGGCTGGACCTCTCAGGTACCAGGGTCAGTGATGCCGGGCTGGCTTCTCTGGAGAGGATGTCCCTCCTCGAGGTCGTGCACCTCGACAGGACAACCATCAGCGATGACGGGCTCGAACACCTGAAAAGTCTGACCGGCCTTTTGGAATTGTCCCTGGCCGCCACCGAAGTCGGTGACAAGGGGCTCGAACACCTGAAGGGTCTGACCAGCCTTGGGGAATTGTCCCTCGCCAACGACAAGATCGCCGGTGACGGGCTGGTCTGCCTGAGCGGGCTACCCAGACTGCGGAGACTGGATCTCTCGGGCACGCGGGTGGGCGACCCCGGCCTCGAACACCTGAAGCGACTGACCAGTCTCCTCGGGCTGAATCTTGCGCGCACTCCGATCACGGACGCCGCGCTGATCCCTCTGAAAGGGCTGGTCCTCCTCCGAGCTCTCAACCTCGAGCAGACACGAGTCACCGATACGGGTCTGGCCCACCTCGAGCGGTGGGTCAGCCTGGAGGAGCTGTCCCTGGCCGGCACCCAGGTCAGTGACGCCGGGCTGGCCCACCTGACGGGCCTGACCAGGCTCCGGATGCTCGATCTGCGGGACACCCGGGTCGATGATCGGGGGCTGCCTTCGCTGCGGCGCCTGGACAGCCTCCGGGGTCTGGATCTCCAGCACGTGCTGGACCTGCGCAATACGGCCGTCACCCAGGCCGGTGTACAGGAACTCAAGAAGGCGATGCGGCCGATCCCCATCCGGCATTGACCGGGCGCTCTCCGCAGGTCGTCGGATCGGACTTCGCTGGCGATGCGTCCACGGGGCGGAGAGGCGTCTGATCACCCCCCTGTCTTCGACTCGCTTCTGTGGATGAGGATGTCGAGCTTCTGATCGATCCCATCCAACCGCTTCTCGACACGATCGATCCGCCCTTCGAGTTTGTCGATTCGCTGGACTTGGCTCTTGACCTCGGAGACGACGGCCGAGGCCGACCACCCGACCGTGGCGGCCCCGGTGACCAGCGCGGCGACGACGCCGAATACCCCGCCCGAGAGCCATGTCCCCAGCTTGCGGATGATCCTCAGCTCGGTCTCGACCCCCGAGCGGAACCCCTCGAGATCCTTTTCCACTTTGCCGAATCTCTCGGCCACCTCCACCCGGAAGTTGGCCAGGCTTTCGGCGAGGTTCTCATCGGTTGCAGTCGGCATGGTTACTTCCCTCCGGCCTTCCGTGGCTTCAGCCAATCCGATTCTACCAGACGCCGAAACCGAGTGCACGTCGTACATGCAGTGCGCCCGGGCAACGGGTTTCGCCAGCGGCAGCATGAGCTGCCGCCGTTGACCGGCGAAGGGCACGAATCCGTGGTGATGGGAAAACGCTTCCGCGTCAAAATCGAAATCCTGCCTCATGCTGGGAAAATGAAAGCCCGGCTTACGTGATTCTCGGGCTTGCCGAAGCAATAATCGGGGATCTCCGGTAGGTGGAGAGGGAACGCGATCATGCGCCGCGCCGCTTCGAGTCTGGTGGGTCCGGTCTGCTTCGTGGCCCTCCTGGTTGTGATCTATCGGCCGGTCTGGTTCGAGGATGGCCAGTTCGTCGGCGGCAACGTATCGTATCACTTCTATCCGCTGCATCTCCGGGTGCAGCAGGAGTGGGACGCCGGGCGCTGGCCGTTGTGGGACCCCGGGCATAACGGCGGTGAGCCCCTCCTGGGCAACCCGATCGCCGCCGTGCTCTATCCCGCCAAGGCGCTGTACGCCTGGCTCCCCTACGCCTGGGCGGCCCGCTTGTATGTGATCGGCCATATCGTGCTCGCCTTCTTCGGCGTGCTCGCGTTGGGGCGGTCATTGGGCGTGAGCTGGGAGGGCTCCTACCTGGGTGGCTTGAGCTATGCGTTCGGGGCGCCGATCCTGCTTCAATCTGGCAACCCGTGCTTCTTGGTGGGCGCGGCGTGGATTCCCTGGGCCTTCTGCGCGATCGACCGCCTGCTGCGGCCTCGGACGGCGACCCCTCGGGTGCCCGGAGACCCGCGCCCGACGCGGTGGGGCGTGGCCGAGCTGGCCGCAGTCCTGGCGCTTCAGGTGCTCGGTGGTGACCCCGGGGCGGCCTACCTGACGGTCGTGTGTGGGGCGGGTTATGCCGGGATCCTGGCGATCCGCGCCCGCAATCGGCCGGCCCGGCTGGTCGCCTGGCCCGTGGTGCTGGGAGCGGTCGGCCTGTGGGTCGCGGCCAGCTTGGGCCTGGCCTCGGCACCGATCGCTCGGCCCGGGTTCCTGGCGGCCAATGGGTTGGTTCTCGCGGCCTGGGCGGCGGTCGGCCTGGGATTCGCATGGTCGTGGTACCGCCGCCCCGGTGAGGCCCGGCTGGCGCCAAGGCTGGCCCGGCTGATGGCCGCCTGCACCCTGGCACTGGCCCTGGCGGCCGTGCAGGTCCTGCCGGCGCTGGAGTTCGTCGGCCGGACCTGGCGGGCGGCCGGCATCTCCGCGGCGGTTCTCTATCAGTACAGCCTGGACCCCTGCCGGCTCGTCGAGTTAGTTTGGCCCAACGTGTTCGGGACCAGCTCCCCCGAGAATCGCTCCTGGCTCCAGGCCATCCCACCGATCGGAGGCCACGAGGTCTGGGTGGAATCGCTCTACCTGGGGGGCTTCGCGTTGGTGCTGGCTCTCGGCGCCGCCGGCTGGCGCGGCGGGCCGCCCTGGCGCGCCTGGCTGAGGACCGTGGCCGTGGTGGGCCTGGCGGCGAGCCTGGGCAAGTACGGCAGCCCGCTCTGGTGGGCGCGGTGGGGACCGTTCCTCTCGGCCCTGGGACCGCATGATCCCCTCCATGGCGAGCCGCGTGCCGATCCCTTTCTCCCCGATGGGGCCGGCAGCCCCTATGGGTTGCTGGCGATGCTCCTACCCGGCTTCGGCGCGCTGCGCTACCCGAGCAAATTCCTTCCCTTCGCGGCCGTGGGCCTGGCGGTGCTGGCCGGGGCGGGCTGGGATCGCGTGGCGCGCGGGGAGACACTCTGGCTGCGCCGCCTCAGCCTGACCGGCCTGGGAGCGAGCCTGGTGGGACTAGCCGCGACCCTGGCGGCGCGCGGCCGCGCCGTCGCCGCCCTGGCCGGCCGCATCCCGGGCGACCCGATGTTCGGCCCGGCGGACGTCGCCGGTGCCTGGGTCGAGACGGAGCGGGCCCTGGCCCACGGCGCGATCGTCTTCGCGGCGGTCCTGGCCCTGGCGCACTGGGCCCCGCGCCTCCCCCGCGGTGCCGCCACGCTGGCGCTGCTGCTGGCGACCGCGGACCTGGCCTTGGGCAACTCCCGGTTGATCTGGACTGTTCCCCAGGCCGAGTTCGACGTCCCACCCGAGGCGGCCCGGTTGATCGAGGCGGCCGAGCGCGCCGATCCCTCCCCCGGCCCATTCCGCATCCACCGGATGTCCGGCGGCTGGCTTCCGTCCCAGTTCGCCACCACCCAGTCGGCCGATCGGTTCCGCGAGCTGACCGCCTGGGCGCGCCAGACGCTCTACCCCGTGGTCGCTCTCCCGCTGGGACTGGAGTACTGCACGACGATCGGGTCCCTCGAGCTGGAAGACTCCGTGCCCTTCTTCCACCCGCAGAAGATCCCCGTCTCCGCCAGGATGGCCCGCACGCTGGGCGTCCCGGCGGGCCAGCCGGTGGTCTACTACCCCAGGCGGAGTTTCGACCTCTGGGGCGCGCGCTACTTCCTCCTCCCCGCCTTACCCGACTGGACCAGCCCGGAGCGCGGCTTCGCCTCATTCCTGGACCAGACCGACCTGATTCACCCCAGCTCGGATATGCTCTATGAGACGCACTCCACGGCGGGTCAGCCCCCCTGGGCGATTCGCCAGGACTGGCAGCTTCGCCGCAACCGGGCCGCCTACCCGCGCGCCTGGATCGTCCACTCTGCCCGGATCCGCTCCCCCGCCCCCGACGCGGACACCCGGGTCCGATGGACCGGCATGCTCGCCTACAGGAACGATTCGATCTGGAGCGAGCGCGATCGGCCTGTCCTCGACCTGCGCCAGACCGCCCTGATCGAGACCGAGGACAAGGAGAGCCTCAGGGGATTGCGTTCCGGGGCGCCCGTGGGGCCTTCGGAATCGGTAGCTGTCATCCAGTCCCAGCCGCAGCGTGTGGAGCTGAGGGCCACGCTGGATCAGCCGGGCCTGGTCATCCTGGCGGATGCCTACTATCCGGGGTGGCGCTTGACGATCGATGGCCGGCCCGCGCCGATCTTCCGGGCCAATCGACTGATGCGCGGGGCCGCCGTGCCGGCGGGGCAGCACACCCTGGTCTATACCTACGAACCGCTCTCATTCCGCGTGGGCGCGATCGTGTCCATCGGCGGCTTGATCGTGCTCGTGGGCCTCGTCTGGTCTGCCCGTTGTGCGAGCTTCCAGGGCGTTGTCCTGGGCTGACCTGCGCGGTCCCTTCGGGCTATCGCCTCAATCGGGCGTCCCGAGGGGGCTCCCTCCCGCGACCTATCGCTTTCCGCGTTGTGGCGACCCCTTGAGCTCAGGGTGCGCCGCCCTGAGGGCCGCCAGGTCCTCATGGGCCGGTCGGAACGCCGGGTCGAGGGATAAGGATGCCTCAAAACAACCGCTGGCGAGCGGGAGCATTCCCGACTCCTGGGCGAGCCGGCCCAGCTTCCAGGGGAGCTGAGGATCCTCGGGCTGCTGCGCGATGGCTTCCATCAGTTCATTCATCGCCTGCACGCGTCGCCGGGCCCGGGTGAGTTGGACCTGGGTCGCGGCGGCGCGCTCGGTGAGACCGAGGCGCGTCTCGATGACCAGGCGCAACTGGAGCATCCCCACGTCGTTGGGGGAGGCGGTCGCGGCGCGCTCCGCCCAGGGGAGGGCCTGCTGCCACTGTGACCGTGCGACGTAGGACCGCGCCCGCGCCCGCAGGGCATGGGCATTCTCCGGGTCGTGCCCCAGGGCCCGATCCGACAGCGCCAGGGCTTCCTCGGGACGATTCGCATCGATCGCGCCCAGCGCGGCCAGGCCGAGGACGGCCGGGTCATCGGGATACCTCCGCAGCCCCTTGGCCACCCAGGCCTGGGCCTGGTCCGATCGACCGCTGTCGTGGAGGGCACTGAGCAACTGGATCAGCGCCGGCTGACTCGAGGGATTCAAAGCCAGCGCCTTCTCCAGGGCCGGGATCGCCTCGGGGTACTCGCCCCGCTCGCGGAGGACCTTGCCTAATTCGAGCCAGAGTCGCTCGTCGTTGGGTCGAAGCTGCGCGGCGAGCTTCAGGAGTTCGGCCGCGCGGCCGCCGTTGCCCAGATCGAGGTTCAACTGAGCCAGCGCGATCGCCGCGTCGACGTTCTTCGGATTCAGCTTCAAGACGCGTTCCAGGGCCAGGCGGGCGATGCGGTATTGCCCCATGCGGAGCAGGGCCTGGGCCGCGACCGCGACGGCCTCGCCGGCGCCGGGCTCCTCGTCCCGGACATCCTGGACCGCCTGGAGGGCCTGAACCGGCCGTCCGTAACGCAGATAGGCCCGGCCGCGCGCCGCGGCCGACCGCGCGTCGCGGACCGTCGCCGAGCGCTGCGACCACCACCACAGCCCGGCCACGACGCAGACCACCAGTCCGGCCACTGCCAGCGCAATCCCGACCGCCACCGGCCGGACACGCGGCCAGCCGTGGCCCATTCCCTGCGGCACGTCCGGCGGCGCGCCCGCGCTCGTCCGGGCCACCGGCTCAACAGAGGGGTTTCCCGGTGTCGTAGCCGCCAGTCGCCCAGGATCTGGCTCCGCGACGCGCGCCATGGCCGGACCTTCTGCTTCAAGGAATGCTGCGAGAGAAAGCCGGGAACCGATCTCGGGTCGACCTCCTCCCCCTCAATCGCCGTGCCCCGGGTCAACGCCCGGTCCCGGACTCGCCCCGCTGGACGGTCGTTGCGGCATCGGGGACGCGGATGTCTCGGAACGCCCCGTCACGGCCACCGGCCCGCTCGGGTGCGGAGGTGGCATGGCCGATCTGCCGATCGTGTACCGCCTCACCGACGTCTCGGGTCTCCGGCGGCCCAGCCCGCGAAGAGAGCCGTGGCGACCGCCACGCAGAACAAGGCCAGGACACGGGGAATGGGCTCTTCGGCCACCGGCACGTAGGTGCGCATCAGGGGATAGGCCAGGGAATTGATCGCATCGGAGGCGAACGCCCCGACACACCCCCCGGCCAGGCCGCCAAGGACCGCCCCGGCGATCCGCCGCCGCTCGCCCAACCCCAAGCCCAGACCCAGCCCGACCACGGCGCCGATCCCCGCGCTGATGCCGGCGTGAGTCGCGACGAGCAGCAAGAACAGGCTGGACGGAGCGTCGGGGTTCTGGAACTGGGCACTCTCGGCCGAGTCCTGAAGGCGGAAGAAGAGCGGAACCAGCAGCAGCGCGAGGGCCACCGCGGTCGCCAGCCCGCCGAGCCCACCCAGCAGGGCACCGAATAGCCCCGAGCGCCCTGTCCCGCGCGCCAGGCCCCCCGTCAGGCCCAGGCCGATCCCCAAGAGGGCAGCCACCAGGCCGAAGGCCGCCGCCGCCTTGTAACCCTCGGCGACCCTCAGCCCCCTCTTCAGGATCACGGAACGGGCCCCCGTCCGTACGTATCCGTCCAGACTGTCGAATTCGGGCGGGAGGTCCGCCCGGACGGGAAAGGAGAGGACGCCGGTCTCCTCGGTCGAGCGCGCGACCACGTTCCCCTTGGGATGAACCACCCAGACCGGGAAGGCGCGGTTGGTCACTTCGCCGCCGAGCCCGGCGAGTCCGCCCGCGAGGATCCCGACTCCCAGGGCCAGGAGCCAGATCGGGGTGCGGCGCGGCGCGGTGGGAGGTCTGTCCGCGTCCTTCGGGACCTCAGCGGTGCCGGAAGGCCGACTGGCGGCGGGGCTCACCCCGGCGTGGACTGGCAACTCTGGGGAATCCATGGGTCTACCTCACATCGAAGGGCGTCCTCAGCGCTCGGGAGGCCTCGTGCGGGGAGGCACGGTGCCGGCACGAGCCTGTGCGGCCTCCCGGCGCGGGACGCGGATATAGTGGTCGGTGAACGAGGTATGGAGCGTGGGCGAGGCGAGCTTGGGCATGTGACAGGGGATGCAGCCCCTGGTCGCGTTGACCGGACAGCTCGAGCGGAATGCCTCCGATTCGGCCGCTGGGCCCTGGTCCGGCTCAGCGGTCGAGGCGGCATGACACGCGAGGCATTTCTCCTCGTAAACCCCCGGTGAGGTCTCCGCGTTCCGATGCGGGTCGTGGCAGGTCAGGCAGCTCACGGCCCCGCCGCTTTCGGTATAGCATCGGCTCCAGGGGAGAGTCGAGCCGGGAAACCGCGTCCAGGCGGGATCGGTGCGGGACGAAGGCATCTCGAGGAGATGCTGGCTATGGCAGTGGCCGCAGAACTGGTTCAGGGCGGCCCCGGGGGCGTGTCTGGGGTTGACGATCGCCAGGTCCGGGGATCGGGCCGACACCGCCGCCAGGTGTACGCTGCCCGGACCATGGCAGCCTTCGCAGCCGATCGCGTGGTCGGCCGACTCCGGACCAGTGCCTTCACGGGCCGAGCGGGCGACCGTGGTGTGACAGATCAGGCACTCGTTGGCTTCATCAGGCCGGAGGAGCCGCTTTCCCAGGTAGTCGTCCGGCTGCCCAGGATGCGCGGCCTGTCCCTTGGTCCGGCCCCACCCCGCTCCGTCGGGATTGCAATAATAGGAGACCCGGAGCACCCGGACCTGTCCGAGGTCGTCGCGGCCGACCAGCGAGAGATAGCGATCACTCGAGCCGAGCGCGTAGTCGGCGACGGCCCGGAAGACCCGGTCCTGGACTCGCGTCTCGAGGTGAAGCCGACCGTCGACCCGTCGGAGGGTGTGGCTGACCTGAGGATCGTCGCTGTCGGCGAGGGCATGATCCGGCAGCGGCAGCTCGGCGAGTCGCGGGCCGGGTCGATACGTCCGCGCGTGACGGCTGGCCAGCACGACCGGAACGAGCTGGCGATGGCAGGCGGCGCACCGCGCCTCGCCGACATAAGGAGCCGGCTCCGGCTCGAGCGGGTGGTCGAGGCGGTAGCTCCTGGCGCGGGTCAACGCGGCTCGGGCCTCGACTTCCTTCCCCTCGAGCAACCACGCCCGGCTCAAGAGCCACGCGGCCTCCTCGTCGGGTCCGGCATCCAGGACGGTCCGCAAGACATCGCGGGCCTCGGCGGGATGACCAGACTGCAACAGAGTGCGGGCCAGCAGCTTCCGGGTGCTGAACGGCTCCGCGTCCACCAGCCGGGCCGACGGGTTCAGACTCAAGGCGCGTTGCAGCGCGGCGGTGGCGCCGACCGGGTCGTGGTCCGCGGCCCGGATCATTCCCAGCAGGAGATAGCCCCGCGTCTCCCAGCCCGGCTGCCGCGCCAGCCGCTCCGCAGCCTGGGCTCCTTCCAGGGGATGAGCCTTGAGCATCCCGTACCGGGCCATCTCGTGGAGGGTCTCGGCATGATTGGGATCGGCAGCCAGGGCCGACCGCCACGCCCCCACCGCCGCGTCATAACGCCCGGCCCGGCTCCAACCCAGCCCCAGCAGGAAGTGATCCTCGGCATCCAGGGCGCGGCGATCGAGCCGAGCATACAGCGCCTGCGCCACGGGATGGCGACCCAGGCGTGCCGACGCCCGGGCCAGGAGCCGCAACGCCTCCGGGTCATCCCCAGCCTGCGCCAACCGCTTCTGGGCCAGAGTCGACGCCGCGGCCCACTCGGCCCGGCGATAGGCGGCAACCCCCGTGGCGACCGAACCGGGTGCCAGCGACGACCAGCACCACAGAACCCCACCGGCCGCGGCCAGAAAACCCAGTCCGAGGAGGAGCCACCGCCTGGTCTGCAGCCGTGGGACCGGGGTCGACATGCTCCGATACCTCCGCTCCGCGACGGGTGCCCGGCAGGTCGTGTCCGCTCCGCCTGGCTTGCCGCGCTTGGGCCCGTGTCGCGACCACTCCACTCCCGTGGACACCAGCCCAGCCCAGCTCAGCGGACCGGCTGAAGCCGGGATTCCCTTTGTGACGCTGCGCCCGGGACCCGAGTTCCTCTCAGCCTACCGAAATTCGGTCGGGAACGCGGAATTTTTTTCCCTTTGCTTCGCCGAGTTGTTATAATCACCCCCTTAACCAGGGACCAGGCTCACCTCGGCGAGAATCTTGTGTCCAGAAACCACGATCCGGTTTCCGAGGCGCGCGATCCGGGGATTCAGCCATCGGGATGGTCTGGTAGTTGCCAATTCTGAACGCTCCGTCCAGGAAGGGCGAACTCCCATCAGTCCAAGCTTTCCTGCTTCATTCGATTTTTTTCAGAACGGGGAATCCGAAACTCGAGACGAGGACTCTTCTACCCATGAGATACAAGCTCCATACCCTCTTGCTCCGGATGATGGTCATCGCTCCGTTCTGCGGGATCCTGCCTGGCTGCACCGGCGCGGACAACCCGAAGATCCAGAACGTACCGGAGGCGGATCTCAAGGCGCTCTCGAGCAAGATCGAGCCGAATCCCACGGCGAACATCGCGGGTAAGGCCGTCGATTTCTCGAAGAAACCCAAGTATATGGAGGCCATGGGCAAGCGGAACAAGACCGGCCCATGAGACGCCGGCCCGGCGGTCGCGGTTGCGAGACCCACTGGAAGCTAGACCTCTGGAGGAAGCTGTGGGATTCCCGCCGCGTGGCCTCGGATCGCATCGCAGTTCCTGGGACGCCGGAAGACCCGTCATCGAAATCCTTCGTCGTTGGTCGGCTGGGCGAACTCAAGCATTCTCGATCGCAACCCTCCCCTCTGATTGACTTCAGGGATGGTTGCCTGAATGCAGAGCGATCCCATTCGTTCGTTTCTGTCATAAGATCCTACGTCACTTGGGGAGTTGCTGATGAGACACCGAACTCGGTCCGGCATCCAGCGGCTCGTCGGCTTCACGCTGATCGAGCTCCTCGTGGTCATCGCGATCATCGCCGTGCTGATCGCCCTGCTGCTCCCGGCCGTGCAGTCGGCGCGGGAAGCCGCGCGCCGTGCCCAGTGCACCAACAACATGAAGCAACTGGGGTTGGCCGTGGCCAACTACGAATCGGCTACCGGGGCGTATCCCGAGTGCTACGGACAGCGTGCGATCTGGGACATCGCCGACACCGTCTGTTGCGGCACGATCGGCGATTCGGGCTGGGGGAACTGGAGCATCCACGCCCTGATCCTGCCCTACATGGAGCAAGGGCCGGTGTACAACCGGCTGAATTTCCTCATCTCGTCTTCGGACAATGAGGACAATGGCGTGCAGGCGTCGGCGATCATCACCCGCGTCGCCTCGTTCCTGTGCCCGTCGTCGACGCTGCCGATCGGGACCCTCTATTGCGGGACGATTCCGGGACAGAGTACGCCGGCGAATTTTCCCGGGAACAATTACTGGGGCTCGGTCGGGGCGACGGTTTGTCCGTGGTACTCCTCGCGACCTCCCGGGCTGTTCATGACCATGGGTCTTGGGCCCGCCAGTAGCTCCATCGGGGCCCGCGACGTGACCGATGGGACGAGCAATACGATTGCCTTCGGCGAGTGGCGCATGGGGGATTGTGACCCGACCAGGTTATCGATCCAGGACGCGATCGACGTCGGAAAGTTCACAGGCAGTAATACCGTGGGCAATATCGGCAACTGGGGCGGCACTGGAAGCATCATGCCTGCCGGGGCAGGGCCCGGCGGCTCGACCTTCCTGAACTTCGCCCAACTCTGTGCCGGCTACGCGCCCCAATCGATCACCAAGGGGGATCAGTGGGCGAACTGGTATTACAACAAGAGTTTCATCGGTCGCGACTGGAACCAGGGGATGTTCGGGCATACGCTGGGCACGACCCTGCTGCCGCCCAACTCGCAATTCCCCAACTGCAACCTCGAGTCGTGGGGCGGCGATTTTGACGCGCCGGGCATGTACAACCTGAGCAGCTATCATCCCGGTGGCGCCAACGCGGCCTTCGCCGATGGATCGGTCCGATTCATCAAGTCCAGCGCCAACATGCTGGTGATCTGGTACCTGGGCTCCCGCAACGGCGGTGATATCGTCTCTTCCGATCAGTATTGAATCACGGCCTCCGCGGCGACCCGGGCTCAATCGGTCCCCGCCTGGGGAAAGCCCGGCCGAGAACCCCGAGTCGCCGGACTCGGAGTCTCCTGGATTGGGATCTGGTTCGTGTGTACACGAGCCGTATCCCAATTCGGCGGCAACACCGGTAACGGTAGCGACTGTTCCCAAAGCCCCGGAGGGGCGGCGGTCAAGAGCCAGGGGCGGCAGCCCCTGGTCGACCGCGGAGCGCCGAGCCCCCCCTCTCTTCCCAGGAGCCCCGCGGGGGCGACAGGGGTGACTCTCGCCCCCGCGGGGCTCTCCCAAGGGGAGAG
>JAJPJC010000123.1 GCA_021324445.1 Isosphaeraceae bacterium
GCGCGGAGATCGCTCGAGCTGCTCGATTGGTGGCGGGGCGAGCTGCACGGGATGTACCGGGGCGAACGCCGTCACCCGGTGATGATCGCACTGGGCGAGACCGTCTCGCAGTACGGCATCCCGATCGAGCCCTTCGAGGCGCTGATCTCGGCATTCGAGCAGGATCAGTCGGTCACCGAATATCTCAGCCACGAGCAATTGCTCGACTACTGCACGCGGTCGGCCAACCCGGTCGGGCACCTGGTCTTGTACGTGGCCGGCGCCTTCAGCCCGGAGCATGCCCGGCTCGCCGATTTCACCTGCACGGCGCTCCAACTGGCCAACTTCTGGCAGGACGTGGCGCGCGACCTGGCCCTCGGGCGGATCTACCTGCCCCGCGAGGATCGGCTGCGCTTCGACTATCCGGAATCGGACCTGCGGGCCTTGCACTTCACGCCGGCATTCGCCGAGCTGATGCGGTTCGAGGTCGAACGGACGCGCAGCCTGTTCGCCGCGGGGCGAGACCTGGTGGATCGAGTCCCGCCGGCATTCGCCGTCGATATCGACTTGTTCTCGCGCGGCGGTCAGGCCATCCTCGATCGGATCGAGGCCCGCGGTTTCGACGTGCTGAGTGCCCGGCCGGCCCTGAGCCGATGGACCAAGCTCCGGCTCCTGGCGCGGGCCGTGGCCGCGATGGGGATGGCCCAATTCCGCGGCCGCGGGGCTCCCCTCGAGGCGCGCGGGCCAGCCGAGGCAACGCCGGCGTCGTGGCATCCGGAGAAGGCCCCGTGACGAAGGATCGGGTGCTCGAGGAAAGCTACCGCTTCTGCGCCGCGGTGGCGCGGCGCGAGGCGCGGAACTTCTACGCGGCCTTCCGGCTGCTGCCGGCGTCGCGGCGCCGGTCGATGTGCGCGCTGTACGCCTTCCTGCGGCACACCGACGACCTCGCCGATGAACCCGGCTCGGCCCCGGCGAAGGCCCAGGCGCTGGACGCCTGGCGACAGGCACTCGAGGCGGCCCTCTCCGGTGACCGCGCCGCCTGGCCGGGACTCCCCGCCCTGGCCGACACGGTGGCACGGCATGCCATCCCCGCGCACCTGCTCTTCGCGGTCTTCAAAGGGGTCTCGATGGACCTCCAGCCACGCGGGTTTGCGACCTTCGTCGAGCTGGCCGACTATTGCTATCACGTCGCCTCGGTGGTCGGCCTGAGCTGCCTTCATATCTGGGGTTACCGCTCGGAGGGCGGTCAGGCCGAGCGGCTGGCGGAGCGGTGCGGGATCGCGCTGCAACTGACGAACATCCTCCGCGATCTCCGCGACGATGCCCAGAACGGACGAATCTACCTGCCGCAGGACGATCTGGCGCGGTTCGGCGTCGAACCGCGGGAACTGGTCGCCGCCGGCCCGCCCAGCGACCGCGTCCGGGCACTCCTGGCCTTCGAGGGGCAACGGGCCTATCACTATTATGAGGCCGCGCGTCCGCTCGCCGCGCTGGTCGATCCCGTGGGGCGACCCGTGCTCCGGACCATCGTCGGCATCTACCGCGCCCTGCTCGACGAGATCGCCCGCCGGAATTACCACGTCCTCGACGGCCGGATTTCTCTCCCGCCCTGGCGCAAGATCACCATCGCGTTGCGGGCACTGGCGGGTAGAATGGATGGGCGTTGACCGCACCGCTTGACAAGCGTCGTCTCCCCGAAGAAGGGATCACGAACCATGGCCTCGAGTAAGTTGCAACGAGCGGCACGAACGCGTAAGAGCGAGCCGGCCAGCGAGGCTCGACCTCCCCAGGTCACCCGGAAGGCCGCGTCTGCCGTTGAGCCGGCATCGGTGGCGGCTCCGAAAGAACCTCGCCCTGGCAGAATGACCAAGGTCCAGTTGGAGCGGCGCGTCCACGCTTTGGAGGCGCAGGTCGCCCGCCTGAAAGCGGAGCTGGAAGCGGCAGTGGGTCCACAGGTGCCCTGGTGGAAGAAGATCGTCGGGAGCTTCGCGGACGATCCCGCCGCGTTCAATGAGGCGATGCGCCTGGGTCGTGAGTGGCGCGAGTCCTTCCGGCCCAAGAAGCGCTCCCCCAAGAAGAAAGCCCGAAAGGCCAAGTCATCGGATGATCGTTCTTGATACGGATCACGTCA
Organism: Isosphaeraceae bacterium; assembly: GCA_021324445.1. Classification (GTDB taxonomy): domain Bacteria; phylum Planctomycetota; class Planctomycetia; order Isosphaerales; family Isosphaeraceae; genus JAJPJC01. The sequence continues at coordinate 2,111 of JAJPJC010000123.1, forward strand.
GTGTGATGGAGCAACCCGAATCGACGGCCGCGCGAATGCTCTTGGCCCGACCCGAGCAAATCGATCCGAACGAGATCGCCACAACCATCGTCACCTACGAAGAACAAACACGCGGCTGGTTGGCCTATAAAGCCCGTGCCAGGAATGTTCTTCAGAGATCGATGCCTACTCCAAACTCAAGCGGCACCTCGAAACCTACCGGACGATCAAGGTTCTCGACTTCGATCACGAGGCTGCTGGGGAATTGCAGCGACTCCGGCGTCTCAAGATCCGCATCGGCACGATGGATCTGAAGATTGCGGCCATCACCCTTGTACATGACGCAACGCTCCTCACGCGGAATCTCGCCGATTTCCGGAAGGTTCCCGGGTTGAAGGCCGAGGATTGGACCACGTGAAGGACCGGGGAGGCGTCTCCTGAACGGGGTACCACGATGATGAAACCCGTTCCCAAGCCTCCCCCTCCTCACATCGTGATCGTGGGCGGCGGGCTGGCGGGCCTGGCGGTCGCGTCGCGGCTGGTCGATCGCGGCCTGCGGATCACGCTGCTGGAAAGCCGGCCGCGGCTGGGAGGACGAGCCAGCTCATTCCCGGACCCCGTGACCGGCGAGCTGGTCGACAACTGTCAGCACGTCAGCATGGCCTGCTGTACCAACCTGGCGGATTTCTGCCGGCGGGTCGGAATCGACGGCCTGTTCCGCCGCGAGCCCGAACTGGTGTTCCTTGGTCCGGAAGGACGGGTCTCCCGCTTCCGCGCCGGCCTGGCACCGGCGCCGTTCCACCTGGCCGGCAGCTTCTTGTCGGCGAGCTTCCTCAATCTGCGCGAGAAGATCCGCGTGGCCTACGGCCTGGCTTGCCTGGCCCGCGGCCGTGAGGACCGCCCCGGCGAACCGTTTGCCGATTGGCTCTGGCGCCACGGCCAGAACCTCCGTACGATCAACCTGTTCTGGGCCGCCGTCCTGGTCTCGGCGCTGAACGAACGGCTCGACCAGATGGACACGGGGCACGCCCGCAAGGTCTTCCTCGACGGGTTCCTCCGCAATCGCACGGGATTTCAGCTGGAATTGCCGAGAGTCCCGCTGGGGGAGCTCTACGGTACGCGGCTGGAGGGCTGGCTGCGGGATCATGGCGTTGCCGTCCGGCTGACGACCGGAGTCCGTGCCGTCGAGCCGGACGACGACGACGCGATCGGCGGCGTGGTCCTGCGCCACGGCGAGCGGCTGGCCGCCGATTTCGTCGTGCTGGCCGTCCCCTTCGACCGGGTGCAGAGCCTCCTCCCCGACGCCTTGCGCGGGCGGCTGCCCGCCCTGGACCGCGTCGCCGCGATGCAGGCCTCGCCGATCACGGGCGTCCACCTCTGGTTTGACCGGCCGGTTTGCCCGTTCGACCATGTCGTCACCCCGGGTCGGCTCATCCAATGGGTGTTCAACCACACGGCGATCCAGGGCCGGAGCGGGCGCGCGGCCGCAACTCCCGGCCCCAGGGGCGCCGCCGCTGACAGCTCGGGCGGCGGGGGTCAGTATCTCCAGGTGGTGATCAGCGCGTCGTACGACCTGCTGGCCCTCGACAAGCTGGCGATCCGGGACCTGGTTCTCGCGGACCTGGCCGAACTCTGGCCCGTGGCCCGGTCGGCGCAACTGTTGCGCTGGTGGGTCGTGACCGAGCACGGGGCGACGTTCGCCGTCCGGCCGGGGATCGAGGGGTTGCGGCCCCCTCAGCGGACCGCGATCGACGGCCTCTTCCTGGCCGGCGATTGGACCGACACCGGCTGGCCGGCCACCATGGAAGGAGCCGTCCGCAGCGGCTACCTGGCCGCCCAGGAAATCCTCTCGGTCCTGGATCGACCCGCCCGGCTGATCCGTCCAGGACTCAAAGCCGGCGCGCTGGCGCGCTGGCTCATCGGCACGACGGAGTTCCGTCCGTCCTGCCCCGTCGGCCCGACTCCCCCAGCCGTCCCCGAGCCCACGGCGCGGGCTTCCTCCCAATCTTGCCCCGTGCCGAACGATCGCCGCTGAACACCTTCCAAACCTGGAGATTGTCCGTCCCAACCTCAAAATGGCCATATCCCTTCTAGAAGAGCTTCCGACAACCCGACACGTCCCAAGACGCAGCCTGAGAGCAGGAGTGGTGTGAAGCATTCAATCAACAAGCCCAAGCGATGGTGTCCCGCACCCGCCCAATGGCCGTAAGGATGACAAAGAGATCTGGTAAGACAGTGGGAGGCAACAACGATGGACGCAACCAGGGCACGACGAACACGGGACAGGGCACGGCAGGGCTGGTACGCCCGATATCGCCAGTGGCGATTCGCCCGGTATCTGGGATTCCCCATGGGGCCAGAGGTCCTGAAGGCGAAACGGCCCTCAAACGGCGCCTGAGAGCTGATCCGGAAGTCCTCCTCGTTGCCGACCGGCAGAGAGCAACGTCGGCCCTACCACATCCTGGCCCATCCGCTCAACCAGAGAGGGAACTCGGTGGATGAAAAGCCGGGGGTGCTCGTCCCACGAGGGTGTGGGCCTGAAAGCGTGTACGCGACACTCAATCGAGGCAACCGCGCCGAGCCCTTCCCCTCTTCGATGAGGGGGGTCTGTGCCGCCTGGCGGCCCCGTCCCCGCTACCGGGTGATCAAGGGATCTTGTCTGGGGGAAGACTCACCCCCCTATCCGATCGATTACAGACCGGCGTTTGGGCGACCGGCAGGAATTCACTTACCCCATCGTGGCCTTACCAGAACGACCCTCGCTGGCGCTTCGGGCTGGTAGGGGGAAATTTCCGCGCTGTCGGTGGTTTCGGGTGGGTTTCCACACACCTGTCGCCTAGAGTCTCCTGTATTGGGATGCGGTTCGTGCGTACACGAACCGCATCCCAATACAGGAGACTCTTGATGCATTACAAATTGAGAAGATGCGACGAATCGCAGCCGTAAGTCCAAGCGGCGCAAGGCTGTGACGTAGGGTGAGGTATTTTTTTCCGGGTTTTTGTGTCGTAAGTCCAAGCGGCACAAGGCTGTGACGTGATGTGACGTAATTTCGGGGGGAGCGGGTCTCGAATTCGTACAAACGGCCGCGGCCGGCTTGTGCACCCCGAAGTCGGTGTCGGAGGCGGTGATCTCTGGGCCGGACCAGGTCCGGTTCCCTTGGGTCTGGGGGCCTCGTTCCCGTTCCTCCCGGTGATCCGGGGGAGAGCGGATCCGCGCGGTCGCCTTGGTGGCCCTTTTTCTGCTCCCGGAACGTAAGATTGTGGTAACCTGGAGGAACCTTCGCGGCCCCGCCGCGGCGCGAGCTGCCCGTCGAAGGTCCAGGAAGCCCTATCGGCCATGCTCGGTTCCACACCCATCTCGTCCGATCAACGGCACCTCCAGGAGCCGGGCGACCGGCGCCGGGCCTGGCCCCGGTGTGGTCTGCTGCTCCTGGCTGGGTTTGCGACGGTGGGCCTCACGGCCGCGGCCGATCCCGAGATCATCCGCCTTCGGGTGCCCGCGCAGGATGTGTCGCGGTGGTTCCCGCCGGGAACGGAACTGCGGCGCTTATCCGCCGACGAGTTCGACGCGCTGGTCGCGGCGATGGGGCGCGAGCAGGCCCGACGCCGCTCGGACCTGCCCCCGCGCTTGATCAGCGCTCGCCACCGTGCCCGATGGGACTCCGGAATGCTGACCGGTCGGACCGAGCTGGTCTTCGCGGCCCGCGCGGCGGGTCCCTCGGAATACCTGCTGGAGTCCTGGACGCCGACGATCCTGGCCACGTCCCAGCCCACCCGGGTCCTGGGGGCGCGCGACTCCGGGCAGGCGACCCTCTGGCTCGACCCCTCACCGCGCGAGCAAACTCTCGTATTGGAGTGGGAGCTGCGGGCACGTCCCGGCTCGCGCGGGCGCGGCTTCCGGTTGGGACTGCCGGGCAAGGAGACCACGGTCCTGGAGCTGGAGCTTCCCAAGGGATGGGTTGCCTCGAGCGAGCGCGGGGTCCGGTGCGGCCCGCTGCCCGCCGCAGACCCCGCGCGGAGCCGCTGGGAGCTCGACGGGCGCTCGGGCCGCTTCGACCTGGAGGTGCGCGATCCATCGGACCAGAAGGTGTCGCCGGTAGGAGCCGGTGCCTGGGTCAGCGGCCCGACGGAGATCGACCTCCGCCGCAGGACCGGCCGCACCCGCGATCTGGTCAACTGGACGGCCGACTGGCAGCTCGAGCGGGACCCACGACATCCCGCGCGGCTGGACCTCGAGCTGGACCCGGGTCTGGAGCTGATTGAGGTTCAGGGCCCTGCGGTCCGCGGCTATCGCGTGCTGGAGAGTGGTCCGGCGCCGCGGGTCCGGGTCGAGCTGGTCGGGACCGCGCCCGCTTCCTCGACGGTGCGGTTGCTGGCCCACGCGCAGGTCCCGCCGGAGGGTGCCTGGAGGATCCCGGCGGTCCGGCCGCTGGACGCGACCTGGATGGGGGGCCGCACGTCGGTCGTGCTCGACGAGTCGCACCTGGTCCGGGACTGCCGCGTGAATGCCGGCCGGCTGATCTCCCCGAGTCGACCGGAGGCCGGTCCAGGCCATCGGCTGGTCTTCGAGGCCAACGCGCCCCGATCGGTCGCCGAGCTGGTGTTCGTCCAGCCCCGTACCGAGGTCTCGTGCACGGTGCGGGGTCAGCTCGTCCTGGCCGCCGCGCCGGCCCGCTTGACCTGCCGGTTGGACTGGACGCGGCATCGCGGCTCAAGGCCCGAGCTGGAGATCGACCTGAGTCCCGGGTGGATTCCCGAGCAGGTGCAGGTTGAGGGGCTCGACGATCCGGTGGCCTGGCACTCGGCGCTGCGCTCCTCCGAGGCGACGCGGCTGCGGGTGATCCTCCCGGCAACTGTCCTGGCGAAGCGGCAGTGGACGCTGAACCTCACCGCCAGCGCGACGGCCCGGGAGGGACGGGGGCCCCTGGAACTGCCCCGGGTGCGCGCGGTGGGCGCCGCCACCGTCGATGAGGCATGGCTGGCGTGGGTCGACGAGGGCACGGTGATCCAGCCGGCCCAGGCCCGCGGCCTGGCCTGGATCGATCCGGGCGAGGTCCCCGGCCTGCTCGGCCACGCCCCCGGCCCGAACTGGCGCGAGGCCCTGGCCTGGCGCTGGATCGCGCCCAAGGCTGAGGCGCGGCTCGATCGGCACCGGATCGACCAGCAACCGCGGGTCGCGATCCGCACCCTGGCGCGGATCGGGCCGGCCGGGCACGGCCTGGTGCTCGAGGGGACCCTCCGGATCCGCTCGGGCACCGCCCCGGTCGACGCGATCCCAATCTGGGTCAACCAGCCGGCCGCTTCGCTCGCGTCGTGGCACTTCCGTGAAGACGACGTCGAGCTGGCCCTGGCTCCGATCGACGGTTCCGCGCGTTCCCGCCTCGGACTGCCTGAGTCGGGCGCGGCGTGGAGGCTGCCTGTCGCCCTCCCGGGTCTGGCCGAGAAAGCCATCCAGTTTCGCGCGACTTTGCCCTGGAGCTCGCCGGGCTCGGTGCCCCTCCTGGGGGTGCCGCGCGGCGCCCTCATGCGAGGAACCATCCTGGTCGAGACGCCCACCGGGATGAGCTCACAGGCCCGGGCCTCGGGTCTGACTCGACTCAACGCCTCGGTCGTCGATCCACCCCGGACGGAGCGCGATCCCGATCCGGAGAGCGGCCGCGGCGATCGAGCCTCACCGCGGAACCGGATCGTTCATGCCTTCAGCTACGCGGACGCGGACGCCCGGCTGGAGCTGGCCACCGAGCCGCTTTCTCCCCGTCCCGTGCCGGGTCTGCTCCGCGAAGCCGTCTTGACGACCTCGGGCGACGCGGCGGGGCGCGCGCTGCATCATCTCTCTCTGCTGGTGCAGCTCGAGCCGGCCCAGTCGCTCGACCTGGTCATGCCGCCGCGATCGTCGCTGGTGCGCGTCCGCCGCGATGGCTCGGCGGTGGCGCCGATCGGGTCGGACACCCGGCTCTCGTTCCCCGCGGGAGGGGCGGGCCAGGGGGCCAGGTCCAGCTCGATCGTCCTGGATTATGTGACCGAGGGCGCGGGTCTGGCCGATGGGGTGTTGTGTCGACCCGAACTGCCGGCGATCAACGTCCCCTGCCTGTCCTTCGTCTGGGAGATCGTGACGCCGCCGGGCTGGCAGGCCGTGGACTGCGGGCCGGGCCTGATCGCCAACGATCGGGTCGACCCCACCGACTGGCCCAGCGGGGCACTGGGGCTCTGGAAGCCGGCCTGGGACTTCGTCCTGGGTCGATCCGCAGCCGATGAGATCGAACGATTCCGCCAGCTCGATGATCGGCTCGCGCCGGCGGCGGCCGACGAGTGGACCCTGGCCGAATGGTTCGGCCGATGGGATTCGGGCCCCTGGCCCGTGATCATTGACCGCCTGGCGCTGCGTACCGCCGGCCTGGGTCCGAAAACGCCGTGCCTCACCGGCCGGGCCAGGGCGGAGAGCCCGAGCCGCTCGCTGACCATGCTCCAGCAACACGGCCTGGTGTTGGCCCCGTTCTCCCGCGTCTTGTTGATTACCACGGCGGCCGAGTCGTCGCGCTTCAGCCGGCCGTCGCAGTGGACCGAGGCGATCGATGAGACCTTGGCCTGGGGCTGCGATCGCACCGACCGGTTCCAGACCCTGGCGCGATGGCGTGGCGAGACTTCGCCCCGGTCCCCTGCGGTGATCGGGGACGAAGCCGGCGACCGGATCGAGCTGCTGCCCGGCCGGTCCCTCTGGCGGTTCTCGGCCGCGAGCTGGCCGGGGGATGATGCATATGTACATCTGATCGAGGTCCGACGGCGGATCCTGGCCGGCTGGATCGTCGTCGGCCTGCTCGGTTGGGCCTGGCTGACGACCGGTCGCCGGCTCTCCCGGGGCCGGTTGTTCGTCCCCGCCGCGGTGGCGGTGGCCTGCGTCTGGCTCGATCGGGTCGTCCCCGCGCGCTGGTCGAGCGGGACGGCGGCGGGCTTCACCGGCGCCCTCGCGATCCTGATCGTGGAGCTGGGCCTGCGTGCTGGGCCCGGTCCCAGGGCGACAGGGCAGGCCAACGGCTCGAGGCTCCGCCGCGCAGGGACCTCGATCGTCGGTGCGGCGCTGCTGCTGGCAATGGCCGGTCTTCTCGCGACGCGGGCCGCGGCGCAGCCCGAGGCCGGCTCACCGATCCTGGCACTGTTCCCCTACGAACGGCTCTCCGATCCGGATCGGCCCACGGATCCGGTCATCCTCCGCCTGTCGGATTTCACCGAGCTGTCCCACCGGGCCGTCGGTGCGATCGCCCAGCCGCCGGCGGCCGTCACGGCCTCGTCGGCCGTCCATCGCGTCGTGCGGCGCGCGGCCCATGACGTCCTGGTCGAGAGCCAGTTCGAGCTGACGGCCCGCGGCAGCGCGCCCTGGTCCTGGCGGGTGCCTGTCTCCCTGGCACGGGACCTCGAGGCCACGCTGGACGGGAAGGATGTCCCGATCGCGATCGCGGCGGGAGCAACCCAGGCCAGGATCGCGATCGCGGCGGCCGGCAGCCACGTCCTGCATCTTCGCCGCCGGGCCGCGACGACGGTCGATGAGTCCGGCTCTGAGGTGCTCCGGCTGCCTGTCAACGCGTCGCCGACGGCTCAGGTGATCGTCGAACCCCCTCGAGATGGGACCCCCCAGGGCGAGTTGACCGCCCGGGGGCGGACCGAGATCCAGCCCGATGGGACGCTGGTGGGGCGGCTCGGTCCCGCCGACCAGGTCGTCATCCGCTGGGCACGGCCGGGTGCGCCGGCCGCGCCACCGGCCGCTGGCAGCGTCGAGGGCCTGGTCCTGTGGGACGTCACCCCGGCCGGCGACCGCATCCGGGCGCGGTGGACCGTTCTTCAACCCCAGGAGATCGCCACGGTTCGGATCGCGCACGACCCCGGGCTCGTGCTCCGCTCCGTGCACGCTCCCGGCCTGGTGGATGTCGTGGCCGAGGAGCAGGCTGGCCAGCCGCGCTGGCTGCTGAGCATCAATCCTCCCCTGCGGGCTGGATCGACCCTGACCATCGACTGCTGGCGGCCGTGGGAGGCGGTCCGGGGCGATGCCGACGCCGACCGGGCGAGCCGCCGATGGGCGGGGGGGTTGATCCGCCGTCTCCCCCAGCTCCAACCCTTGGGGATGGAACGATTCACGGGGATCCTGGGCGTCCGCCGGCCGGGAGACTGGACCGGCCGCCTCGAGCCGTTGCCGGACACCGAGGCGATCAACGACGAGTCGTTCGTCGCGGCCTGGGGCGACCTCCCCAACGAGCCCTTGACGCTCTGCGGGACCAGCCGCTTCACGCGCGAGCTCCGCGCGGCGCTGCGCACCGGGCCGTCGCCGCGGCGAATCCAGGTCCGGCCCACAGTCCAGCTCCAGATCGAATCGGGTCGCATCGCCCTGACCGCCGACGCGGACCTGATCGAGCCCTCCGGAGAGCTCCCGTTCGTGGCGGCCCAGCTCCCCGCCGGCATCCAGATCACCGAGGTGACCGGCGAGGGGCTGGCCGATTGGACGGTCTCGGCCGATCACCGCCTGGGTCTGATCTGGGACCGGGTCGGTTCCGTGCGTCGCCGTTGGGTCCGGATCGCCGGTTGGATCCCTCTGGGCCTGGATCCCTTACGGATCGACACGCGCCAGCGCCGGGTCCCCACCCCCTGGATCGGCTGGGACGGGGCGGAGGAGAACTCCGGTTCGCTCACGATCGCCGCGAACGCGAACGCGAAGCTGGAGCTTCGGGGGGCAACCGGCTTGACCCCGGCTCCTCCGGGATCGATCGCGACCGCCGGCTCGGCCCCGGCCGGCTCCCGGCTGGCGTTTCGCGTGGACGACCCTCGCCGCCTGGGTGAGATTCTCTGGGAGGCGCCCCCACCGCGGACCTACGTGGAGATCGAGAGTCAGATCACACTCAACCCGGACTCCGCCCAGTGGCTGGCCGTCCTGCGCTACGATGTCGCCGGCGGCGCGCTCGACGCGATCCGCCTCCGGATGCCGGCCGCCTGGGCGGCCGTGGCGCAGCTCCAGCGCGCGGGGGAGGACTATCAGGTGACGACCCGGGTCGACGGCCCCTCGGCGTTCTGGTTGGTCACGCCCCGACATCCCCTCTGGGGATCGCACCGAATCGTGCTCCAGTCCACCGTCCCGATCGCGGCGGATGGGGAGGTCGTCTACCCCAACGTCGCACCGCTGGGCCTGGGGACCGTCAATGTCTCCCTGCGCATCGTGAACGCGACTGGGCACCCATTGACGTTTGAAGGCTCGACGGGTCTGCAACCGATCCCTTCGGCCAGCCGGTTCCATGCCCAGGAGTTCGCCTGGGACGCGGGGACGCCGGAGCGGGCCTTCCAGGTGCTCCGAGAGAACTGGGCCCTGCGCGTCCAGGTGCCCCGGAGCCCCGCGGAGGCGAATGGGTCGCGGCACGACGCCGCCCGGGTGGCGTTCGCCGACCTGACGCTGGCCGTGCTCCCCGACTCCGGGCTGCTCGGCCGGGGCGTCTTCGAGACCGTGCCCGAGAGTGGCCGCCTGCTGCCGGTCAGGCTGCCTCCGGGTAGCTCCCTCCTCTGGGCGAGTGTCGACGCCAACGCCGCCGTGCCGCTGCGGTCGGCTCCCGAGGACTGGTCCATCGTCCTGGACGACCGGCGCCGGGAGCGGATCAGCCTGATCTGGAAGTCCCCGGCGGTTCCCCTCAGCCCGACGCGACCGGGCGAGTGGTCGATCGCGCTACCCAGAGTGGGTGCGGCACCCGTGCCGACCCTGGTCACGGTGGCGACCCCCGCGCATGTGACGATCGAGGGGATTTCCGGAGTCGTCGAGCCGTCGACCATGGCCGGGTTGGAGCTGGCCCGAGCCGACGGGATGGCCCGGTCGATCCGGGACGTCCTCCCGAGGATCGACCGCAGCTCCGGGCGCGATCATGAACGGCTGGTCGCCTTGCTGGTCAATTTCGAGCTGGCCCTGCGCAGTGCCCAACGCAGCAGCCGAGGGAGCGCGACCGTTCCGGCTGGATCGCCCGGCGATCGAGCGAAGCCGGACCTCCAGCGGGTTCCGATGGCTCGGCGTGCGGTCGTCGAGGCCCTCGAGTCGGCCGGGCTTGCCGAGGACCTGGCGTCCGCCCAGCAGTACCTGGGGCAACGGCCGGGCCGGCCGGCCCGGCCGCCCAGCGGTCTGCTCGACCCCAGCACGATCGGCCGGATTCATGCCCTCGGCCGGCGCACGGCCTTCCAGGGAATCACGACCGGGACCCAGGAACCGGCGCCGCCGAACCTCGTGACGCTCGCGGCCCACCCGGTGGAAGTCGCGCCGGACCTCTCTTTCGCCCGGCTGGCCGTGCTCGCCAGCCTGTTGCTGGGCGCCGCGATCCTCGCGACCTGGCTGGGAGACTACCGGGGGATTTACCCCGCCGCGCTGGCCGTGGTGCTCGGAACCGCGGCCTTTGCCGCGGGACCGGTGATGCTGGCGGGAGGATTCGCATTGGCGGCGGCGGCCTGGCGAAACGGCCGCGCGCCGCGATGACAGACTGATGGAACTTCGATATGAGTGTTTTTCGTAATGATCTGTTCCTGGGAAGAGCCGCGTTGATCACGGGGGGCGGCACGGGGATTGGCCGCGGGATCGCCGGGGCTCTCGCTCGGTATGGGGCCAACGTAGCGATCGTCAGTCGGAAGCTGGAGAACCTGGTCGGGGCGGCGGAGTCGATTGCCGCGGCGACGGGCCGCCGCTGTCTGCCGATGGTGGCCGACGTCCGCCAGCCCGAGGCGGTCGACTCGGCGGTGAATCGGGCCATCCAGGAGCTGGGTCGTCTGGATTTCGTGGTCAACAACGCGGCGGGCAACTTCGTCTGCCCCTCGGCCGAGCTGAGCCCCAACGGATTCGGCACGGTCCTGGACATCGATGCCAAGGGGACGTGGAACATGTCGCGGGCCGCCTATCGGGCGTGGCTGAAGGACCACGGCGGGCAGATTCTCAACATCAGCGCGACCTTGCACTACGGCGGCACGCCCGGTCAGGTCCACGTCGCCGCGGCCAAGGCGGCCGTGGATGCCCTGACGCGAACCCTCGCGGTGGAGTGGGGGCCGCAGGGGATCCGGGTCAACGCCATCGCGCACGGCCCGATCGGCCAGACCGAGGGGGCTCGGCGGCTCTTCCCGGGCGCCGCGGCCGACCAGCTCCGGGCGGCAAGCCCGATCCGTCGCCTGGGCACGATCGACGACATCGTCAACCTGGCCGTCTTCGTCCTCAGCGACGCGGGATCCAATCTCAACGGGGCCATCCTCGTCTCCGACGGAGGTCTCTGCCTGACCGGCCGGCTGGGCCTCGGAGTCGAGGTAGGCCCGACGATCTAGCTGCGTCCCCATTTGAACGCAACCCCTTCGCGTTCGGCGAAGGCCAGGAAGTTCTGTAGCAGGTGGCCCGTCTCGAGGGGTTGGCATCCCAGGCTACGGCGATCGACCGGCACGTCTTCACCAAGCTGAAGCTGCTGCGACGCGCCGCCGAGGTCCTGTTCGGGACCCTGCGGAACCACCCGGAATTCTTATTTCAGCATTCGGTCGCGCCCGAGGAGCTTCACCCTCCCGACAGCTCAGGGTGACCGGTAGGGGGAGTCGCGGAGGGAGACGACGCGCCTGGTATCGGCGGCCTGCTGCGCCTTGAGGGCGATTTCGGTGATTCGACAGGCCTCGTGCAGGGTGAGCGGGGGCGGTGCTTCGCCACGCAGCGATCGGGCGAACTGCGTGAAGAGGTCGGTCTGAGGGGTCAGGGGGAGCGTACGCGCGCGGTGATCCGAGGTGATCAGGGTCGCCTTCTTCTCGACCAGCGCGGTCTCGACGACGCCGCGCGAGCCGGCGATTCGCAGCCGCTCGTCGCCGTGGGTGGGAGCGGCTTCCGGGCGGAGATAGTCGAGGGTGAGGGCGGCCACGCCGCCGTTGTGCATGGCCAGGACGAACGCCGCCTGGCTGCCGCAGGCCGGGAAGTCCGGGCGCGCCGTCGTCCCCTCGCGCCCCTGAACCTCGACGAACACGTCGCCGAGGATCCAGTACAGCCAGTCGAAGGCATGGATGCCGACCCAGGGTGCCAGGCCGGGGAACGTCGTGCGGTTGCGATAGAAATCCGGGCGGGTCTTGCCCCACTTGTAGGTCTTCTGGCTGAAGCTGACCAGGGGATCGCCGATCTCGCCGGCGCGGACCGCCCGGCGCACCGCGGCCAGTTCCGCCACGCCCCGCATCGTGTGCATGGGGATGAGGGCCGCCTTCGTCTTCTCTGCGGCGTGGAACAGCCCTTCCAGCGTGGGCAAGTCCAGGGCCAAGGGCTTTTCCGCCACGACGGGGAGTCCGCGCTCCAGGCAGACGCGCGTCCAGGCCGGGATCCGATCATTGCGGCCACAGACCTGCACCAGGTCCAGCCGCTCGGAATCCAGCATCCTCTGCGCGTCATCATAGCGATGCGTGTCGACCGTCAGGCCCGGCGCGTGGTCGAACGCGCCGGTCGTTTCCTCCGGCCCGGCAGGGGCGACCGCAACGAGGGTCAGGCCCGGCACGCGACCCAGCGCCGGTGCGTAGGTATGCCAGTGTCCCGTTGAGCCGATCAGTCCGAGGCGCATGGCTACTCTTTCGGTATGAAAGCCCGTTTGCAGGAGAATTCCTCAGGCCTTCCCACGCGAGAGACCAACGACAAGTATTCGATGACCTCAGATCTGGAAAAGCCCTTTCTGAGGATGAGTCACCCGGTGGTCCAGGTGCCTCGTGCTACCCTCTCGTCATGCTCTGCTATCAAGGTACTGGCGTCTCGCGAGACGATGATTCGACCGGTCTGGACTGACCAACCCAGCACGTCCGGGTCGAGAGTCTCGAGCCCGGGCGCTCCTTCGTCCCCGACGCGGATCGCGTCCCAGAGTGCGTCGTCGCGTGTGTCCTCATCGATCAAGAATGGTAAAGACATCAGCCATCCCGCGTTTCCGGGCCGTTCCGTTCTGTCTTACGACGACGCAATTCCGCGAGCGTGGGCGCCTCGCCTGACCGCCCGACTTCCCCGGCCGCGAACGCCGCGCGCTGCTCCTGAGAGTATCTCCGCATGAGGCCGATATTCCGCTCGCAGAAGGCGAAGACCTCATCGAGCTTCCAGGCAGGGATGGTCGGAAACATCTCCCTCATCCGCTCAGTCGATATCCCGTCGAAGATCGCGTCGAGGACCTGGACGAGGGAGATGCGATGTCCGGCGACTCGGATGGCTCGCCCGATGCGTTCCAGGGAAGGGGGCAGTTCGAGATGGTCGAAGTCTGGCGGGATCGAGTTGGGCCGTGACGACGAGCGGTGCATAGCTGTCGACCTCCTTCTGTGCTCGGTCGATTCCCGCCGCGGGCGATGCCGGAAGCCGAGCTCTCCGGAATTCCCGATGTCTTCGGTTTCTTCGCCAATTCTACAAAGGTCGACTCGCGATTCCACACCCGCGCTCGGTAACACCGGCCGAGGATCGGAGGCCACCCCGTCGAGCCAACTCCGTAGCCCGGCCCAGGGAACGTCGCAGGGGCCGATCACCAGCCTCTTGAGACACTTGTCCGAGAAGAGTTACGATTCCAGTACGGGACCGGGCGATTCCCGAATCCTCGGTCATCCGGTGCCCGGTTCCCCCATTCTCATATCAAGGGCCTTCATCATGACTCTTCTCGATGTTCGGTCCGGGTCCGCGCCGCCGGCATGCGCCGGCGGCTCTCGGGGTCTGGTGCGCTGGGTCTGCACCAGTAACCCCTTCTATGTGCTCAGTGCCCTGTTGGTCTGCCTGGGCTTGTGGGTCTCGTTCGGGGCCCAGGGCGACGCCGCGCAGACCTGGGCGCTGCTGGTCGGGATGGCGGGATACACGCTGCTCCTGGCTGTGACGGCCTGCCTGCTGGTGCGGTTCGTCGGCGTCTGGGACGACGTGCGGACCGTGCTGCTCCTGGTCGTGCTGATGTTCCTGGCCACGTCGGTGACCTTCGACGATGTGCTCGCCCGCAGCCCGGCGCGGGGGATCGCCTGCTACCTCGGGGGTCTGCTGCTGTCCGTGGCGGTGAGCGAGGGGATCCTCCGGTCCATTCGCCTGAGCCTGCCGCCGCTGTTCCGTGCGCCGTACTACGCGATCCTCGCCTTGTTCTTCCTCTATCCAGTGGCCCTCACGCCCCTGTTGGACCAGCCTCGGAGCGAGGCGCTGGCCTGGGCCATGTTCGGCTTCTCGACGGCCGCCGGGCTTGTCTTCCTGACCTTGCTGCCCGCGATTCGTCGCGGTCGCGATTACGTCTGCGAGAACGGCAGCCCCTGGGGCTGGGCGTGGTACCCCTGGACCCTCTTCGGAGTCCTCGGCTTCGGGGTCGCTGCGCGGTCCGCGCTGTTGTGCTGGTCGATGCACCACCTGCCGCAGGACCTGACCGAGCCCTACATCTTCGGGCCGTACTTCCTCGTACCGTTCGGTCTGGCCATCGCAGCCCTCCTGCTGGAAATCGGGCTGGTGGAACAGCGGCCGGGCGTCCTTCGAATTGCCTTGGGGCTGCCTGTGATCCTGGTGCTGCTGACGATGGCCGGCCAGCGCACCGAGCCATTGTATCAGTGGTTCCTGGAGCGCTTCCGCGCACGGCTGGGCGGGACCCCGCTCTTCCTGACCCTGGCGGCTTCGGCGGGATTCTATACCTACGCAGCGTTCCGGCGCGCCCCGAGGGGGCTCGATGCCCTGTCAGGGGCGATGGTGGTGCTCGCCTTCGTCACACCGGACACGCTGGATCTGGACGGACTCGTCCCGCCCCAGGCGCTGCCGGTGCTGGCGGCCGCCCTGGTGCAGACGGCGCTGGGGCTGGGTCGTCGCGATGCGTGGCGCTGCCTGATCGGCGCCGGCGGCCTGGTGGCCTCCGCCATGCTCGCCAGGGGCCCGATGGGCGGGGCCAGTGATCAGGCACCGGTCTCCTTCCACCTGATCCTGATCGCCGTGCTGGTCGTTGGCGCGGCGTTCGACAACCGGCTCGGTCGGATCCTGCGAACCACGGGCGCCATGATGGTGCTCCTGGGCTCGCTGGTGGCGATGATGGGGCCGGTCGATCGGATCGGAACTGTCCCCACCTGGGCGGTCGAGGTCTACCCCTTGGTGATGTCCCTGATGATCGCGGTCTATGGCTTTGTCCTCGGGCACTGGACCTCACTCGTCTCGGCCGGGCTCATCCTGGCCGGGTGGCTGGCTGCCCTGGCCGGTCGGGGCTATGGCAGCCTCCGGCATGTCGTCGCGGGCCTCGACTACATCGCCATCGGCCTGGTGCTCTTCATCCTGGCCGTGTTGACCAGCATGGCCAAGGGGGGCGTCCTGCCCTGGCGGATCGTGGATGGGAGCGGTAAGCCGGCGGGCAGCGGGTGATGAGGCGCACCTGATCGGAGCCGCTCACGGCTTCGAGGCACACGAGCGCGGATTCTCCTCGACCAGTCCGGTGGTGCCGATTTGCTTGCTGGGGAGTACTGACGTCCCGTGCCACCGCACTTCCCTGGGGACGGCCCATCACCCTGGCGCCGGGCAACGCCGGCCCGCGGCGACTCGTCGTGGCCCGGCTCCTGCTGCGCGTCGTCGAATCGGGTTGAATCTTCTTAGAGTCTGTCCCGGAAGGGTGGGGAAGTCGATGTTGTAGGGTGGGTGAAACCCACCGATCTTCAAGCCCGCCATGGCCTTCCGGTGGTGGGTTTCACCCACCCTACAACGGTTCGACCAGGCTTGTGGAACAGACTCTTACTCGTCCCAAGGGGGATACTGCCTCGGCGACTTGCCGTGGCTCTCGAGGATCTTGGGAGCCTTGATCTTGGCGCCGGGCGGCTCGATCCGCTCCAGCTTGACGGTGAACTCCCAGTAATCGCCGAAGTCATAGACCAGTTCCATCGACTGGCCGGGCTCCAGCGGCAGCGTCCCGATGCGAACTTCGTCGGCGAAGGGGCCTTCGTCCATCTCCGGGTGGACCGCCCTGACTGTGGCCCCCAGGGGGTCGGGGTAGATGAATTCGTACAGGTGATCGCTGTCGAAGTTCACCGAGTCGAGGATCCAGCTCATGAGGGTGTCCAGGGTGGCATCGGCAGGCATGGCGATGCGCCGCCAGACCTTGCCCAGGGACACCCGGAACACGAACGTGCCCTCTCGGGGCTCCGGACCGGAGAGCTCCAGGTTCTGCCGCCATTCCGGGAAATACGGCTGGAACAGCGGCTGCCAGGCCCCGAAGCGCGGCACTTCCGGCACGCCTTCTTCCTCGTCCTCATCCTGGGGACGATCGCGCATCAGCAGGATATCGACCTGCGAGGCGAGCAAGGTGAAGACGGCATTGCCGAACCGAACGCGCCGGACACCGGCCGGCGCCCAGGGCGCGACCGGCCGGGGCGTCTGCTCGACCTCCACGAGCCCGAACAGATCCATCAGGGCCAGCATGTAGAAATCTCGGCCAACGCCGCCGATGAAGACTTCCTGCGGCCTCCTGGTGTCGAACCGCAGGCCTTCCTCCGAGACGGCCTGCCAGGTTTGCAGGCAGGGCAGCAGCAGTTCCGCCCAGATCGTACCCCGCTCTCCGACCATCTCCGCGCGGCCGATCCGGAGCCAGGCTTCCAGCAGGTTGAAGTATTGCTCCGTGGGGTTGAGGTGATCCCATTGCAACCGCATCGCCGGATCGACGACCAGGCGGGTCTTGGTGCCACTCCCTTCGACACGGGTGAGGCCGGAGGCCCGCAGCAGCAGGTTCAGCCCTTGGAGATAGGGGTGCGACCGGAGTACGGGTCGCTTCAACTCCAGGTGGAGAGGCCGGCTCAGGCGCGCGTCCAACTCCCCGATGAATTTCCGGGGAAGGAGGTTCTGCTTCCCCCCGGCCTCGACCCCTTCGGGACCCAGGAAATCCAGGAGCATCCGGAAGTCGCGCAGCACTCGGCCGGGTTCGTCGGCGGTAATGACCTGGTCCTGGAGGCATTGCTCCTGAGCCTTGGTGAGCTGGAATCTCATCATCGTGATCACCTTCCGGGCCAGGGTGGGCGGAGAACCGTCCTGGGCTGCTGACCAGGCTCTCGTGCCAGGTTCTCAACGCGCGAGGCTGCGGCAAACGGCGAGGAACGTGGGCTTGAGCTTGGCGAATTCGCTCTCGGGGCAGTGACAGAGGATGGAGACGCGGCGATCGTTGGTGAGCAGGGTCACGTGGTAGCCGCGGAGGTTGGAAGAGAACAACCCGCCCGAGGCGGTGAACTCGGAGATCCGGCCTTCGCCGAGCGACGAACCCTTGAAGAGGGCGGGCTTGCTCTCGTTGTAGTCGCTGTATTCCTCGGCAGCGGTCTTCTTGTAGAGTTCGTGCGCCCGGTGGACCGGGGCGAGCTCGCTCCCTTCCTCGAATTGATTGGCGGGGGAGCCGGTCATCAGCGAGCCGGCGACGTCGGCGTAGATCGCGATCTTCGCCGAGTCGTGGGTGAAGATGGCCGAGCAGTACGTGTTGTCCGGACGGCTGGACGTCGCGACCTCCCAGCCCTGGGGATGGCGGAGCCGGAAGGCGCCATCCTTGGGTGAGAACTGCACCGATGCCAGGCGTTCGTCGGCGGCCGTGTCGACCTTGCCCGGATCGCCGAGAGCGAGGTCCTTCGGTGCCTCGGTCGCCGGGGCCTTGCCCCCGATGACCGGTTGCTCGCGGGATTGCCGGATCAACTGGACCACCAGCTCGCCGCTCTGGGGGTCGAGCAGGTCGAGGGTCGAGCGCCCGAGCACAATCTTGTACTGGTGTTCGGTCGCTTCGCCGTCCTCATCCTTGAGGGTGAGCTGGAGGCGATTGCCCCGAAGCGAATAGGTGCCGACGGAGGTGTACTTCTCCTGGAGCGTCATCGCGGCGCGCTTCTGGTCGTCGAGGATCAGGTCGTAGCGGGTATGGGAGAGGCGGCGGCTGACCTCGTGCACGAGAGTCGATCCCCGCCAGACGCCGACGATGGTGGGCGGCTTGAAGAAGGCGTCGTAGGCCATGTAGCCGAAGAAGCCGATGACGAGGACCCCGACCGCCGCGATGCCGGCGAGGACCCGCTTGTCCAGCGCGTCGCCGCTGCCCGCCTTCCTCCTTTTCTTCTTCTTGCCCCCCGTCTTCGTTTTCTTCTTGGGAGCCGTCTCGGTGGCCGGTGTCGCGGCCGCCGCGGTGGCCAGCCGCGCCAGCACGGGTGCGGCGGCGGCCACGGGCGGCTCGACCTCGTCGAAGAGGTGGCTGGCATCGACCTCCTCGCGTGCCCGCGCAGGGGCGGCCGCGGACTTCGTGGCCGTGGGGCGCGACGGGGCCGGCTTGCGACCGCTTTCCAACTTCTCGACAAAACCCCGGGCGATCAGCTCGCGAGCCATTCTCTCGCTGGCGCCCTGGGCCTCGGCCGGGCTGCCGAGTTGCTTCTCGGTCCGCTTCGTGCCGCCGTCGGGCGTCATCTGGACGACGCTCATCCGGCTGCCATCGACCTCGATGACAACGATCTGACGTTCGGGCGCTGATCCGAGCGTGAACCTGCGCATGGAGAGAACTCCTCAACGGTCGGGGAGGAATCCAGACCGACGGCACGATCGTCGGGCCGAGATCTTCAGGGATGTCGGCAGACCAGACCCAGCGTGGGCTGCTGCCAAGGACCCGAAACCGCCGCCGCGAACCGACTCCCCCGAGGGGCCGGCCTGGTGGAACGGCGAAGCCTCCATCGCGTCTGCGGTGGACTCTACCCGATCAGGGGGACAATAGCTATAATGGACGGGTTGGAATCTGAAGGGGCCTGCGACGATGATCCTCTGGGATGCTGCCTTCGCTTCGCCCGCCTCTGACGCGTTCCCTCCGGCTGGGCCGCCCGCGTCGGCCTCGACTTGATGTGACCCGGGCGATCCTCTCCGGGTTGCGAACCCCCTCGTGGAGCATGATGGTGGGCAGGAAATTGTACGTTGGGAACCTGGCCTACCAGGTCGGCGATGCCGAGCTGGAGCAGTTGTTCTCCGAATTCGGGACCGTGGACAGCGCGCAGGTGATCCAGGACCGCGACACGGGGCGGAGCAAGGGCTTCGGCTTCGTGGAGATGAGCAGCGAGGCCGAGGCCCAGGCGGCCATCCAGGGCCTGCACGACCAGGAGGTCAACGGCCGTCGCCTCACGGTCAACGAGGCCCGGCCGCGCGAGCCGCGCAGCGGTGGCGGCGGCTACGGCGGCGGTCGTGGCCGCGGCGGCGGCGGCTACGGCGGCGGCCGTTATTGAGTGATCGATCAACGAATGGCTCGGGCCGGGCGGGCTCGACCCCAGGCAGCCCGTCCCTCCCGCCTGAGCCCCGGCTCTTGGAAGGCGCCCTCATCGTGGCCGAGAAGCACTGGCACGTTCCGATCCCCACCCGACCGATTTGCCCTGTCTGCAAGAAGGCCGTGTATTCGCGGAGTGGGATCCATCCCCAATGCGCCATGGTCCAGGCCGATCCACCAAGGGTGAAGAAACCGAACCCGGCGACTCTGCCGGATCCACTGTTGCCCAAATAACCGGAGTCCATCCGGCACACGATCGGGACCGGCCGCCGTGCCCGCGGCGGTCCCGTCCCCGCGCGCAACCTCAACCCGGCGCGAGGAAGGGGGCATGTCCCGTGTTGAAAACCTGCATCGTCGGGGCCGGTGCGATCGGCGGGATGCTCGGCGTCCAGCTCGCCCTGGCCGGAGAACACGTGACGTTCATCAGCCGGGGTGCGAACCTTGAGGCCGTGCGGCGCAACGGCCTGCGGCTGATCCTGGACGATGGAACCGAATCTCTCGCTCAACCGGTGATGGCCACCGAGTCCCTGGCCGAGGCCGGGCCGCAGGACCTGGTGATCC
Organism: Isosphaeraceae bacterium; assembly: GCA_021324445.1. Taxonomy (GTDB): domain Bacteria; phylum Planctomycetota; class Planctomycetia; order Isosphaerales; family Isosphaeraceae; genus JAJPJC01. The sequence continues at coordinate 21,870 of JAJPJC010000123.1, forward strand.
TGAGCGTGAAAGCCCACCAGGTCCCGGCGATGGCCCAGGACCTCCCGGTCCTCTTCGGCCCGGACACGATCGTGGTCACGATGCAGAACGGCATCCCCTGGTGGTACTTTCTCAAGTGCCAGGGACCCTACCAGGGCATGCGCCTGGAAGCCGTGGATCCCGGCGGCGTGATCGCCGCTCACATCGCGGTCGACCGGGTGATCGGTTGCGTGGCCTATCCCGCCGCCGAGAGGATCGCGCCGGGCGTGATCCGCCACATCGAGGGCAATCGCTTCTCCGTCGGCGAGCTGGACGGGGCCGAGACGCCGCGGGTGAAGATGGTCTCCGAGCTGTTCCGCAAGGCCGGATTCAAGGCGCCGGTGCTCACCGACATCCGATCCGAGATCTGGCTGAAGCTCTGGGGCAACCTGTCCTTCAACCCGATCAGCGCGTTGACCCACGCCACGCTGGTGGAGATCTGTCGCTTCCCGCCGACCCGGGAGCTGGCGGCCCGGATGATGGCCGAGGCCCAGGCCATCGCCGAGAAACTGGGTATTCACTTCCGCGTCTCGCTGGAGCGCCGGATCGCCGGCGCGGAGGGTGTCGGCAAGCACAAGACGTCCATGCTCCAGGACCTGGAGCAGGGTCGCGCCCTCGAGCTCGAGGCTCTCGTCGGCGCCGTCGTCGAGCTGGGCCGAATCACGGGAACCCCCACGCCCCACATCGACGCGGTCTACGCCTGCACCAGCCTGCTGGCCAGGACCGTGCAGGCGGAAAAGGGCCGGTTGAGGATCGAGACGCTGGGCACCTGATCCGTGGACCTGTCAGTACTGGTCCGAGCTGATGATCTCGCCGCCGTTGCGGGTCCCCAGCGCCTGGAAGACGCCGCGGGGAACGCCCGTGGTGTTCGACGGGTAGAAATTCCCATTCCCGGGAGTGCAATTGCCGCACGAGCCGTTATACGCCGGCCCGCAGCCGCCACCGAAGATATTGGCGGTGCCGTAGGGGTTCCACGAGCTGACGGAGTCCTTGATGAAATGGACCGAGCCGTCGACGAAGGCGAAGTTGGCCCCGCCGGGGTGGTTGCTTCCGAACGTGATGAGCATATCGTCGCTCTCGCCGCCGCTGATCGCCTTGTTGCAGAACCGCGGCTTGCCGCTGCCGGTCTGCGGATTGTAATCGGCGGCGGGCCCTTTGAAGAAGTTGGGCGGGAAGAATGTCGCTTGGAGCGTGTCGCCGTAGTCGCCTGAGACCGACCAGCCCCAGCCATGGATGTCGTCGTTGGCGCTGGCCGGGCCGTTCCAGTTGTGGGCATGCTCGCCGAAGAGAATCGTGTTGCTCGTGCCGTCGGTGACCGAAGCGATGGTTGCCGGTGCAATACTGCCGAGGCTACCGGGCACCCAGCTCGGCATGCCGATCATGTAGATCATCCCCTGGGTGGCACCGAGCAAGGTCTGATACGGGTCCCCCGGCGCGGGGAAGTAGGCGATCGCGCCCACGCAGCCGCCGTAGTCGGTGTACTGGAGCCGGATGGTCGAACCATCGAAGCCGTTGCCCGTGTTGGAGGTCAGACGTAGCCGTTCACAGTGGATTTGAGTGTGGTTTCACTCTCCAGTCGGCGCGCACTTGAACATTCACCGAATGATTGAGCATCGGCCTCACCCTCAACGGTTTCCTCTCGGCCATCCGCGCGGCGCAGGATGTCTCCTGAACCTCGCTCTGGATGCTCCCGGCGGCATGCGATCCGGGGCTTCCCGGTCCTTACGGACCTTGCCCCTCACTGATCGACCGACCGGCTCGCCGGCCTTGATCTCAACTCTCACGCGGCAGCAACGACGGCGCCTGGTCCCCATGGAACCACGCCGTCACCGCCGCCTCCAGATACTCCAACACCGACCGTCCTTGTTGACTGCACGTCGCGATCACCGTCCAGATCCGCTCGCACCCCTGATTGCCGCGCTCGCTCCGCGTCCCCTGCGTGATCCGCCGGTCGATCACCACGAACCGGATCGCCGGCTCCGCCAGGTTGTTCGTCGGTTCCACCCTGGGGGTCGTGAGCAACCGGAAATAACTCTCCCCATGCACGTGGGGGAGGATGTAGCTGGCGACGCAGCGGTCCAGGTCGTGAGCAACCGGAAATAACTCTCCCCATGCACGGCCAACCGTTTCGCCAGGTTCCCGCTGGCGCGCGTCGGAGGCACGTCGGGCGTCCCCGCGTGCAAGACCTCGACCCGCGCCGCCTCCAACCGCCGCTGGAACTCCACGACCGAGAACTCGGCGCGGCGGTGGATGACGCCGAAGAGCTGGCGCAAGCCCCCGATCAGCCGCTCGCCGTAGGCCCGATCCCGCCGGTCCGGCCGCATCGCCAAGAACTTTACGTCGCGGATCAAGTGCGCCAGGCAGAACTGGAGCACGACACCGAATTCGCGATGATAGCGCCGATAGGCCGAGAAAGAGTCACAGCCCAGCACCCCGTCGAACTCCGCACCCAAGACCTCGATCAACACGTCGGCGCTCCGCGTCGGGTCGATCTTGAACAACGTGTACAGTCCGGCCCGGAAGCACCCGATCCACTGCGGCTGACCGTTCGGCTTGTGCCCGGTCTCATCGACATTGAGCCGCTCTTGGTCCGGCAGGGCCTGGAGCAACTCCTCATAGGGCTGCCCCAACGCCCGGCTCACCTTGGCGATGATCTTGGCCAATTGCCCTCGCGAGATGGTCCAGCCGATCACATCGCGCATGAACTTGCGGATGGTCGAGTACGAGGCGTGACAGACCCCCTTGAGGTAGGCGATGACCGTGGTCAGCCGCGGCCCGGCCAGGCCGCCGCGCTGGATCGGCCCCGGCAACGGGGCGTAACAGGTCTTGCGGCAGTGGGGACACCACCCCGGATGACTGCGGTGCTCGTGGATCTCCCAGGGCACGGCGGCGAGGTCCACTTGCTGGACGAGGATTGGTGGTTCGTCGTCGCTGACGAGCAGGTGCCCGCCGCAGCCGGGGCAGGCGTCCAGGAGGTAGTCGGTGGGGGTGGAGGCGAGCAGCTCGGGCGGGAACAGCTCGCGCTGGTGCGCGGGATGTCCCGGCTGGCCGCCCGGTCGACGCCGTTCCTGGCCGGGGGCGGCTGCGGCTTGGGCGGTTTGACGATGTCCCAGGAGGGCGGCTTGGACGAGTTCGAGGAATCCTTGCGAGCAGCGGCGAGTTGCTTCTGCAACTGCTCGACAGTGGCCTGGAGGGGGGCGAGCTGAGCGTGCAAGGCGTCGACCTCCGCTTGCAACCGCTGGCAATTGGCACACGTAGGCATCGTGTCGGTTTTCATGGAAGTAGAGTTTATACCAACTGTAACAGCGATTCACCACTGTGAACGGCTACGCATCGAGCATCAGGAAGGCGAGCCGCCTGGAAACTCCTTCCGAGTTCTACTATAACTCGGAGATGGCGTTTCTCCATTTCCGGCTGAAGCAAGCCATCCCGACTGCCAACCAGCGCACGGTTCTGCCGACCTGGCAGTCCCGTGTCGCATTCTGGCAGCACACCTGTGGACCAATCACCAGGAAGCACCGGCACGTAGCAAAAACCGAGCCGAACAGTATTGAAGGGGGGAAAGGAGAGGGGCTTCTGGGATTCCAGAGGCAAGAGGCCACGATCCGGGCCAGAGACTGCCTGCTCGTACACCGTCTCAGGGGCGAGGAAGAGCCGGCCGTTCGCTCATCGCGACGGGCGGTCGAGAAACGGCCGGGGTGACCGACCAATGCGATGGACGGATTTACCCCCGGAGCCGACGGCGCAGGGCGTAGCCCAAGAAGCCCAGCCCTCCCAGAACGGCCAGAGCCAGCGTTGAAGGCTCCGGAGCCGCCACACTTGGGGGATCAACGCCGTTGTAGTGGGTGTCGGAAGCCGAGGTCCCGTATTGAAACCCAATCGAGGTTCCCAACTGGCTGAGGGAGAAACCCGGACCAGCCGTGAGGGTGAACGTCACCGAGTTCTCAATCAACGGACCGTGCCCGGTGACTCCGGTATTGGCAGATCCACTGATACCTCCGGCGCTGACAATGCCGTAATTGAGTCCGTGAAGGGCGTTGTTTTCAGTCGAGAAATTACTGTGTCCCAGCCCGTGAAATGCGCCTGTGGAGCTGATGGCACTGTTGAACCCGTTCGCCGAAAGTCTACTCGCGTAACCCCACCCATTCCCGGCGTTCGAGATCGACCCTTCGACAGCCCGAGAGCCGCTCGAGATGGACGCGGAGACGGGAGTCAGCGCGGTGCTTGTGTCGAATAGCACCCCGGTCAGGACGTCCGTGGGGACCCTGACGGCGGTTGTGGACGTGTTGGTCAGGGTGACGGTCAAAGTGCTGCCCGACAGCTCGAAAACGGCTTCCGCCGCCAGCGCTCCGCTCGAACCCTCGAATGTCTCCGACACCGAGGGGCCTGCCCAGCTCCAGCTCGCCCCGGTCAGCAGCATCACTCCGGCGAGCGCTGAAACCAAGAAGTGTGCGGCGTTCTTCATGAAGAAATCCTGCAGGCTGAAGCGATCCTCACTCGGTCTTGACCGAAAATGCATCAATGCACGCTTACGACCGTGAATTCTCTATCCCAATCTAAGCGGTCGCGCAGCAAAGTCAAGTTCTTTCGAACCGAACTTGTTGATAAAAATAAACTCCAGCGCGTTGTAGTTTATTTAGGCTATATTGTAGCCATATTAATCATCTAAGGGCGGATCGATTCTCCGCCGCCCCATTGCGAAAAGCAGGCGTGCGCCTGAATTCGCAAAACAATGCAGGGAGCAAGCGGGGACGCAGCTCGATCGGACCGCCGGGCACGTCCGGCCCGACGGCAGTAGTGGTCCGGGCAGTCCGATGTTGGACCTCGCCCGGAATCCGTACGCAGGACCGAGACCAACGCCGGGCCCGGACTGAGCCGCGTCGCGGACCGGAACCCTGCGCTCGTTGGGGTGACGCCGTTGCCGGAAAATGACCTGCTTCGGTCGGATCGACCGGACCGCGCTGCGCCTATTCGGCGTGATGTCTTGAGAGTCTGTTCCAAAAGGGGTGATCCGCGTATAATGGAATATGAAACGCCAACCCTACCCGACGGACATCACCGATACCCAATGGGCCGTGTTGGAGCCCGAGCTCC
>JAJPJC010000067.1 GCA_021324445.1 Isosphaeraceae bacterium
ATCGTTCTCGTCGGTCAGGAAATTAAGGAAGAATCTGACCAGCGATTCCGGATAACGCGCGGGATGCGGCTTGATGCCGCGCTCACGGCAGGCGCGGAGATAGTGAGAGTTGGACTCGGTGTTGGCGATCTGGATCAAATTGGGGGGAATGGCACCGCCGTTATCGCGTGAAAAATTGTCGGAAATATCATGTCCCGATGGGCGCTTCTTCGCCTTATAGCCTTTCTCCAGCAGCGACTTCATGCTGTCGCTATAGGGTTGGAGGATCTTTCGGTTGTCGGCCTTGGGGTCCTCCGTCTTGCCGAACCACCAGACCATGTTGACGGCATCTTTGACGCGGATGCGGCGCACCGTGACCCATTCGGCGGGGCTCGGCAACCTTGCCGGATTGTACCAGTAAAATTCTTGAGCAAGTCTGAATTCAAGCGAGAGTTTTACCGCAAGCTCGAAATGATAGACGCTGCGCACCGGGGCGCCAGGGACCCAAGAGCCGCCGATGTCCAGCACGAAGCTGCCGCGGGGCTTGAGGACGCGGTGAATCTCCCGGCAGAAAGGCAGGAACCACGCAAGATAACGCTCAATGGGCTCATTGCCGTATTCCTTCTTGCGGGTGAGGGCGAAGGGTGGGGAGGTCATTACGAGATCGATGCTATCGCCGGGCATAGCCCGCAAAATCTCGATGGCGTCGGCATGGAAAATAGCCCCCGTGCTCGTGCTATAAGCCGGTATTAATTTGTCGAGCCTGACATCTCGAATCCAATTCAGGGCAGGATCACACCCATTCCTGGTTGGCATCGGGGTCTCCTCGGAAGAATGGCTTCTGGAGAGATGAACACAAGGATACCAAATGCCCTCAAGAAATCAAGCAGGACGTCGGCTTTGCCCAATCATCCCATTTTATCGTAGGATGGGCGGCCGCGGCTTGAGAGATTAGAGAATCAGGAAGACTCGCGGTATGGCGAGGACGCAGCTGGAGCCCCGAAATGCTGATGGGGAGACCGAAGACGACGCCAGATGACGGGATGACTGGGGGGCGCTGGTAAACTGTGACTCCGAGATGTCAACGCTGAGGTAGTCCGGGTTTTCCACCAAGCCGCTCAAGCCTCGACCACTCGCCCCGGACTGCGGGTTACCCCTGCTGAACCGGGGCCTGGACCATGCCCGACGGCAGCCTCAGGATCGCGTTCACTGGCGCCACGGCGCCTGTCTCCGGAAGGCCCAAGGCGCCGCCCGAGGTCCTGGCGAAGCTCAACTGGACGCCGGATTACGGCATGACGGGGCTGGACCTTCGCAACATCCAGCTCCGCTCCTGGGACGGCGGGACGACCTGGAGACGGTCCGCTTCCGGATTCTCGTCGCGATGCTCAGGGCAATGACCACATCGTGAGGCAGCCCAACCGGCCTCTCGCCCCTCGAACTGGCCTCGGGCGACTGGCGGAGATCGGGCTCTCGGGGATTGGGAGCGAACGGCGACTCCACCTCACCTCTGATGCCGCTCACTCCCCATTCAGCGCGGAGGCCGCCGCCTCCTGGAACGCCCGCCGAACCTCGGAGGCGTCGGGATTCGGGAAGTCCGCCCGCTGGACCATCAGGAGGTAGATCCTCCGTTTCACCGGGTCGATCTCCAGGGTGCGAGTGCCGGTGCCGTGCTCGCGGGACTCGCCCGGGACCTCGCGGCACAACAGTCTCCTGGCGGTGCCGGTCGGCGCCGCCTCCGGATCGGCCAGATCGGTGTGGGGCATGGTCACTCGAGCAAGATCGCGGTGTACCGGGCGTCCCCCGGCTACGAGGTCGTGGGCCTCGTCGATCCGGCCGAGCGCCGGCGGCTGGCCGAGTTTCCCGGCGGGATGATGTTCGAATTGGGGTGTCACCTGATCGACCTGGTGGTCGGCGTGCTGGGCAAGCCCGAGGCCGTGACCCCGTTCCTCCAGCATGCCGGTGCGGTGGCCGACGGGCTGGCCGATCGACTTTCCGGGGCACCGACTCCTTCTGCCGGCGATGGAGGCACCTCGTTCGCGTCCCGGCCTGCACGGCAGGCTGTTGCACGCATTCACATGGCACGCGGCTGGCTTGCGTCATCGCTGCTCGCCTGTCACGATGGATCGGGTGGAGTCCAGGTCTTTTCCGGAGCACTCTGATGAGTCGATTCCATGGCCGCCGGAGGGGTGAACCGAGCCTCTGCGCCCTCGTCCTTTCGACGCTCCTCCTCACGGCCGCTCGTGCCGACGAGCCGGGTTTCAAGTCGATTTTCAACGGGAAAGATCTGACCGGCTGGCGGCTGGGCTATACCGAACTGGCCGGCAAGACGGCCTCCGACGACGGCCGGTTTGCGGTCAAGGACGGCATCCTCGTCATCACCGGCTCCAAGGACACGCCCCCCAAAATGGCCGAGATCGACACGGCGGAGTCCTACGACGACGACTTCACGCTCCGCCTGGAATTCCGTGCGTCCCGGGACGCGAACAGCGGCGTCCACCTGAGAGACAAGGCCTTCGCGCACCAGCTCCAGATCCGCGACTACCCGCGAGTCGGCCCGTATCAGGCTCTCAAGGGTTACAAGGACGGCGACTGGAACGCGATCGAGGTGGTCGTCACCGGCACCAGGGCGCGCTGCACCTGTAACGGCGAGCTCCTCGAACCCGCCCTCGCCATCCCCGGCAACGGGCCGCTCTCCCTGCAATCCGAGATCAACGTGGTGGAGTACCGGAACATCCGGATCAAGAGGGAGAATCCAGCGCAGCAGGTCAGACGCGACATCCCCTATGCCAACCCGGGCCACGAGCGCCAGGTGCTCGATGTGTATTCCCCGCCCGGCGCAAAGGACCGGCCGGTGGTCTTCTGGATCCACGGCGGCGGTTGGCAGACCGGCGACAAGTCGAGCGTCCAGCTCAAGCCGCGGGCGTTCACGGACAAGGGGTTCGTTTTCGTCTCGACCAACTACCGGCTCCTGCCGCGGGTCGACATGCAAACCATCGTGCGCGATATCGCCAGGTCGATCCGCTGGGTGCACGACCATATCGCCGAGTACGGGGGAGACCCGCGCCGTCTCGTCGTCATGGGCCATTCCGCCGGAGCGCAGCTCGCCGCGCTGGTCTGCATCGACGATCGCTACTTGAAGGGCGAGGGACTGTCGATGGCGATCATCAAGGGCTGCGTGCCCGTCGATGGGGATACCTACGACGTGCCGGCCATCATCGAGACGGCGGAGACCCGTCGCCGCGTTCACGGCCTGCCGCAGGCGACGTATGGCCACCGCGAGAAGTTCGGCAACGACCCGGCGAAGCACCGCGACTTCTCCGCCGTGACGCACGTGGCCAGGGACAAGGGCATCCCCCCGTTCCTCATCATGCATGTCGCCGAACATCCCGACACGAGCGCACAGGCCCAGCGCCTTGCCGGCGTGCTGAAGGGCGCAGGCGTCCCGGTCAGAGTCTTCGGCGCCCGGGAATCCACCCACAACAAGATCAATGCGGACCTGGGCCGGCCCGACGATCCCGGCACGAAGGCGCTGTTCGCGTTCGTCGACGAGGCGCTGAAAAGGCGATCTCCGCTTCCGGCAGCTTCCCCCGGAGAGGCCTCTCGAGCGGTCCATAGCGGAACGAGAAGCGGTTTGATGACTCCACGATCCCCGCGTCTACCAGGACGTCCCGCTTGTCAAGACGGGCGTCCGGCGGCTCGGTCGCCGCCCGGGGAGTTCCCCGGCCCCACCCTGGGGCGTCAGTTCGACTCCCCCATCGCCCGCCGCAGGGCCGCGATCGTGGCCTCTGCCCGGTAGTCGGCGATCTTCCGGCCCCAGGCGGCCGTCTTCGCGACTGGGGCCAGGTCCACGCCGTTGATCCGAAACTTCCCGGCTTTGATCCGCTCCTCCGCCCGGACGCTGTTCAGGTCCACCGCCGCCATCTGCGCCGTGATCGCGAAGTCATCGTGCAGGCCCTCGGGTGTCTGCCGGATGCCCTGGGTCTCCAGCCACTTCGCCACGTCGGGATAGTTGTAATACTCCTTGATATAATAAATCCTGGTCTTCCCGTCCGACCACTTCGCGTTCAGGTCGCCCGCCACCGCCTCCATACCCTCCTGGTTCCCGCCGCTGTCGCCGATGAGCACGATCCGGCGGAAGCCGTGCGAGCGCAAGCAGGCGCAGATCTCGGCCAGCAGGGTCCGGTAGGTGCCCTCGGTGACGCTGATCGTCGAGGGATACTTCATGTGTAGTGTGGGCGGGTCGATATCCCCCTCGGGGACGAACGGGACGATCGGTGCGACCAGGGCATCGCCGAGCTTGCGGGCGATCGCCTCGGTCGTGGCCCGGAGCACGACGTTGTGTTTGCCCGCGACGAGGTAGGGCCCGTTCTGCTCGATGCCCCCGGTGGCGACGATCGCCGTGAGCTTGCCGGCCCGCATGGCGTCGCGGACCTCCATCCAGGTCATGTCCTCCAGGAAGACCGTGCCGCGCGCCGGGATCGGCCGGGGCGCGTCCGGGTCGGGACGGATCGGGTCGGGTGCGGGGGCCTGGAACGCAACGAACGCCAGCGCGGCCAGGACGAGAGTCGGGCGAGTCATGGCGGGGACTCCTCGGGTTGGTTCATCGGGGACCGTCGCCCGACATGGTAGCACGCGGCAGCAGACGATGGGCGACATCCTTCACCGATTGTCGGACAGAACCGGAGGTGATACGATCGTGTGCCAGAAAGGGACCAGGGATGCCGCCCGCGGGTTTGCAGTCCCGAGGGCGGCCCTGAGGCTCCTCTCCCCGCAACGATGGCATGCCGCTGACGGGCGGAGTGAGAAAAAGTCGATGGTCAGTCGATGGCGTGCTCCGGCGCTGGTTCCTGCCTTCATCCTCGCGGGGGTGCTCACTGCATTCGGACCGGGCGTCTCCGCGCAGACCTCTCGTCAAGCACGAGCCGACTTACACATCCGCCGAGTCGGCGGCGGCTCGTGGGGAGGAGCTCGGCGTCGGGGCCAAGACGCTGCTACTCCGGACGGACGAAACCTTGCGACTCTCCGTCCTACCGGCCGACAGGAAGCTGGACTCGGGGGCGGTGAAGCGAGAGCTGGCGGTCAGGAGGATCCGGTTGGCAACCCCGCAGGAGCTGCGCGAGTTGACCGGGTTGGTCCCCGGCTCGGTCCCGCCCTGCGGCGAGCCGGTCCTGCCGTTCGAACTCGATGCCGACACCTTGGTCGGCACGTGTTCGAACAAGCTCGCGTTCAATGCCGGGTCGCTCACCGTGTCAATCATCATGGCCGCGACGGACTGGCAGGCCTTGGCGAAGCCGATCCGATTCTCGTTTGCCAAGAACGGGGAGTGATCCTTGGGCCGCCCCGGGTGCCGGATCCTCACCCGATGGCCTCGGCACCATGCCCGGTCGATCACGGCAGAGCGGCCAGCCCGATCAAGAGCCCGATGAGGCCACCCACGAGGATCCAGGCGACCAGGAACCCTCCCCAATCGAACCAGGTGAGTCGGGGGACCTCCAGGCCAAGCTCTTGAAGTCTTGCGTAGGCGAATTGGGAGGACCTCTGGTAATCGAGCGACATCCCCTCCAGGCCCAGGGTGGCCGATTCGGGCACGTCCTGGAGCGGTTCGGGGCAGCGGACTTCGTCTTCCCGGCCGACTGGCGTGTGGAGCCGGGCGTAGAACGGGCCGAGCGCGGAGAGGTCCCGAGGCCGAGTGATCAGGCTGACGAAGATCATCAAGCCGAATTCCACCGCCAGCATGATCAGGACCTGAACTGACTGGCTCAGCCCTCGCAGCCCGAGCGCATCCCCTGCGGCGCGGAGGGCTCGCGCGGCCGGACCAATGCCCGGGATCGCCAGGCTCGCCGATTCAGCGCCCACGATCGCCCAGACGAAGAGGCTTCCCAGGAAGCTGACCCAAACCGCGGTCGCGTTGGCCCGCCGCCAGACGACGCCCAGCCAGAAAGCCGCCCCGAGCAGGCCGATGAGCTTGACCGAGCCGACGACGAGCTGAGTGAGGCTCTCGGCCCCCAGGGCCAGCAGGATGCCCAGGACCAGCAAGCCTCCCGAGGCCAGGCGCCCGATCCAGAGGTAATGCGCGTCGGAACGGCCCGGGACCGCGTGGACGTAGAGATTCCTCGTGAAGAGGGCGGACCCGCCCACCATGAATGTCTCGGCGCTGGTCACGCCGGCGATCAGGCAGGCGATCATCAGCCCGCGCCAGCCGTCGCCGAGGAAGCCCTGGATGGCCCGGCCAAAGAGGGTCTCGCTGGCGTGACGCGCCGGCGGACTGTTGGGGTTCAGGCCGGCGATCACCTCGGGAAAAGCCGCCACGGCGATCAGCCCGGTGAACGCCCAGGCGATCGTGAGCAGCCGCTTGAGGAAATTGCCGTAGACCATGCCGACCCTCGCCTCGGTCTCGGTCTTGCCCGATCCGGTCGCGGTCATGACGTGAGGCTGGACGGCGACGCCCACCAGGCCCAGCACTGACAGGGTGACGACGAACCAGGGGTCTCCCTCCGGGGCGCCGGGTGGGGCGGTGATCGCGAACATCCCCGGGCCCAGATGCGCGTGCAGCCCCGCCATGCCGCCGACGACGCCCAGGCCGGCGGGCACCAGCAACAGCGAGAGCACGATGATCATCACGCCCTGGAGGAGATCGGTGTAGGCCGCCGCCACCAGGCCCCCGGCCAGGACATAAGTCGAGAACAGGACGGAGAGCGCGATGACCGACGCCTCGGTCGGGACGGCGCCGCCGGTGGCCCCCGAGATCGCCGCGCCGGCCCCGCGGAGCAGGAGGGCGATCGACAGGCCGAAGTAGAGGAGGGCCACGACCGTGTAGAGCATCTCCAGGCCGCGACCGTAGCGAATGCGAAAGAAGTCGCCGGTGGTCGTCACGCGGAGCCGCCGTGTCACCGGGGCCATCAGCCAGTAGAACGGCGTCGAGAACAACCACATCCACTGGTACCAGATGCCCCCGAGTCCCACTCGGGCCGTCGCCCCGGCCACCTGCACGGCCATCTCGCTGTGCGTGCCGGTGCAGAGCCAGTGCATGGTCAGGAGGCCCTTGCCGAACCGTCTCCCGCCCAGGAAGAAGTCCGTCTCCGTCTTGACCTGCCGCGAGGACCAGAAGCCGATCGCCAGGACCACCGCGAAATAGGCGACGATCATCGCGAGATCGATCGGCTTCAGACCGTAGAGTGGCCTCATGACGCGGTCGCCTCGACGGCCACGCCGAGCGTCGCGCCCGTGGCGACGAGCTGGCCCCAGGTGGTCTCATCGACCGCGATCCCCTCGCGCAGCCGCCGGAGGCGAGTCCGCGCCTCGGGCTCGCCGGGCATGAGGATCTCGCCGTCCGGCGCCACGGTCCTGGCGCTTTTGACGTGCATGACCAGGCTTCCGATCTCCTCAAAGAAGCCCCCGGCCGGCCGGAAGACAGCGGGGTCGAGGATGATGCTCAGCATATTGTTGGCCACGCGGTCGACACCGAAGCGGCTGCACCCTCCGCCGGTGAGGGCCCCGGCCAGGACTTCGGCGATCACGCTCAGGCCATAGCCTTTGTGACCGCCGAAGGGGAGGATGGCTCCGGGAGGCGTCGCGTAAAACGCCTTCGGGTCGTCGGTCGGCCGGCCCTCGCCATCGAGCAGACAGCCCTCGGGCACCCGCTCTCCCTGGTTGAATGCGACCTTGACCTTGCCCTCGGCGATCGTGCAGGTCGACATGTCGAGGATGAGGGGAGGGCCGTTGGCGACCGGGACGCCCGCCGCGATCGGGTTGGCCGAGAGCCGGCGCTGGGTCCCGCCGTAAGGGGCGACGAGGATGCCGCCACCACTGGTGTTGACCCAGTGGAGCGAGACCTTGCCCGCCTCGGCGGCCATCTCCGCCCAGTCGCCGATCCGGCCCAGGTGGCCGGAGTTCCGGAGCGCCACCACGGCGACGCCCTGCCTCCCGGCCTTGGCGAGGCCGAGCTTGATGGCTTCCTCGCCCATCACCTGGCCGAAGCCGAATTGCCCGTCGACCACGGCGAGCACCGAGTTCTCGAACACGACCTTCGGTGTCTGGTTCGCCAGCACCTGGCCGGCGCGGAGCCAGTCGATATAGGTCGGGACGCGGATGATCCCGTGCGAGTCGTGGCCGACGAGGTTCGCCTCGACCAGGCGACGAGCGATCCGCGCGTGCTCCTCCAGCCCGCAGCCGGCGGCGGCGAAGAGGGAGCTGATGAGGGGTTCGAGCCGTTCATGGGAGATGATCACCGGACGTCGTCTCGCCTCCTCTTCGTCAGCAGGATCCTGGAGTGGCCCGTGGCCCTGGACCTCGGTGACTTCAGGCCGGCAGCCCTCGAACCACGTGGCCATGGACGTCGGTCAACCGCAGGTCGCGGCCGCCGTGGAAGTACGTCAAGAGCGTATGGTCGAAGCCCAGCAGATGCAAGATCGTGGCGTGCAGATCGTCGACCTGGACCTTGTTCTCGATGGCGGCCTAGCCGAGATCGTCGGTCGCCCCGTAAGCTTGGCCGTCGGCCCCTGGCCGGCCCATGGAGGTGCAGAGGAACGGAGCAGGCTCGCGCCGCTCCTGGTCGTACCAGGGACTGGGGCGGCTGGCCGGGTAGCCGGACGGGATGCCCAGCCGGCTCCCCTGGAGGTCAGACCAGAAGTTGGGATGGCGGTCGAGGATCAGCTCCTCGGGGAGGTCGCAGTCGATCACGACCCGCGATCGCTCCAGGTGAGGATGGCCGTCGGGTCCGGCCTCGATCGCGCCGCGTCGGAGGTGGCACGAAAGCTCACACGGCCTCGGGCCGTTTCATGAAGTTCGGTCCGTGATGGCGCTGGTGGCCTGACTTGTAGCCGTGCGGGCGACGAGGAGTTATGCTCGCTGCACCCGTTGTGTCTCGACACTCACCGGACCGAAGGACTTCGACTCATGGCTGAGGGATGCCGCCCGTCGCGTCGCGATTTCCTCCACGCCGCTGGCGCCGCCATGGCGATCACGCCGGTCGGTTCGGCGGCCGGCGCGGCCGTCGTAGACGATGCCGCCGGTGACTCTATCCTCAAGAGCCAGCCCAGGCCCGAGCCGCGGATCGTCCTTCCGACCGATGCCCTGCCGAAGCCCGACGGGCCCAGGAAGCGAATCGCGGCCATCGCGACGGTCTATTTCCGATACTCGCACGCCGACGACATCATCACCAAGTTCATCGAGGGGTATGCCATCGCCGAGCGGACTCACCTGCCCCACTGCGAGGTGGTGAGCCTGGCGATCGAGCAGTTCCCCGAGAGCGATATCGGCCGGGGCATGGCCGCTCGCTACGGCATCCCCCTGATCGGCTCCCCCACGGGGGCGCTGACGCGGGGCGGCACCAAGCTCGACGTCGACGGCGTGCTCCTGATCGGCGAGCACGGCGATTACCCGATCAATGCCAAGGGGCAGCAGCTCTACCCCCGTCGCCGGCTATTCGCCGAGATCGTCGAGACCTTCCGGCGCTCGGGGCGGAGCGTGCCGGTCTACAACGACAAGCACTTCTCCTACTCCTGGACCGACGCCGAGTGGATGTACCGCCAATCACGCGAGCTGGGCTTCCCGATGATGGCCGGCTCCAGCGTGCCGGTCGCCTGGCGTCGACCGCCTCTGGCGTTCCGGAAGGGGATCCCGCTGGAGGCGGCGCTGGCCGTCGGCTTCAGCGGCCTCGAGGTCTATGGGTTCCACACGCTGGAATTGCTCCAGGCCTTCGTCGAGCGGCGGCGCGGCACGGCGACCGGTGTGACCGCGGTGGCTTGCCTGGAGGGCCAGGCGACCTGGCAGGCCGCGGCACAGGGGCTCTGGCCAGCCGATCTGCTCCCGGCCGCCTTGCGCCACGTCCCGGGCGCCGAGGGCTTGCCGAAGGACGTGGCGGCCTGTCGCCGGGCCGACCCGGAGGCGGCCGTCTTCCTCGTCGAATACGCCGACGGCTTTCGCGCGGCGGCTTATCTGGCCCGGCGGCTGGTCGCCGAGTTCGCCTTCGCCGCCCGGGTGGCCGGGCGGCCCCAGCCGGTCGGCACCTGGTGTGAGCTGAACAAGCCCCAGCGCGACCACTTCAGCTTCCTGTGCAATCACATCGAGGTGATGTTCCGCACTGGCCGGCCCAGCTACCCGGTCGAGAGGACGTACCTGGTCACCGGGGTCCTCGCCGCGCTGATGGACTCTCGTGCCCAGGGCGGCCTGCGGGTGAGGACACCGCACCTCCGTGACATCCGCTACGACCCGGCCCCGGAGTGGACCGCGTCCTGACCGTCAGACGCCGGCACCGCTCCCAGCTCCCGACTCGCTTCGACGGAGCCGCCGGCTGCGGAAGCAACGGATGTCCGTGATGGTCGTCGTGAAGCTGCAGCCGACCCCGACGAGGACATCAGGCCGCTGGAGGAAATGGGGAGGCAGGTCGTGACCAGAGTGTTTCCATGTCCTTCGAGGACTCTCGAAACCGCCGGCCTTCCACGTCCGTCCCCTGACCTCTCGCCCACGGGCTCGAAAATCATTATCGTTGCGCTCGGGGGCCTTGACCACCGCCGGCCTCCTCCCTGGTTCCGGCATGATCTCCGGTCGACGAGACACGAGCCAGTCACGATCGACTCGGAGGAGCCAGCACGGAGCCGCCTGATCCGACCCGGTCGAGACAGTGAACCTGTTCGACGACCCGAGTTGGCCGCCGTCCGCGCAGAGCTGGCGGCGCCCGTCAGGAAGCACACCGCAGGAGGTGTCCAACGATGAGCCGGTTGATCCTCGCGCTCGCGACCACGTTGACCGCTACGCCAGCCCACGTCGCCGACACGGCGAGGCCGAACGTGGTGTTCCTGCTCGCCGACGACATGCGCGCCGACACGATCGCCGCGCTCGGCAACCCGGTCGCGCGGACACCGAACCTTGACTCCCTCGTCCGACGCGGCTTCGTGATGACGAACGCCTACTGTTTCGGCGGCAACTCGTCCGCCGTCTGCACCCCGAGCCGAAACATGCTCCTCAGCGGCAACGCCTACCTCCGCTGGAAGGACTTCGGACCCCCCGGGATGCCGGATGCCTACAAGGGACTGCTCGCCCCAGGCGATCGACCGAACTTCCCGCTGAGCCTGAAGGACGCCGCCTACCTCACCTACCACCACGGCAAGCGCAGCAACACCGCTCTGCTGATCCAGGCGCGGTTCGAGATCAACAAGTACCTGAAGGATGACGACGCCGAGCGGCGAAGCGGCGAGCCGGGCAAGGCGATCGTGGATGAGGCCATCGCCTTCCTGAAGGCGAATCGAGACCCGCGCCCGGTCTTCATGTATCTGGCGTTCGCCAACCCGCACGACCCGCGCGTGGCCGCCCCGAAGTACCTCGACCAGTACGAACCGGATCAGATCCCACTCCCGAAGGACTTCCTCCCCATCCATCCGTTTGACAACGGTGAGCTGGTCGTCCGCGACGAGCAGCTCCTGCCCTGGCCTCGAACCGGCAGTGATGTCCGCCGCACCCTGCACGAGTATTACGCCACCGTCACCGCTCTCGACTTTCACATCGGGAGGCTCATCCAGGCGCTCCAGGATCTCGGGCAGCTCGACCACACGCTGGTGATCTTCTCCGCCGACCAGGGGATTGCCGTCGGCAGCCATGGGCTGCTCGGCAAGCAGAATCTCTACGACCACAGCATGAAGGCCCCGCTGGTCTTCGCCGGCCCAGGCATCCCGCAGGGCCGCAGCGATGCCCTCGTCTACCTGTTCGATATCTACCCGACCGTCTGCGACCTCATCGGGGCGAAGCTGCCGGAGGGAATCGACGGGACGAGCTTCCGCCCGGTGCTCGACGGTCGGGCGACGACGGCCCGATCGGAACTGCTGCTGGCGTACCTCGGCAAGCAGCGGGCGATCCGCGACGCCCGCTGGAAGCTGATCCGCTACCCCGCGGTGGATGTCACGCAGCTCTTCGATCTGCACTCCGACCCGGACGAGATCAGGAACCTTGCCGATGATCCGGCGCAGCGCGACCGCGTCGCGGACTTGTTGCGGCGCCTCGCCCGACTTCAGAAGCACTATGGCGACGACCTGGCGCTCACCGCCTCGAACCCCCGGCCGGCCACACCCGTGACCCCCGAGCAGCTCCGGCTGCTGGCGAAGCCGGCCGGGACGAGGTAGTTTGATGGCTTTCCCCGGAGGCTTCCCCATGAACCGATCGCTCGCCCTCGGGCTGGCGCTGGGAATGTTCAGTCTGACGGCCGCGCGTGCCGCCGAGCCGGGCCGGCCGAACGTGATCGTCTTCCTGGCCGACGACCTCGGGTACGGCGACCTCGGGTGCTTCGGCCACCCGCGGATCCGGACGCCGAACCTCGACGCCTTCGCCCGGCAGGGCGTGCGGCTGACCCAGTGCTACGCGGCCAGCGCCGTCTGCTCGCCATCGCGCTCGGCGATCCTGACCGGCCGCACCCCGCACCGCAACGGCGTCTACACCTGGATCGCCGAGGGGAGCGAGGTCCACCTGCGGACGAGCGAGATCACCCTGCCGAAGCTGCTCCAGGCGGCGGGCTACGCCACCTGCCACGTCGGCAAGTGGCACCTCAACGGCCGGTTCAATGATCCGGCCCAGCCGCAGCCGGGCGACCACGGGTACGCGCACTGGATGGCGACCCAGAACAACGCCGCCCCGAGCCACAAGGACCCGGTCAACTTCGTCCGCGACGGCCGGCCGGTCGGGAAGCTCCGCGGCTTTTCCGCCCCGCTGGTGGTGGACGAGGCGATCGACTGGCTGACCACGAAGCGGGACAAGGCGAAGCCGTTCTTCCTCGCCGTGTGGACGCACGAGCCACACCTGCCGATCGAGACCGATCCGCGGTTCCAGGAGCCGTACGCCGACCTGGCCGAGGACGTCCGCCAGCACCATGGGAACGTGACCCAGCTCGACCACGCCTTCGGCCGGCTCATGAAGGCCCTCGACGACGAGAAGCTCACGGCCGCGACGCTCGTCGTCTTCACCTCGGACAACGGGCCGGAGGGCGATGGCAAGACCGGCCGCACCCGCGGCAGCACCGGCGGCCTCCGCGGTCGGAAGCGGTCGATGTACGAGGGGGGCATCCGCGTCCCCGGGATCGCGCGCTGGCCGGGGCGGATCCCGCGGGGGACGGCCTGCGACGTGCCGGTGATCGGCTCGGACCTGTTCCCCACGATCCTGGGCGTCTGCGGCGTGAAGCCGCCGGAGGACCGGGTGATCGACGGGGCGGACGTCTCCCGGGTCCTGACCGGCGCGGCCAACTCCGTCACGCGGCCGAGGCCGCTGTACTGGCGGCTGAACATGGCCCCGCCCCGGGAGAACCTGCACATGGCCCTCCGCGACGGAAACTGGAAGCTGCTGGCCTCCCAGGACTTCACCCACCTGGAACTGTACGACCTCGCGGCCGACCCCCGAGAGACGAGAGACCTATCGGCGGCGGAGCCGGAGCGCCTGCTCACCCTGCGGCGGCGCCTGGAGGCGCTGAACGCCGAGGTCGAGCGCGAGGGGCCCGTCTGGTGGAGGCGGCTCAACCCGGACGGCGGCCGGCCTCTCCAGAAGCAGCGGCCGCGCTGAGGATCGCCTCATGATCCGCCTTTCCTATCCGATCGGCGGTACATTGAGCACCTCGACATGGTCCTGGTCGATCCCCAGGTCACCGAGATCGGACCCCGTCAGGGAGCGCCACCTTCTCGGCGCCGTCGTTTCCAGACTACCTGGCATCCACCAGCTTGCGGAACTCGTCCTGCGCCCTCCGGAGCAGCGATTCGACCTGGCGCCGATCCTCAATGCCGGCGAAGCGATTGCGGGCATCGATGACCCGCAGCATCTGTTCGACCCAGGCGACGAAGTACTCCGCGTCCTGCCGGCTCGCGATGCGCCGGCCGGCCACCTGGACGTAGACCGGACTCGTGTGAGCCCAGACGGGCCCGTCGAAGACCGGCGGAGATTCGGGTCCGCGGACCCGCACGGCGATCCAGCTACTCCGCCCGATCGGCAACTCCACATCCAGGCGTCTGACCCGCAGCCCCGCCAGGTCGCCCGCAGAGTCATCGTGTACCGCCACCTCGCCGTTCACGATGACTTCGATTCTGTGGAACGGCACGGAGCTCTCCACCGTTACGGCCACGCGGACCCGGCTCGCTTCCGTGAGGTCACACGTCTCGCCCGGACCCTTGCCGTTGACTTCCAGCGTCGGGATGGGACCGTTGGTGACAAAGCTCCGGCCGCTCCTCAGCCCGTCAAGCCAGCTCGGCATCGTCAGCGGACCGGCGGTCTTCACATAGACCCGCTCACCACCCAGAGGCTCGGTCGAACGATCCAGCAGCGCGTCGGTGCCGACGCACGCCGCGAGCTTCAGTCCGCAATTCAGCAGCCGGTACCAGAGTCCGGCGGAGAGGTCCTCATCGCTGTTGTACGACATCAGATCGACCGCCTGGACCACGCCGAGCACGGCATCGATCGGCAGCTCCCGCGCCGCGGCGCCGGCTCGCGCCGGGTCCTTCCCGAACGGATACGGCTCTCCGGCGAACATGGGGTGGCCGTAGGTCACGAGGCCGCCCTGGCGGACCGCCTCGGTAGCCATCACGTGATTGGCGGGGAAGTCGTGCCGGTGCGGCGTCCCGTCGAAGCCCGTGTATTGCGGCTCAACCAACCTCTGGATTCCGAAAAACTGCATGTGTCCGTAGATGGTGCTCCTCATCTCTTCGCCGAAGACCAGGAGATGCCGATCCGTCGAGGCGGCATGCGGCCTGCCGGTGATCAGCTCCGCGTCGCGGATGTCATCGCCGACGTTGTTGGACACGCAGAGATTGACGTAATTGACCCCCTCGGCCCGGGCGGCGACCAGCGCATCGGCCACCGTCACGCCGATCGGGCCGCCCGTGTGGAGATGGACGTGTGAATCGCCCGAATACCAACCGCGCGCCGCCATGTCGACCCAATCCAGCATCTGCACGGTCAGCTCGGTGGCCGCATCGGCGTCCACGGTCACCACCTGAGGGATCGTCTCGAGGCCACCGCTGACAGTCATCCGCACGCGACCCGGTGGCAACTCCACGTCGAAGGAATCGTCCGCGTAGAAGTAAGGCTCGTCGCGCTTCGTCTTGCGAATGGCGGCGTCAGCCGGCCCGTAGGATTTGCCGTCACTCCCGGCGATGCTGACGCGGGCGGCTGCCGGCGCGTCGTTGCGACGCAGACGCACGTGAGCGCGCCGTCGCGGACCGGAGCCAGGTGCCTTGTCCGCCCCCGACACGGTCTGGCCATGGGCCGGATCTCCGCCGCTCCGGCCGGCCTGCCGATTCCCGGCGTCCTTCTCGATCTGCCGGCTATCGGGCCGAGGGCCTGCGAGGAGCAAACCGCAAAGGCCGAACACGACGTAGATCCGGTGCATCGGTCGATTCCTGTGCTGTGGAGTCTCGCGGCGGAGAAGGCCGGCACTCACAACAAGGTAACGCCGGTCGTCCCGGAAGAACATGCCCGGGTTCCCGATCGAAGTGGGTTGCGACCCGTCGCTCCGGCGGATACGTTTGGAGGGACTCGTTCGGGAGCGAGGGTGACACGGGGGAGAACCGATGTACGGACTCGACGATCGGCCGAACCGGCTCTGTGACGGCCAGACCCGGCGCGAATGGCTGCGCGTCGGTGGCCTGAGCGCACTGGGACTGGGCCTGGGCGAACTCCTGCAAGCCGGCTCCGACGCCAGGCGGGCCCACGCCGCCCCGCCCGACCCGTCGCTCATTCGCGGCTTGGAGGGAGCGACCTTCGGCCGGGCCAGGAACGTGATCTTCCTCTGGCTGCAAGGCGGACCCCCGCAGCACGAGACCTTCGACCCCAAGCCCGAGGCGCCCGCCGAGATCCGCGGCCTGTTCCGTCCGATCGCCACCAACGTGCCCGGCATCCGCTTCTGCGAGCTCTTGCCGCGCACCGCGCGGCTGGCGGACAAGCTGGCGGTCGTGCGGTCGATCGCCACCGACGACCCCAATCACGAC
Organism: Isosphaeraceae bacterium; assembly: GCA_021324445.1. Classification (GTDB taxonomy): domain Bacteria; phylum Planctomycetota; class Planctomycetia; order Isosphaerales; family Isosphaeraceae; genus JAJPJC01. Next base: position 15,930 of record JAJPJC010000067.1, read on the forward strand.
GTCAGCGGCTACTGGGTGCTCACCGGCTATCCCTACGGACCGGGCAGCGCCCGTCAGATCAAGCCCGGCGACTGGCCCTACTTCGGCTCGATCGTCAAGATGCTCAAGCCGAGCGAATCGATGCCCGCGCTGACGTCGGTCTGGATCCCCGACGTGATGCGGCTCAACGACAACGTCACCCCCGCCGGCCAGACGGCGGGGTTCCTGGGCAAGCTCTGGGAGCCCGAGCGGTTCATCGGCGACCCCGCCGCACCGGACTATCGGATCGAGGGCCTGGACCTGCCGGCGGAACTCCCCCGGCTGCGCGTGGACCGGCGCCACCAGCTGCTCGACCAGCTCGACGGCTATTTTCGCGACGTGGAGCGCAGCGGCGCCCTGGCGCCCTGGAACCGCTTCGCCAGGGACGCCTACGACCTGGTGTCCTCGGGCCGCGCCCGGACGGCCTTCGATCTGAGCCGGGAGCCGGAGGCGCTCCGCGACCGTTACGGGCGCTACTCCTGGGGCCAGACGGTCCTGCTGGCCCGCCGCTTGATCGAGGCCGGGGTGCGGCTGGTCCATGTGAACTGGACGCGCGAGCCGGGCGATTCGGCCGTGGACAATCCGATGTGGGACACCCACGCCCAGAATGCCGACCGCTTGCAGGATGTGCTCTGTCCCCAATTCGACGTCACCTTCGCCGCGTTACTCCAGGATCTCCAGGCCAGGGGCCTGCTCGCCGAGACGCTGGTGGTGGCCATCGGCGAGTTCGGCCGGACCCCGAAGATCAATGGCCAGGGGGGCCGCGACCACTGGGGCCAGGTGTTCAGCTTCGTGATGGCGGGTGCGGGGATCGCGGGCGGGCAGGTCTTCGGCTCCAGCGACCGCAACGGCGCCTATCCGGCGAGCAATCCGATCCGCCCCCACGATCTGACGGCCACGATCTTCCACTTGCTCGGGATCGATCACCGAAGCACCTTCCGTGACAAGCTGAACCGCCCGCAGCCGATCACGCGCGGGGAGCCGTTGCACGCGATCCTCGGGGCGGCCCCGGCCACACCGGCGCGCTGCGAGCCGGGCGGCGACCTGTCGTTCGTCCCGCCGTACGACGCGAGCCTGCTCCTGGACACCGACTTCGCCTCGGGCCGCCCCTTGCTCGCCGTGGCGCCGCCCTCGCGCGAGAAGGGCTGGCGCGGCTGGCCGCTCGGGACAGAGGCCGACGGCCAGGGACTGATCGTGAAGGCCGTCGAGGCTCCGCGACGTCATATCGCCCTCGGGTACGGGCCCGCCGCGACCATCGCGGCCGGAGCCCGCGCGATCCTGGCGCAGGAGATCCGGTCGGCGCGGGGCGGCGAGTACACTCTCACGGTCACGGCGAGCGGCGGCGGGAGCACGCGGGAGCACTTCGAGCGGGACCTCCGCGACGCGATGGTCTGCCGGCTGGTGCTCTTCCGGTTCGCCGACGCCGCGAAGGACCCGCGCCGGGTCCAGGAACTGGCCTCGCTGACCATCCGCCCCGAGTACGGCGATGTCGGGCAGGCCCGAGCGTTCACGCTCCAGCACTACCTCGGTTCGACGGCCGGCGGCGTGAATTTCCCGATCGGTCACGGCCTGGGCGTCGCGGTGGTCGTGGAAAACGCGACCGGGGCCCCGATCGGGCGGACCGGCGATCCGGTCCATCGGTCAGCCTGGCTGAGGATCCATGACGTGGCGCTGACGTTCGGCGCGCGGCCACGCAACGAGAATACGGTCGACTGAGACGTCGAGTCGCGCGAGGCGGGCATGCCCCCGGGCACCGCTTCCGCGCCCGGTCGCTCGCCATGGGTCGCGGTCTCCCGCTCTGAGGACCGGCCGGACGGGGCGTGGGCCGCGTCCGACAAGCTCCGCGATCTCCCCAAGTCGCGCCCCCGGCCGCACGGCCCTCGCCATCGGCCCGCCGGGACACTCTGACGTGTGCAGTAGATCAAATCGGCCATGTCACTCGTAGGGCGCAGGGGATCGATACCGATCGATGGAGCAGAGACAGCCTCGGTGGCGTCGAAGGACCGAGGGTCGAGTGCGCTGCGTACAAGCTTGAAGTCGGAATGGCCCGCGCCGCATGGAGGTCCTTGACCGTCTCGGTGGCCGAGCGGTCGTGCCCAGCGGCGCGGGCGGGGCGGGGTGGAATCGATCCGGGACGGCTCCCGCAAGGCTTCCCCGCAATCCGGGGGCCGGTCCTGCGTCAGTGGGCGACAACCGCCAGGAGTCGAATCCCCCCCTGCACCTGGCCGTTGGCCCCCTTCTGGATCACGTCGAAGGATTGGACGGCACCCTTGGTTTCGTGGTGATCCAGTTCGATCTCGAGCTGGAGCGGTACGGGATGTTTGGCATGGATCCGCACCGTGCCCCGCTTTGTCGGACCACCGTGGCAGCCGTGGATCAGGTAGTCCTTCACGGAGTGGGTCCCCGGGTGAAGGGGCAGGTGCTTGAACGGGCCGTTGTGCAAGAACGCCAGGTCTCCCGCGGTGAGCCCCGTAGCCGCGGGCTGATGCAAGATCTCCAGGGTGACGTCCTCGTGCCCCTGGTCCTGCGCCGTGGCGGCGTTGAAGCCGAAGCTCAGCTTGTTCTGGCCGCCCTGGGTCTGCTGGGCGAAGATGTTGTGTTGCGCCACGTGGCCGTCGGTTTGCACCAGGGAGACGAAGTTGGCCGTGGTCGAGCCGATCAGCGATTGGCCGTCGGTCTGGTTATCGGCGGTCGTGCCGTAGCAGTTGGCGATCAGGCAGACGTGGTCGCCGGGCGACTTGGTCAGGCCCGGGTAGGGCTGGAACCCGGCCACCGGGACGATGAATTGCATGCCGGAGGGGTTGAGGACCTGTCCGGTCATCGACGTCGTGGAGCTGCCCGAGGCGATGGGGAGGCCACTCTCCGGGCCGACCAGCGTCGCGGGGTTGCAGACCCAGACCTCGACGGTGATGAGCTGGTACGCGACCTGGGATTTGTTCTGGACCTGCACCAGGATGCCACAGGGTTGATTGTTGGGGATGTAGGTGCTCTGGTCCACGGCCCCATTGGTCGGGTCGAGCGTCACCCCCGGGCCGGACCAGAAATTGGCGCCGGAGGGGAGAGGCCGAGTTCCGTTGTCACCCGCCTGGTAGGGGATGTAGAGGTTGTTCAGACCGTTGCCATTGGGCATGACGAGCTCCTTTTCTGAGTGGTCGACCCAGGATGCACAGGAGAAACGCGGATGCACTGCGGCGGGGTTGCCCCCGCCCCGCGCTCAGGTCGCGGTGTACGTGATCTGGAACGCGTTCAAGGTGGTACCGCCGGCGCTCAAGGTCGGGTTGCCGCCGGTCAACGTCGCGACGATAAAGTACTTGTATGTGGTATTGTCCACGACGGCATTGGCGTTCTGGGGTGCCGGCGGGAGGTCGAATGCGGCCGCGGTCGCCACGGCCGGGAAGCTGTTGAGTACCTGCAAGACCGGTTGCTCGGCGCCCCCCGTCAACGGTTGGCGGTAGAGGATCACGGTGAGGATCCCTCCCGCGCTGGAGCCGGTCACGCGCAGCGCCTGGATCGTGGCCCCGTTGGGGAGGTTCACCGACAGGAATCCGGATGCCGTCGTCGCGAACGCGTTGGCGGGCGACCCCGTGGTGGGCACCGTGACCGCGCCGACCTGCTGCGCCCAGGGGGGGCTGGTCGTGGCGGCGAGGGCCGGCGGGAGCGTGAGCGTCTGGGGCTTGGGTGCCGGCGCCTGGAGGGCCGTGCTGATCAGCGCGATGACCTGGGAGAGGGTATCGAACTCCGCCTCGATCGCGTGCATTCGGATGTTGATGCCATTGGTTCCACCGGCCTGGACCGAGTCGACGAAGTCGATCCAGTCCTTGTGGCTGAACTGGCGGGTGTAGCTGATCGTGGTGGTGCTCATCGCAGGTGTCCTCCGGGCGAATCAGGCTGACTGATGATGCCGGCTGGGCCGGCCGAGTTACGACGGATTGGCGCGATAGCGCGGGAAGGTCGCGGCGGTCGGGAGTCGGTCCCAGCGCGGCGGCCGTTGGAAGCCGTGGACGTAGGCGCGGATGCCGCGGGTCACGCCCTCGACGCCGGCCGGGTGGTAGGCGTCGAGGAAGTTGAGCAGGTCGTCATATTGATCCTTGGTAATCCTCGGCTGCGGCGCGCCGTCGCCTCCAGAGCCGGCCGGCTCGACGAGGAACTGGAACGGCTCGGAGAAGTCGTTGAGGGAGAAGGTCGCCGTGGCCGCGACGGCGCCCGGGGCGGTCCCCTGGAACACCTTCTCGGTGATGCCGGGCGGGTCCGACGGGTCGGGCGTCGCCGCGGAGAGGTTGGCCGCCGCCGGGCAGGCGGGCGTCAGGCACCAGTCGAGCCGCCCCTTGACGGGGAATCGCGGCCGGATGCCCAGCTCGATCAGCGTGTTCTGATAGACGTTGACGTAGTTCGAGTCCGAGTCGACGAGGAGGTTGGGTGGGGGTCCGGTTGACGGGTAAGCCGCCGCGTAGACCGCCGGGCCGCCCGGGTCGAGCGTCCGGTGCTGCACGAAGCCGAAGCCCGCCTGGAGGGCGTAGCCCGAGAGCCGGTCGGCGGCCACCGACGGGTGGCGGAACAGCAGGGCGCGGCCGACGCCCAGCAGCGACGGGTCCTGGGCCTTGTAGCCGCCGATCACCTGCAACACCCCGGCCGCGCCGTCGGCCGCGATCGCGCTGAGCATCGCCGTGAGGGCCGTGGCCAGGACGGGCTGGACCAGGTTGCTGACCCCCGCGACGAAGGCCGCGCGGGGGTCGTTGAACGCCTGGAGGATGCCCGGGTTGAAATTCGCGTCAGGCGGCCCGGCGGCGTCGAACTCGGTCGCCATGAAGTCGCCGCGGCCGCTGATCCGGGCGTTGGGCCAGAGGCGGCGGAGTGGCCCGCTGACGACCTGGAAGAGATTGCCCTGGGGCACCGAGACATAGACCGAAGGCGGATAGCGGCGCCGCTCGATGTAGGAGAAACCGGCGAGGAACGCCAGCGCCCCCAGTCGCGCCGCGGTCAGGTTGGCCGCGCTCGGCGCGATCACCATCCCGCGACCGACGCTCTGAAGGTTCGACGCGTTCGGGTCGTACGCCGACAGCACCGTGATCCGGGGCGAGCCGGGTTCCTTCGCCGCCAGCCTGGCCAGCCCGGCCAGGGCCGAATCCAGGGGGATCTGCATCAGGTTCGACGCGGGCTCCGGTGCGACAGTCGGGGCGTAATCGACGCCCGCGACGGCGCTCTGGATGAGGAACTCGCTGAGGAAACTGGGGTCGGCCGCGCCGGAGGTCTGGTCCTCGGTGACGTCGGCGGTGCCGTCGCCGCCGAGGATGTCGCAGCCGTCGAGACTGAGCGGGGCTACAACGATCTGGAGCGACCCGATGAGGACCGTGATCCCGTCCGGCAGCGGGTACCGCACCTCGATCGTCACGACGCCCAAGGCCGAGCCGGTGAAGGTCATGACGCTGTTGTCCGTCCCGGCCGGGGTCAACGACCCGTTGCCGGGCCCGCACCGGAGGAGGATCCAGTCCAGGGGTGGGGCCTGCCCGTTGACCTTCTGGGGCTTGGGCCGGGTGATCGCGATCGTGAGCGGTTGATTCACGACGGCGATCTGCCGGCCTTGAGGGTCGAGACCGGGGTTCGAGCCGGTGGCCTCGAGCTGGAGGTCGGCGCCGGGCGCGACGACCAGCCGCAAGAAGGGGGTGACGGGGTCGTTCTCATACGCGACGTAGGCGATGCCTGTCTCGAACGCCAGTGCGCCCAGGACGCCGAGGTCCAGGCCCGTGACCGGCGCGGCCAGGACCAGCGTCAGCGCCAGGCCCAGGCCGTCGTTGGTGACCGGCGCGGCCTGACCAGCCTGCGCGGGCTGCGCCACCTGGTAGGCGCTGAGAATGCTCAGTTTTGCCGACGGCGCGACCGCGTGCAGCCGCGCCGCGAACCGTTCGAGCGCCTTCGCCGTGGCGAGCACCATCATGCGGCTCTGGGGAGTCGTGAAGGTGTAGTTTGTTCCGTCCGGCTCGCTCAGGAGCGCCGGGGAGCTGGATGGCAGGTTCGCCAGGGCCGTGACGGCCGGCTCCGTGGCGGGGGTGGTGCCGTTGGCGGCGATGCTCTGGCCGGGTGTCAGTCCCTCGGGGATGACCCGGAGCCACGTCGAGGCGCAGAACCGCGTGCTGTCGGTCTCGTCCACGACGAACTGGACCAGGTTGGCGGGGATCGGCTCGGACCCGAGCAGGAGACTCGTGACGTCGACCTGGGACGGGTCGCTGAGCGTCAGCGCCTGCACTCCCCTCAGGATGGCGCCGTAGGACGGCAGACGCCAGGGCTGGAAGATGGCCAGCCGCTGTCGGTAGCGATCATCCCCCTCGCCGAGGACCGGCTGGAAGAGCCGCCGCGCGGCCGAGGAGATCCGCACCTCGTCGATCAGGCCGGCAAACGGCGCGTCGAGCTTGGGCGAGTTGCCCAGGGTGATGTCGCCGTTGGTGGCCGCCACGCCGAGCTTGGCCAGCGGCGACTGGTTGACCTCGACGCCGTCGACGAACAGGAGAGCCACGCCCACGCCCCGGTCCACAACCCCCGCGACATGATGGAACGCGCCGTCGGCCAGGTTGAGGTTGGCGTCGACCGTCACGAGGTTCCCGGCCGCGTCGCCGACCACCCAGCGAAGGTTGTTGGGGATCGAGCGGTACGGTCCCAGGCAGAGCGCCCAGCCCGCTTCGCCGGCGTTGGCCTCGCCCACCCGCAGGCCCGAGGAGCGCGAGGCCGCCACCGCCCGCGCGTAATCGTCGGCGATGGCGATGGGACGGATGAATGCCTCGACCGTGAAGCTGGTCGTCGCGTCGAAAGCGAAACTCGCCGACCCGGGGATGAGGACCGAGCTCGGCGTCGCGCCGGCCGACTGGCAGGTCTCGTGCGCGGCGGTGATCTGGTGCGCCTGGTACTGGGTCTGGAAATAACTGGCGCCGAGCCCGAACCACTCGCCGAAATAGTCGATCGCCTCCTGGACCGAGCGGCCCGCCGCCTGGAACGCGGCGATCGTTTGCGACGGGTCCGAAGGGGCATTGGGATGGTTCGGATCGGCCGGTGCGAAGCCATAGCAGGCCGTCGTCAGCAGCCCTCGGGCGCTGGGATCCACGACGGCGGAGTCGTTGACCAGCACGGGCTCCGGGGAGGACGTCAACCCGGGTTCGGCGATCGCACCCTGCCGGTAGCCGAACCGGGTATATGGGCCGGAGCCGACCACCGCGCCGCCGGCCGACCGGTCCCAGGTGCCCGCGCGGAGCTTCGCCTGGAAGTCGCGCTCCGACGCGCAATGCGCCACCGGCAGCGGGTCACCTGTGAACAAAAGGCCCGCGTTGAACCGCGCGGGCGCGCCGCGCGTGGCGCCCCGGTTGACCGCGAAGTGCGCGCCGAGGTCCTCGTCGATCCAGTCGTCGGTCTCATCCATGTGATAGAGGGAAATCGTCAGGTCGTCCACGGGATAGGGCTTGGCGCCTGCGCCCAGCACGGAGGAGAAGTCCGTCCGCGCGGTGGCCGAGAAGCGGACCTCGTCGAGGCTGCCATTGAGGTGAGCCACGCCAGTCCGGTCGGCACCCAGCCCGATGTCGGCGCCGGTCTCGACGACGCCGAGCGCGCCCAGCGGCGCGGTGGCCGCGGCGACGCCGTTGAGGTAAACCACGGCCTGCTTCGTGCCCGGGTTGACAACCCCGGCGACGTGGAACCACCCTGCGGGCAATGCTGGATTGGCCGCGGCGGTGCGGATCACGTTGCCCGCCGTGTCGGTGAGCGTGAACGCCAGGTCGTGGCCCGTGGCCGTGGGCTCCAGCGCCAGCGACCAGCCCGGCGAGTCGGACTGGTCGAAACGGGGTCGCTTGACGGCAAAGACCACCGTCTCGTTCGCGCCGGGCGCGGCTGCGAGCTCGGCGAACATCTCCACGGTGAACCCGATCGTCGGGTCGATCACGAAGGCCAGCGCGTCGGGGACGACGAGCCCCCCATTGGACGTGACCTGACAGCCACCGCCAAACCGGCCGGGCACACCGCGTTTCGCGCCGATATTGACGCCGGGGTAGTCGTGCGCCGCGTCGAGCAAGGGGGCAATCGGATCGTCGAGATGATAGAGGGCGACGGTGTCGGGGTCGAGATCGAGGCGGTAGGGCGCGGGCAGGAGCCGGGGCACGCCCAGGTCCGCGCCGATGTGATCGAGGCTGCCTCCGCGCGCCGTCAGCAAGTGGACCTGGGCTTTCACGTCACGGGCGGTTGAGGCCAGCACTTGCGACTCGCCCGAGATGACCCAGAGCAGACGTGCCAGGTTGCCCAGCAGGGCCGTCAAGGACCATTTGCCCGGGCCCGCGGGCTGTGCCGGACCGGGAGCCGGATGCTCGGTCAGTTTCTGGAGGAACAGGCTGGGATCGCTCGGCAACGGCGCGACCGCGAAGCTGGTCCCGGCCAGGCTCCCGGAGGGCACCAGCAGGTGAACTGTCCCGGGGCCGGAGTCCGTCGCGTAGTCGATGTCCACGGCGGACGGACCGGAGAGCTGATCGGCCTGAAGGGTCAGGAGGTAGGAGACAACGATGTCCTGGAGCTGGATGCCATACTGTGTTTGAAACGTGCTAAAATCATAAGGCAATACATCTGAGACGCCCGCGCCGGCCGGGCCCAGCCCCAGCGTCAGGGTCGCGGTGCCCTGCGCATAGGGGGCCGTGGCGTACCGCAGCGCCAGGGCGAACGGGTCAGGGACGGTCGTGGGAACCAGGCTCGTGAGCGCGCTCATGAGCTCGTGACCTCCAGGTCCATGAGGCTCGAGTCGTTGTCGAATACGGCGACCTCGTTGGAGGCCAGCGTCAGGTTGCCCCCGCAAGGCGCCTCGAGCTGCGCGATATTGTCCGGGTCGGCGTAGACCACGGGCGGCCCGAAGACGACCTCACCGAAGAGCGACGGGCAGCGGCGGAGCCGGAGGTTCTGGACATCGCTCACGCCCGCCACCTCGGTCAGGACCCGCAGCACCTGGGAATACAAGACGGCGTCGCCCAGCCGGAGCGAGGCGATGTAGGCGGACACGGCGAGCCCGGCGGCGGCCAGCACGCCCCCGGGATCGGCGCCGGGCTCGAGCGTCAACTGGGCGCGGAGGGCCACGACGACGCTGTCGGCCTGAACCAGCGTCGGCAACGTCGCGATCGGCCGGATCGGCTCCAGCGCCTGAAGGATCTGGTCGCGGAGGCCCACGATCTGGTCAGGGGCCGTGCCGTCGGTCTCCCACAACACGCCGGGCTGAGAGGCCACCACGATCGTGAAGAAGTACGGGTTGCACGGGTCGCGCGGGATCTGGAATACGGAGTCGCCGAAGCAGAACCCGCCGTACGGGGGCGCGGCGGAGTCGAGGCCGCCGTCGGGATCGCTGACCAGCGCGTCACGCACGCCGTCGAGGCCCAGTACAGTCGCCCGGATCGCATCGGCGGTCCAGAACGTGCGGGGCTGCGCCTGGAGCCTGCGGCGGTAGGTGCTGTCGTCCTCGAGACCATCGCCCCCACTGAACGCCGCCACGTTGCTCACGACGATGAAGGTCGGATCGAAGCTCAGGTACCGGGCGGCGAAGGTGAGGTTGATCCGCGCGAGCTGACCGGCCGCGATATTCCCCGACAGCCCCGGGAGTACGGCGGTGACCCCGGCACTGGCCTGCGCGGGGAACGGTTGAGTCGGATCGTTGGACAGGATCAGGATGTTCGTCAGGCGAAATTGCACGGGGCTGGGTGGGGCGGTTTCCACCAGGGTCCCGGGAGGCAGCGTGAGGACGCAGTCCGCAGGCGCGGTCGAGGACAGCTTGAATGTCGCCTGGCCGGATGCCTGGAGGCCGGCGCGGGCCAGGCCCAGGTCGGTGCCCAGCAGGTCCAGCGCGGCGCCGGCGGCCGTCGAGGTGAAGCCGCTGTGGTAGACGTCGTCCAGCGCCATCCACAACAGCGCCGAGTCCAGACAGCCCAGCTCGATGACCTTGCGCAGTGTGCTCGAGGACCGGAGGTCGATATCCGGCCCGAAAAGCTGCTGCGCCCGCGTGAACGCGTCGCTCAGGATCGCCTGGAACGGCTTGACGATGAACCCCTGGCCGGTCACGCCGTAGGTCACGGTGTCCGAGGTGGAGGCGGCTGCGGTCTGTGGACTGTTCCCATTCATCGGCTACGGCCCCACACCTTGGATGCTGGCTGTGATCTGGTCGTTCAGCCGGGTATCGAGCTGGACGTCGAGCGACCATCGCCGCGACTGTCGCTGCTGTTGCGCCAACGCTTGCTGCTGCGCGGCGGTGATCTCAGGATGGAGCGCCAGGTACGCCGGCTCGTCGACGAACGCGATGGTCAGGATCTGACGGATCCGCGGGTCCTGCGAGAGCGCCTTGACCACGCAGAGCTTCACGAGATCGCGCATCTGCGTCATCGTGCGCGGCAGCGCCAGCGTATTGATCAGGTCGAAGCCGAAGGCCACGTTGAAGAGATCGGACCCGAGGTTGGTTCCGACCAGCACTTGAATGCCCTGGGCCAGCTCGGCCGTGCCCGCGATCATGGCCAGGTCGGGCGTGCCGTCGGGTCCACCGGCAATCACCAGGTCGCCGCTGGTGAGCAGGAGCGTCCTCCCATAGGGGTCCGCCGGCGCGGTCGATACCGGTTGGCCGGGCATCGCGAGCTGGGCCAGCCCGCTGGCATAATCCGCTTCGGCCTGTTGCCGGGCCTGGGCCTCGGGGGCGGTCATGACGGAAGTCCTGGCGTCCGAAATGCTGATATCACCATCCTCATTCAGAGTCAGTTCCCCAAGGCCAGTCTGACGGTTGTAGGGTGGGTGAAACCCACCAGTGTCAACCCTTGCTGGTCTTGGTGATCGGTGGGTTTCACCCACCTACCCCCTCCAACATGCAAAATCGTTATAACCAAACTCTTGATGCCATGTGGCTTGCGCCTCAACCCGCCCGCGGCCGGCGCTCCC
>JAJPJC010000126.1 GCA_021324445.1 Isosphaeraceae bacterium
CAGCCCCTGGTCGACCGCGGAGAGCCGAGCCCCCCCTCTCTTCCCAGCAGCCCCGCGGGGGCGACAGTCACCCCTGTCGCCCCCGCGGGGCTCTCCCAAGGGGAGAGGGGCGCTGGAACGGTCCCAGGGGCTGACGCCCCTGGCTATTCACCACCGCCCCCATTCGGGGGCTCAGAGACCTTTCGGAACAGACTCTGAGACGTCGGCGAAGGCTTCAGCCGCAGACTTGTCCTCGCTGAGGAGCCACTGGACGTCGGAGGACTGCCACCGAGCGAGGAAATTCTGCTCGTGATATCGGTTACCCCTGTCGGCGAGTCGGGGGGGTACGCGAGAATCGATTTGCCGGCCGTCGTCCATTCCGACTGCCTTGCCGGTATAGATTATGATGTTCTCCCCGATCCGGCGCAGCTCTTCAGCCAACTCGCCGCTCGGGCACGGGAAGCCGATTCTCGACGGCTACGCCTGCATTGTACCCGGAAGCCGGGCGACTTGCGATCGATTATCGGCGCTCGCCTTCGGATGATACCGATCTCGCTGCTCGTGCTCGAAGTCCCAAGTTCGTCGCCTGAGCGTCGTGCATCAGGAGCCTCCATGACCGCGTCCGCGACTGGTGAAATGACCGCGACAGAAAGTCCGCGCCTCCGCGAGCTGTCCGCGACGCAATGGAAATCGGGCCTGGCGGCGTGGCTGGGCTGGCTGTTCGACGGCCTGGACATGCACCTGTACACGCTGGTCGCGGCGCCGTTCGTCGCGACCTTGCTCGCGCTGTCCGACCCGAATGATCCAGGGGTTCGGTGGTACGGTTCGTGGATCCAGGTGGCGTTCCTGGTGGGCTGGGCCCTGGGGGGTGGGCTGTTCGGCCGGCTTGGCGATCGATTGGGGCGGAGCCGGGCGCTCTGCCTGAGGATCCTCACCTATGCGCTGTTCACCGGGCTCTCCTCGATCGCTCAGACCTGGTGGCAGTTGCTCCTCTTCCGCTTCCTGGCGGCCCTGGGGATCCGACGCGCCGTCCCCGAACCGGAGGAAGGGACCCACGCCGCCGCGACGGCCGCCCGCGATCCTCGACCTCTTCCAAGCGGACCTGAGCGGTATCTCCATCCTGGTCATCCTCATCGGCTCGTGCTCGTGGCGCGGGCACTGGGCGTCCAGGTTCTGGTCCCAGTTCCCTTTGTATAACCTGTCCAACCTGGCGGCCTGGCCCGAACAGGAGAAGCGCAGGCTGGTGAGCGTCGCGATGGTCCTGGTGATGGTGGCCACGATCGCGGGCAACTGCCTCGCGGGTTGGCTGGCCCGCCGCCTGGGCGACCGCCGGACCATCGCCGTCCTGTGCGCCGGCTACTTCCTCGCGATGGTCCGGACTTGCGGCAACCCGCGGGGCCACGCCAGCCTGATGATCCTGCCGCCGATCATCCGCGTCCTCGCGGGACTGTTCGCCCTGTTCACGATCGATCTGCCACCGCTGTTTCCCACCTGGCTTCGCACCACCGGGGCCGGCTTCTGGTATAATCTCGGCCGAGTCGCCTCGGCGGTCGGGACCGTCGTCTTCGGGTTGATCTCGACGGTGCACGACCACCGCACGGCCCTGATCGCCGCCGGCTGTGTTTTCCTCCCCTCGGGACTGCTCGCCCTGGCCCTGCCGGACCTGGACGACCAGGATGTCGGACAGGGTCTCGCAACCGGGGAAACAGGCACTTTCTGATGCTCATGAGATATCCCAGCGCACTCTTCGCCGTGACGGCGGCCCTGTTCGTGTCGGTTGCGAGCGGCTGCGGCGATGGTTCGCCGCAGCCTGGTGGACCGGGCGCACCGCACGGCCGCCTGTTCGGCGTGACGTTCCAGACGATGAACAACCCGTTCTTCGTTGATCTGAACGAGGGCCTGCAACGGGTGATCGAGTCCCACGGTGACCGCCTGGTGACGCTCGATGCCCAGTTCAACAGCCTGAAGCAGAAGAACGACATCTCGGACCTGCTTCAGCAGCAGCCCGCGGCCTTGTTCCTTAACGCGGTGAACTGGGAGGGCATCCGCGGGAGCCTGATCGAGGCCAGGCGGAGGAACGTCCCGGTGATCGTGGTCGATTCCCCGGTGAGCGACCCGGACCTGGTGCTCTGCCAGGTGGCCTCGGATAACATCGAGGCGGGCCGGCTGGCGGCGGCCGCGCTGGCCGAGGTCAACCCCAAGGCCAAGATCGTCATCCTGCATCACTCGATCAACAAAGCGTGCATCGACCGGGTCGATGGCTTCAAGCAGGTCCTGGCTCAACACCCGGAAATGACCATCCTGGACATTCAGGAAGGCAAGGGGACGATCGAGGGAGGCCGTCCGGTGATGCGCGACCTGCTCGGCCGGTTCCCCGAGCTCGATGCGGCCTTCCCGATCAACGACCCCAGCGCCCTGGGGGCGATCTCGGCCATCGAGTCGGCCGGCAAACTCGGCAAGGTGACCGTCGTCGCCGTCGACGGCTCCCAGGAGGCCATCGCCGCAATCCAGGCCGGCAAGCTGCACGCCACCGCCGCCCAGTTCCCCAAGGAGATCGGCCGCGTCGCGGCCGAGACGATCTACGAGCACCTGGCCGGTAAGCCCGTCCCCAAGGAGATCAAGATCCCGGTCAAGCTGATTACCAAGTCGCACAGCGGCCAGCAGTAGGCCGCACTCACGGCGTGAAACCGCCGTAATTCTCGTCCGCGCTGGAGTCAGACTGTACCGGCGCCGGGGGACCAAGCAACACCGGACCGACCTGATCCCCGACCTTGCGGAAGTACGCGTTCACCGGCGCCATCGCATTGAGGAACGCCTGACTTCCGCGGTTCACTTGCTTGGCGACTTGCGACATCAACATCGCCGCCGGGCTGATGTCGGGGTCAGGCCCGCGATCCCGCCGCGCGGCCGCGCCCCCTTCCGGACCACTGGGCGGCTGGTCAGTCGGATTCGCGGGCCGTGGGGGGACTGCCGGCCCTCCACCGGCCGGACCGGAGGGAGGCAAGCCCGTGCCAGGAGCCGTCGCGGATGGACCACTCCCTCCCACGCCGTCGGCACACGATGCCGCCACGGTGGCGTGTTCGCAAGCCCAACGCGGCATTTGAGTGAAGTCCGGCAGCTCCGGCAGCTCACGCCGCTTCTTCAACTGAAACAGGTCGTCGGTCTGCAAGAAGTCCGCCACGCTCACCACCGACGACCACAGCGAGCCCAGGATGCCGATGTAGGCGGTGACGTTCGTGGTCAAGTTCTGCTGGGCAAACACCAGGTCGCC
>JAJPJC010000038.1 GCA_021324445.1 Isosphaeraceae bacterium
CGGCGATCTCCGAGAGCGGCAGCTGGGGCAGGCCCAGCGTCGCCACCAGGGCTTTCCAGTCATAGATGTAGGCGGCGATCGCCTGCTTGTACGCCAGGCGGTTGAGATAGGTTTGCGCCCGCAGGGCGGTGGGCTCATAGAGGGCGAACTGCGCGCCCTTCTGCAAGCCGACCTGGAGGCGGAAGATCTCATCGCTGAACTGGACCAGGGCGCGGGTGACGATCAGGGTCTCGACGTCGACCAGCACGGTGAAATAGGCGTTGCGGACGGCGGTGGAGAGATCGCTGCGTGCGCGCTTCAGGGCCAGGATGGCATTGTCGAGCGCCTTCTGGGCCGCGGCCGCGCTGAGCTTCATCTTGCCGCCCGTGATGACGGGCTGGTCGACGAAGCCGGCCTGGACGCCGCCCGTGTTATTCACGGCCGAGGTGTCCTGGATGTAGCCGGTAATGGGGTTGGGGTAAGTCATCGCCTGGATCAGGTTGCCATTGGCCGCCTGGACGTCGGCGGCCGCCTGGCGGAGTGTGGGGCTGTTGGCGGCGGCCAGGCGCTGGAAGTCGGCCAGGGTGTACGGCTTTCCGCCCGGCCCCGGCTGCACCTTCGGCTCGACCGGCAGGGATGGGAGATCGGGATACATGCGGGCGATTTCCCGGTCGCGCTCGACCGGGGTCATCTGGCTCGGCAGCCGGAACGCCGGCGCCTCCGAGCCCGGGACCTGGGTCGGGATGTGCAATTCGTACCGGCGCTGGGTGGCTCCCGGGGTACCCGTACCCGTCGGGACCTGCGTTCCCGTCCAGGCGACGGTTTGCACCTGGTCATCGATCAGGGGTCGGGTCCCTCGGGCCGGGTCGGGAGGTGATTCCAGCCGGTCAACCGTCCGCACGACGGCCGGGACCGCGGGCCCGTGTGCGCGTGCGGTCGAGTCGCTCAACCGCGGGCTCAAGGTAGCGCTGGCCAGGAGCACGGCGTGGGCACTCCGCTTGGCGGCTGGCCTTTCGCCCGATCGCGCGGTTGCGTGCGTGCTGTCCTGCGTATCCGCCTGGGACGGCGAGTTCGCGGAGCTCGGGGCGAGATCGAAGGGGTGTGCGGTCAGGTCGCGCACCGTCTGGTCGGTCGTCTCGCGCACGGCCCAGGCGCAGCCGCTGAGCGGGAGGATCAAACCGGAGAGCAGGAGTAGCTGTTTGAACACGATCTCCGCCCTCAAGAGTGAACGCCACCCTTGGCGTGAACGAGAGTGAGAGGCTGTCTGGAACACCCGCGGCGCGGGCGGAATGAATGACACGGGCCTGGCGGCCTCGGGGAATGTCACCACTTGAACTGGGCTCGGAAAACCAGTCCTTGATCACTCAGGCTACCACGCGTCGCTCCCTGGTTGGCGTAGGGGTTGAGGTAGTTCATGTTCGACGCGAGTTGCCACCAGAACTCGTACACGTAACCCACGTAGAGGGCGATGTTGGGATTCTGGGGCGGCTGCCAGCCCACTCCGACTTGATAGTTCAAGATCGGGACTTGATTCCAGAAGTTCTGGTTATAGACGCCGCGCTGCAGCACGCCGGGCGCGATGAAGGTTGTGGTGCTCGCTTCGAAGAGTTGCCGGACGCGCGTGAACGTGTCCGCGATGTCGAACCGCATGATGAAGGAGAACCCCGACGGCAGGTCCTTGCGATCCACCTCGACCGCGAAATGCGGGCCAGCCCCGACCGTGTAGTTGCTATCCCCCTGGATGAAGGCACGACCCCGCGCGGCGGCCTCGGCAAACGACTGATCGGCCCGGACCGCGGTCCAGGTTTCGGCCAGCCGGATGCCGGCGCGCCACTGAAGGCTCCAGTTGGTCCGCGGATTATCCCACGGTGTATACTCGCGGTTGATGTAATCCCAGTCGGAGTAATTCACGCCCAGGCGGGTCGTCCGCGTCGTCGCGCCTGCCGGCCCGGCAAACGGTCCGATCCCCTCCGTCATGAAGAACCGATCGGAGAAGGCGAAGGCGCCGAAACCCGATGGGAGTCGATAACCGATCTCGAGCCGCGGGGCCACCGTCCAGGGCAGTTGGCCAGCACCGGGTGCGATGATCACATGCTGGCTGAGCATGGGCGGAGTCACTCTCAGAGTCGGTAGCTGGGATCGGCTCAACGGACCACCCGGTCCAACGTGCACCGGGACCGCCCGCGGGGGGGAGATCAAGCGCATCTGGCCGAAGTTGAGGTGGGGGTGGATCACGTCGAGTTGCACGTTGGTGAACCAACCGAACGGATTCCCCCACCGCGCCGGATCGAGGGTCGGGTCCGGCTCAAAGTAGCGCTCCAGGTCCGGCGGCGGTGGACCGGGTGGGGGCGGTGCCTGAAAGAGCGAGCGGGGTTGGTCCAGCGGCTGGGGCAGCGTCTTGAGGAACTCGGGCTCCCACCCCTCCGTCGGAGTTGTCGCCGCGGGACCCGGCAGCGGCGCCGGAACATTCTGGACATCGTCCAGCAGTTCGGCGATCTCGGTCCGGGTTGCCGGGGCCGTGGTCGCAGCGGCGGGCTGCGGAGCCGGGGTCTGGGCACGGGCCGCCGGCCCCGCGGGCCAGCCCGCCAGGAACGCCACGGTCAGCCAGAGTCGAGCCGAACGGGCCATGACCGAATCCTCTCTTGGCCGTGTTTCCGTCGCCATCTTCCGACTCCGGCAAGCCCCTCGGCCAGGCGTTCCAGCCCGACGAGCCGTCGCCCTCAGGCTAGGAATTCCGACCGTCATCTTTCGCCTCCTCGCCGGAGTCCGACCGCACCGGTGCCGCCGGACCACGCAACGCCGGACCGACCTGATCCCCGACCTTGCGGAAGTACGCTTTCACGGGCGCCATCGCATTGAAGAACGCCTGGCCCGCGCGATCGACTTCCGTGCCCAGGTACGATTTCAACAGCGCCACCGGGCTGAGGTCCGGGTCGCGCCCGCGATGGAGCTGCGCGGTCGCGTCCCCTTCCGAACCGCTCGGCGGCGCCGGCGGCCGGACCGTCGGATTCGCGGCCGGTGGCCCACCAGGGGACCGAGGTGCTGACGCGCAGTCGCCTCCCGCGGGGGATGGCGGGCCCATCTCGCTGCCAGCGGGACCGGAAGGGGGTGAGCCTGTGCCAGGAGCCGCGGCGGACCAACCACTCCCTCCCTCGCCGTGAGGACACGATGCGGCCACAGAAGCGTGGTCGCAAGCCCAGTGCGGCACTTGAGTGAAGTCCGGCAGCTCCGGCAGCTCATGCCGCTTCTTCAACTGGAACAAGTCGTCGGTTTGCAAGAAGTCCGCCACGCTCACCACCGACGACCACAGCGAGCCCAGGATGCCGATGTAGGCGGTGACGTTCGTGGTCAAGTTCTGCTGGGCAAACACCAGGTCGCC
>JAJPJC010000043.1 GCA_021324445.1 Isosphaeraceae bacterium
ACGGGCGACGATGCCGCCGACGAAGATGAGGACGGTCCGGCTCAGTCGCCCAGAGGCGCCGGGTTCGCGCTGGAATTCGACGCGGCGCGGAAGATCGCCCAGGGACTGGGGGCGAACCTTGAGACGCTCAAGTCGGTGGTCGAGGTCAAGGGCCAGACGGCGCGGTTGCGATCGGTCTCGGAACGAGAGGCATTCCTCTTCGCCCGGTCGAGCCCGGCGATGCCGACGGGTCGGTCGGCGCGATCCGCGGAGCCGGCGGCCTCGGTCCCGAAACGGGGTAAGTCGAAACGCCCGGCCGCCGGTCAGCAGGCGTTCGCCGTCGATGACGAGGGCCGGCTCAGCGCGCAACCCGCATCGGGGCGGACCGACCGGCTGGATGTCGCCCCCGAGGCCGAGATCCCGGCCGATTGGACGACCGCCCAGACCGTGCTCGACCGCGTCCACCAGGCCATGCTGCTCTTCGCCAAAGGCCGGTCCGATGCCCTCAAGCGGTTCCTGGTCGACGACGGCATCGGCAAGGAGGCCCGCTTCTGGAAGCTGGCCCAATCGCTCTCCGCCTTGTATCCGCCGGGAACCGACGAGAAGCGCTGGGTCGATGGCGTACTGACCCGCAAGAAGGGGCTGGGATTCTGATGGTTCCGGTCAGTCCGACCCAATGCTGGCGAAAGGACCTGTTCCATACCCTCGAACGAGCCGAGTTCGGGTCGCCGCTCAAGGAGGCCGCGATCTCCGGTGCGCTCGGCGAATGGACCAGGCACCTCACCGGAGCCGTGGTCGCCGCCTGCAAGACCGTGGGCTGGCGCGCCGCGGCGAAGGGTTTTCGCGGTCAGGTCCTGCCGGTCGCCCGCAACGAGTATCTCTCCCTCGATGTCGTGGCCTTCTCGAAGTCGTCAGCCCGCTGGCCCTTTCCTGTCGCCATCTTCGAGCTGGAGAACAGCCCGGCCGACAATCCGGTCGGTTACTCGCTCTGGAAGGTGCTCTGCGTCCGTACGACGGCGCGGTTCGTCTTCGCGTATCGACGGGACGTCCAGGAGGGGATTGCCCTGGTTGACCGCCTTGCGGAGTCGGTCATCGGAGGCTTGTCGATCGCGGATCGAATCGCCATTGGGCGCGAGACCACGTCGATCATTGGCAACCGGGGTGGGGCGGAGACCTTCCCCTACGGCTATTTCCGGGCCTGGACGCTCGACATCAACACGGGTCACTTCGAGCGGGTCTGAATGGGCGGGGCAGGCCCTTGCCTGATGAATCGAACGGGTTTCTGGCCGGGACGAGAAGCCGGTGGCTACAATGACCAGGAGAGAACGCTCGAAGGGGGCGATTAGAGTCTGTTCCGAAAGGGTCGGAAGTCGAGTTCGTAGGGTGGGTGAAACCCACCGATCGTCAGTATGATCTGGGCTTTGCGTTGGTGGGTTTCACCCACCCTACAACCGTCAGACCCGGCCTTAGGGACAGACTCTATACGTAATCCCCCATCAGGCGGGCATCGTGGACCAGAGTGGGGAGGATGAAGATGGCTACGGTCACAGTCGAAGTACCCGATGACGCCTTCTCGGCGTTGCGGCGTTCACCCCGGGAGTTTGCCCAGGAGATGCGCGTCGCTGCGGCGATCCTGTGGTATCACAAGCGGCTGATCTCCCAGTCGAAGGCCGCCGCGATCGCTGGACTCAGCCGCCGAGAATTCCTGATGGCGTTGTACGACGCGCAGGTCGAAGCCAGCCAAGTTGACATCGAAGAGATGAGGCAGGAGGTTGAACGTGATCTCCAGGCGCGTCGTCAATGCATCGCCCCTGATCTTCCTGACCGAAGTGGGACTCCTTGAGGTCTTGCGTCAGCCAGGCATACCCGTGCTGGTCCCCGACGTGGTCCTGGACGAGGTCGGTCGCCTCGGACCCAATGACCCGGCGATTCAGGCTGTCCATCAGTCCGGCTGGATGCAGATCGTGTCGACCCCCGGGATTCCCGACGTCATCCTGGTCTGGGATCTGGGCGATGGTGAATCGGCGGTGTTGGCCGTTGCCCTGGACCAACCGGGCTCGATGGCCATTCTCGATGACCAGCCGGCACGGCGCTGCGCCCAAGTCTTGGGCATTCAGACGCAGGGAACGCTCGGCCTTGTCCTCGTGGCCAAGCAGCAGGGTTTGATCCCGCTCGTTCGGCCAGTGCTGGAACAGTTGAAGCAAGCGGGGATGTACATGTCCGATCGACTTGAGAATCAGATCCTCGCTACGGCCGGGGAGTCACCGTGATGCCCAAGCTCAAGCCTGGTTTGATGCGATCAAACCCCGCGAGGACCTGTGCGAAGGCAAGCCCCTGGATGCCTCGGAATTCGCCGTCAACCTCGACGATATCCGAATCCGATCCGGGAGAGCACCCAAGGATTACCAGGAACCGCAGCGGTTCTTCGAGCGGACCTTCCTGACGAGGAACTTGAACGCGCGCCGTGCTCCGACTGCTGGCGCTCTGGTTAACCGGCCGCGAAAAATTTACCGTTTCGGGCGGAGCCGGTGACTTGCGGACTCTCCCCGGATCAGCCAATCTGACGGGCCACGTCGCACGCCAAGGACTCGTTGCGCTCCGCGTAGACTTGAGTCACGTCGGCCTTGGTATGACCCAGCAGGACTTGGGCCGCCTCAAGGCCAAAGCGCTGGCGGATTTTTGTTGCGAACATATGTCGAATTTGATTCGGGTGGAAGACGGGAACCCCCGCGCGGAGGCAGGCGCGCTTGATCGCCTGCCGGTAGGTTTTTTTATTGTATGTTTCACCGGCCAGCCGCTTCGGAGTCCGCTGCCGTTTCTTCGCGCGCTGGCGCTCCGCGCGCTGGGGCTTCATACAGGCTTCGTGGTACTTCATGGCTCAGGCCCCAGGCGATCATCCGCTTGATGATCCCCATTCGGTCGCGGATCGTGCTGATCGACAAGCCCGAGTCGATCAATTTCTTGCGGACGGCTTGGAACGCGACCGGGCCGAAGCTGGCCGCCGGTGTGTTTCCGTACATCTCCCGAACCGGTCTGAGGGCGGCCTTGATCTTCTCGACTTCGACCTCAGGTATCGTCGCGCAAATACTGGTGTAGTATCCAAGGATGATTTCTTTGACAAGCGGCTCGGTGGATTCGCCCGCTCCGGCAGCCGCCGACCGCGCGCCAACCACTCGTTCACGACCCAGTCGTATTCCGCGCGCGATTGGGGAGTGTTCCAGGGGCCAAGGTAAAAGTCCTTCCCGCTGAGCCGTACCACGGCCTGCCCGCTCGCTCGGTGGTGACAGTAGGACGGGATACCCGTCCTCGCCTGTTGCCGCGACATCCGAAACCCCATTGGTTGGAGCCTTCCGTAGAATACTGAACCGGGCACCTGAGGTTTCGCCGCGCCGACGATCGTTTTTCCGCCGCAAGTCGAGAATTTACAACGACTTGATGTCAGAGCGGGAGAAGGGATTTGAACCCTCGACACCCACGTTGGCAACGTGGTGCTCTACCCCTGAGCTACTCCCGCATCGCCTGGTGAGGCTTGGAGATGCGTCCGGATGGCCGGGCATCGGACCCAGGGGCCCATCGGCCGCCGGATCCGATTTCAGTATAGCGCGGTTACCTCGGATTGCAAGCCGTCTCCGCCAAAAGCGGCTCCGGGGCTCCGGTCCCAGGCTTGGCCGCCGGTTCGCGGCGACGTAAACTGGAGCCGGCATCGGACCTGGTGCCGCGACCGGCGGCCCGGGGCCGCCGCTGTCCGGTCGGGCCCGGGGGAGAAGGCTCAGCGATGGAGATCCTGGGGATCGGCACCGACATCATCGAGTGTCCGCGGATCGGCAAGATGATCGAGCAGTATGGCGAGCTCTTCCTCCGCCGGGTGTACACCGAGCGGGAGATCCGCTATTGCCAGGCGCGGAAGCACGCCATCGAGCATTTCGCCGGCCGGTGGGCGGCCAAGGAGGCGATCCTCAAGGCGCTGGGGACCGGTCGGAGCCGCGGCGTGGCCTGGACTCACATCGAGGTGCGCAACGGGCAGGATGGCCGGCCCCAGGTCCTGGTCTGCGGCGCGGCCCGCGAGATCGCCAGGGAGCGGGGAATCGGCGATATCCTGATCTCGGTCTCCCACTGTCGAACCTACGCCACGGCCTATGCCCTGGCGCTGGGCCGGCCGGAAGGATCCCGAGAGCCGCTCAGCCCGACCCAGTCAACCTGACGAATCGGCGGTCCGGCGGGTTGGCCTCCCACGGCGCGGATCGATCGGCCCGGTGCCGTTCGTGCTGCCGGGGCGGTCCGCGCGGCTGGCTCAGACCCCGACGGCGGCCTGGATCCTCGCCAGCGTGGCCTCGCCGGGCTGGCGCGTCCCCTTGCACTTGGGATACTTGGCGCAACCCAGGAAGTAGCCGCGGCGGCTGCGGCGCACGAGCATCGGCCCGCCGCACTCCTCGCAGGTCTCCTCGATCGGGATCGCCTTCAAGTCGACGCCCGCCTCGGCCGGAGCCGTGGCCGCCTGCGCGGCGAGCTGCTCCTTGAGGTCATCGGGCAGGGGTGCGGTCCCCCGGCACTTGGGATACCGCAGGCAGCCGAGGAACGAGCCGCGATGGCCGCGCCGGACCGCCATGGGTCCCCCGCACTTCGAGCACGTCACCTCGACCTTCACCGGCGGCACGGGCCGCCCCTGGTCGTCCACCGGCAGGGCATTGCGGCACTTGGGATAGCCCGCGCAGCCCAGGAACGCCCCGCGCCACCCCTGACGCAACACCATCGGCTTGCCGCACTTCTCGCAGGTGTACTCGGTCTCCACCACCGAGGGGACCGGGTTGCCCGCCGGGTCGATGTTGAAGGATTCCTTGCACTCGGGGTAGCCCGAGCAGGAGAGGAACTTCTCGCCGCGCTTGTTCTCGCGGATCAACAGCGGCTTGCCGCACTTCGGGCAGGCGTGCTCGCTGGCGATCGCCTCGGCCCGGGGCGCGCCCCCCATCGGCCGCGTGGCCTTGCAGTCGGGATACTTGGAACAACCCAGGAACGGGCCGGTCCGGCCGAACTTCATCACCATCGGCGCCCCGCAGACGTGGCAGGTCTCGTTGGTGGCGATCTGCACCCGCTGCGAGCGCTCCGTCGCCGTCTTGAGCGCCTCCTGGAACGGGTAGTAGAACTCGTCGAGGACCTTGACCATGTCTTCCTTGGCCGTGGCAATGTCGTCCAGCTCGTCCTCCATGTGGGCGGTGAATTTCAGGTCGAGGATCTTGGGGAAATGCTCGACGAGGAAGTCGGTCACCACCAGGCCCAGCTCGGTGGCGTAGAACCGCCGCTCCTTCTGCTCGACGTAGCCGCGGTCCTGGATGGTCTGGATGATCGGCGCATAGGTGCTGGGCCGGCCGATGTCCTCCTTCTCCAGGGCCTTGATCAAGGTGGCCTCGCTGAAGCGGGGCGGGGGTTGCGTGAAGTGCTGGGTGGCCTCCAGCGCGTGGAGGTCCAGCGCCGCCCCGACGGTCAAGTCCGGCAGCAACTCATCCTCGGCCTTGCCGCCGGGCGGCCAGACGCGGCGGTGGCCGTCGAACTTCAGGACCTTGCCCTGCGCCTTGAAGACGCCCGGGCCCGCGGTGATCGCCACGTCGGTCACGGTGAAGACGGCCGGCGTCATCTGGCTGGCGAGGAACCGGGCGTAGATGAGCTGGTAGAGCCGAAGCTGGTCGTGGGTGAGGTGGCCCTTGAGGCTCTCGGGAGTCAGGTCCAGGTTGGTGGGGCGGATGGCCTCATGGGCTTCCTGGGCCAGCTTGCCGGCCGCATAGCGGATCGGCTTGGCGGGCAGGTAACGCTCGCCGAACTCGGCCTGGATCCGCTGGCGGACGGCGGTCATGGCCTCGTCGGAGACGCGCAGGCTGTCGGTCCGCATGTAGGTGATCAAGCCGGCGGGCCCGGTGCCGTCGACGTCGATTCCTTCGTAGAGCTCCTGCGCGACCTTCATGGTCCGCTTGCCCGAGAACCGCAGGCGGATCGCCGCCTGCTGCTGGAGCGTGCTCGTCTTGAAGGGGGGATCGGCCTTGTCGAGCTTCTCCACCGCGTCGACCTTGGCCACCACGTAGGGCAGGCCCTGGAGGGCATCGCGCACGGCGTGAGCCTCGGCCGCCGTCCTGGCCTCGAACCTGGCGCCATCGTATTCCGTCAGCCCGGCCCGGAACCGGTCGCCTTCGGCCGTCGAGCCGGCCGGACTGAGGGTCGCGGCGATCTTCCAGTATTCCTCGGTGATGAAGGCGCGGATCTCACGCTCGCGGTCGGCGATCAGCCGCACGGCCACCGACTGGACGCGCCCGGCGCTGAGGTTGCGCGCCACCTTCTTCCACAACAGAGGGCTGAGCTGGTAACCGACAAATCGGTCGAGGAACCGGCGCGCCTGCTGGGCGTTGACCATGTCCATGTTGATCGGGCCGGCGTGCTGGAATGCGTCCTTGACGGCCGGCTCGGTGATCTCGTGGAACGTGACGCGCCGGACCCGGTCATCGGCCAGCTCCAGGGCCTGCTGCAGGTGCCAGGCGATGGCCTCGCCTTCGCGGTCGGGGTCGGTCGCCAGGTAGACCGTCCCGGCCTTGGCCGCGGCGCGCTTCAGCTCGCCGATGGTCTCCTTCTTGGCGGGGACCACCTCGTAGGACGGCTTGTAGCCGTCGGTCACGTCCAGGCCGAGCTTCCGCTTGGGCAGGTCCCGCACGTGACCCATGCTGGCCTTGACGACGTAACCGGAGCCCAGGAACTTATGGATCGACTTGGCCTTCTTGGGGCTCTCCACGATGACCAGGGACTGGCCGCCGCCATTGCCCGAAGGCTCGACGGCGGCCGACTTGCGGCGTGCCACCCCGCCGGACTTCGCCGGCCTGGCGGCCGGCTTCCGCGTCCGGGCCGGGGAACCCTTCTCCCGACGAGTCGATGAATTGGACTTGCTTGCCACGATGCGATCCTGTTTATCGTGTTCGTTCCTCAAGGCTTGGGTCCATCCCACCCGATCGAGGCCGACGACTTGACTCGGCGATTGCGATTGCCCTTCCGGGAAATCCTGGTACGATGAACTATCGGTTGGGTCGGCCCGGACCCCACATCCTGCTTCCTTAGCGACATAAGCTAGCGTATCGGGACCTGTCAAGAGGGGGTGACGAGAACGACCCTGCCGAGGGGCGTCTCCCCCGCCGATCATCCTGAGGCTGGACCCCTCCCAGAAGTCAGGATCGAAACTCGAGGAACTCCATGCCGTTTGAGGTCTTTCGTCGCCACCAGCGCAAGCTGCTCGCGATCTTCGCGATCCTGGCCATGTTCGGCTTCGTGGTCTCCGACAGCTTGCCCAAGCTGCTGAGCTCCAACGTGAGCGGGCGCGATCAGCCGGTCGCCACGCTCTACGGCAAGACGATCTACCACAGCGTCATCAACGATATGGCCGTGCAGCGGAGCAACGCCAACCAGTTCGTCGGGCGGCTCAGCCCCTACTTTGGTCCCAATCCGTTCGGCGGCTTGAAGACCCGGGACCTGGTCGACGCCTTGATCCTCCAGCATGAGGCCGACCGGCTGGGCATCCCGGCCGGGCCCAGGATGGGCCGTGAGTTCCTCAAGAACGTCACCCAGGACAAGATGAACCGGGATACCTTCGAGGCGTTGCTCGCCGGCTTCAACAACCAGGTCAGCGGCGAACAGATCCTGGCCGATATCGGCAACCAGGTCCGCCTGGCCAACGTGCGGATGCTGCTCGGCCAACCCATGGTCACTCCCTACGACATCTTCCGGGCCTATCGCGACCAGAATGAGCGGGTCGCCGCCAAGATCGTCGAGGTCCCCGTGGACAAGTTCCTGCCCCAGGTTGGCGAGCCGGCCCCCCAGGACATCCAAGCCTACTATGACGCTTACAAGGATGCGCTCCCCGACCCGGCGCGGCCGACGCCCGGCTTCAAGGTGCCCCGCCAGATCCAGGTCGAGATCCTCTCGATCGATGGCAACGCCCTGGCGCGCGGCATCCGGGACCGGCTCAGCGAGGCGGAGCTGCGCACCGCGTATGAGAACCGCAAGTCGGAATTCGCGCAGCGCAGCCAGCCGGAGCGGGGCGACCTGCCGACGGACCTCTTTGCCGACCAGCCGGAGCTGACCCCTCCGGTCCTTCAGTCCTTCGAGGAGGTGCGTTCGATCCTGGCCTCCACGCTGGCCGAGGAGAAGGCTCAGGCGGAGATCCTCGACAAGTTCGGCAAGATCAAGGACGAGGCCCTGATCCCCTTCGCCGACGAGTACCAGACCGCACTCGGCGAGATCGAGGAGAGCAAGAAGCAGGGGACCAAGTCGAAGGTGGTTCTGCCCGAGCCCTCCGACCTCAAGGAACTGGCCCGGCGCGAGGGCTTGCATTACGACTTGACGCCGATGCTTTCGCATGACGAGGCCGAGCGTTACAGCCGGATCTCGGAGGCTGAGGTCGGCTTGACTCGGCTGGGCGGCGGCCGGAAGTTCGCCGAGGAGTTCTTCGATTCCAAGACGGGCCTGTACGAGCCGGTGGAGTTGATCGACCTGTTCGGCACCCGCTACCTGGCGCGCAAGGTCAAGGACGTGCCGCCCCACGTCCCGCCGCTCGATCAGGTCCGCTCCGCCGTCGTTCTGGCGTGGAAGATGGAGAAAGCCCGCCCCCTGGCCCAGAAGGCCGCCGAGCACCTGGCCGAGCAGCTCAAGAAACAGGGGGGCGTGGTCAAGGACAGCACGGTTGAGGGCTACCGGGTCGTGACGATTCCGCCGATCGCGCGCCGGCAATCAAACTTCCTGCCAGGTCGCTTCGAGCCCGAGGCCCCGCAGGAGACCCCCGTGCCAGAAGTCCCCCATGCCGGTGAGGCGTTCCGCACGGCCTATTTCGCCCTCCAGCCCGGCTCGGTGGCCGTCGCCCCCAACCAGCCCCAGACGGTCTACTACGTGCTGACGGCCGACCATCGCGAACCGGCCACCTTCGCCGCGCTGTACGCCCCCAATGGCGACGAGTTCCGTTACAAGTTCATGGCGCGCGAGCAGGCGGGCCGTCAGCTCGTCGACCACTGGATGGACTGGCTGCGGCAACAAGCCGGTCTCAAGCCCGACTGGGTCCCGGCCGACGAAGCCAAGGGCGAGGCCGCGGGCCGGCGGGGTTGAGTTGAGCATCCCGCGGTTCGACCGATCTCCCTGGAGTTGAGTCGCGCACCGCGGTCAAGGAAGCCGCTGACCCAGGATGATCAGGCACAGCCAGGCGATCGGCCAGCACGCCAGGAGTGCCACCGCCGCGAGGTGAGTCCAGCTCGCCGCAGGCGGGCGGGTGCGGCGTCGGGAGCCGCAGAAGCGGAACACCAGCGCCACCACGATCGGGACCAATCCGAAGAGCAGCGCGTCACCAAACCGGAATTCGTGCAGGCGTGAGGGGATGAGAACCAGGCCCAGGACGATCCAGTAGACCCCGATGCAGAGCCAGGCCCACTCGGCCCACGTCCGCGTGGTCGGCCCTGGCGAACCGGGGGACCGCTCGGGCTCGGGCACGCACGGCTGCCGGGTCTGCTCGCGGTGCCGGAGCAGGAGGATGGGTCCGCTCATGGCCAGGCCCAGCCACATATAGAGCACCAAGGCCAGAGGGCCCAGGGCCCTGGGTAGCCCGCTCGAGGGCCAGAAGGCGCGGACCAGCAACGCCGCCATCCCATAGCCGACGACCAGCGCCAGAACCTCCTGGATCTGGAAGCGGAGGCGGGGACTCGGCCGGGTCATCCTGAGGACCATGATCGCCTCGGCGCTGCATCGCGGCCCAATGCCTGGGCTGGGCTCGCACGCACAGTGTTGGCGTGAACGCCTGGAGTAGGGTGGGTGCAACCCACCGATGTCCCGAAATCCCATGGACTTGGTGGGTTACACCCACCTACCCCCTCCAACATGTTGGGAGTATCATTATAACCTCTTTAGCTGCGATGATTTCCGCTCCCGATCTCCG
This sequence comes from Isosphaeraceae bacterium, assembly GCA_021324445.1. Taxonomy (GTDB): domain Bacteria; phylum Planctomycetota; class Planctomycetia; order Isosphaerales; family Isosphaeraceae; genus JAJPJC01. The sequence goes on from JAJPJC010000043.1 coordinate 9,923, forward strand.
GAGGGCTGCCGATGTCTCCTGAGTTGAT
>JAJPJC010000160.1 GCA_021324445.1 Isosphaeraceae bacterium
ACGGGCGACGATGCCGCCGACGAAGATGAGGACGGTCCGGCTCAGTCGCCCAGAGGCGCCGGGTTCGCGCTGGAATTCGACGCGGCGCGGAAGATCGCCCAGGGACTCGGAGCCAACCTCGACACGCTCAAGTCGGTGGTCGAGGTCAAGGGTCAGACGGCACGGTTGCGATCGGTCTCGGAACGAGAGGCGTTCCTCTTCGCGCGGTCGGGCTCGGCGATGCCGGCGGGCCGGTCGGCGCGATCCGCGGAGCCGGCGGCCTCGGTCCCGAAACGCGGCAAGTCGAAACGCCCGGCCGCCGGTCAGCAGGCGTTCGCCGTCGATGACGAGGGCCGGCTCAGCGCGCAACCCGCATCGGGGCGGACCGACCGGCTCGATGTCGCGCCCGAGGCCGAGAGCCCGGCCAACTGGACGACCGCCCAGACCGTACTCGACCGCGTCCACCAGGCCATGCTGCTCTTCGCCAAGGGCCGGTCCGATGCCCTCAAGCGGTTCCTGGTCGACGACGGCAAGGGCAAGGAAGCCCGGTTCTGGAAGCTCGCCCAATCACTCTCCGCCTTGTATCCGCCGGGAACCGAGGAGAAGCGCTGGGTCGATGGCGTCCTGGCCCGCAAGAAGGGGCTGGGGTTCTGATCAACGCCCACTCCGACTTGATGGATCGGACCGGATCCTGGCCTGCAAGCCGAGCCACCGGCTACAATCGTTCGGGGAGGAGGGGACGTGCCATCGAGCGAGCGCCCACCTCGAAGACTTCACGCATGAGCCGGAACCATAGTGAGGGGCAACGGACGTGGATGAAAAAGAGCTCTTATCGCGAATTACGGTCAACCCCGCGATCTTCGGGGGCAAGCCGATCATCCGAGGTCGAAGACTGGCTGTGGAACATGTTCTCGGGATGCTCGCGGCCGGCGATACCCCCGAGACGATCCTCGAGGGCTACCCCTGGCTAGAGCCCCAGGATATCCGGGCCTGTCTGGTCTACGCCCGTCGGCTGGTCGGCCACGAGCGAGTCGAGCCACTCGTGCTGGAACCGATCCCATGAGGATCCTGCTCGATACCTGCGTCTGGGGCGGCGCGCTGGCGGAGCTCCAGGCCGCCGGGCACGACACGGTCTGGGTCGGTCAGTGGGATCAGGACCCCGGCGACGAGGCGATCCTGGCTCACGCCCTCGCCGAGGGTCGCATCCTCGTGACCTTGGATAAGGATTTCGGCGAGCTGGCCATCGCGCGCGGGCTCCCCCACGGCGGGATCCTCCGCCTGGCGAATTTCGCAGCTCGACAGCAGGCCAATGCATGCTTGCATGTACTCGGTCTCCATGGCGCGGAACTGGAGGCCGGGGCCATCCTCACCGCCGAACCCGGCGTCTTGCGTGTTCGACTCCCCGAGTCCGCGAACGGCCCCGATTTACCATGAAGCTCAAGCCCTGGTTCCACATCGTCACCCCCCGCGAGGACTTGCGCGAGGGCAAGCCCCTGGACGCCTCGGAATTCGCCGTCAACCTCGAAGACATCCTCGACGGTCGAGCGCGCCGGGTCTACCAGGAGCCCGAGCCGTTCTTCGAGCGGACTTACCTGACGAGGAACCTGAAAGACCTGGCCGCCCAGGCGGTGCGGCGACTCTCCGGCATCGAGGTCGAGACCTCCCCGGTCTTCAACATGGCGACCCAGTTCGGGGGCGGCAAGACGCACACCCTGGCCCTGCTCTTCCATCTCGCCCGGGCCGGGCCGGAGTCCCATGATTGGCCAGGCGTCCGGTCGATCCTCGACCAGGCTCAGGTCAATTCCGTCCCCCAGGCCGCGATCGCGGTCTTCGTCGGCCAGAAGTTTGACTCGATTCACGGCCGGGGCGGAACGAACGGCGAGCCGAGGCGGCGCACCCCCTGGGGCGAGATCGCCTGGCAACTCGGCGGAGCGAAGGCGTTCGCCATCGTCGCCCGTCACGATGAGGAGGGGATCGCCCCGGGCGGCGACGCGATCCGGGCGTTCCTTCCGGACGGGCCGGCACTCATCCTGATGGATGAACTGATGAACTACGTCAGCCGCGAACGACCCCGCAAGGCCAAGCTGGGAGAACAGCTTTACAACTTCATCCAGAACCTGTCCGAGGAAGCCCGGGGACGCTCGAACGTGGTGCTCTGTGTCTCGATCCCGGCCTCGGAACTGGAGATGACCGCGGAGGATCAGGGCGACTTCGATCGCTTCAAGAAGATGCTCGACCGTCTGGGAAAGGCGGTGATCATGGCGGCGGAGACCGAGACGGCCGAGATCATCCGCCGCCGGCTCTTCGACTGGGGCGGCCTGCCCGACGAGGCGAAGGCCACGGCCTCGGCCTACGCCAATTGGGTCATCGAGCACAAGCCGATGGTCGGCGACTTCGAGGTCGATTTGGCCCGCGACCGGTTCCTGGCCTCGTATCCCTTCCACCCGGCCTTGCTTTCGGTCTTCGAGCGAAAATGGCAGAGCCTGCCCCGGTTCCAGAGGACACGCGGCGTGCTCCGGCTCCTGGCGCTCTGGGTGTCCCACGCTTACAAGCGGGGATTCGAGGGTGCCCACCGCGACCCGCTGATCGGTCTGGGCACCGCCCCGGTTGAAGACCCTTACTTCCGAGCGGCCCTCTTCGAGCAACTCGGCAACAACGACCTGGAAGGCCCGGTCACCACGGATATCGCGGGCAAGAAAGAGGCTCACGCGCTGCGGCTTGACCGCGAGGCCGAGGACGCGATCAAGAGGGCTCGACTCCATCAGAAGGCCGCTACGGTCATCCTGTTCGAGTCCAACGGCGGTCAGACCAGGACCGAGGCGACCCTCCCCGAGATCCGCCTGGCCGTCGCCGAGCCCGACCTGGACATTGGCAACGTCGAGGCGGTCCTCGACGCACTCTCGGCAAGCTGCTACTACCTGACAGCGATCAACAACCGCTATCGGTTCAGCCTCAGTCCCAACCTGAACAAGCTGCTGACCGACCGCCGGGCGACCATCGGCAAGCCGGCCATCGAAGAACGGGTCAAGCAGGTCATTCAGGAGGTCTTCAAGGCCGGTCCCTCGCTGGCTCGGGTCTACTTCCCCGAGAAGAGTGGGCAGGTTTCCGACCAACCCACCTTGACGCTGGTCATCATGGCCCCCGACCAGGCTCACAACGACCCGGCCACCCATCGACTCCTCGACCAGATCGTCCGGGAGTATGGCCAGTCGGGGCGAACTTTCAAGAGTGCCCTCTTCTTCGCGGTCCCCGAGGCCGGCGCCGCGCTCCAGGACGAGGCCCGGAAGCTGCTCGCCTGCGAAGACATCTGCGGAGACGTGGAGACCTACAAGCGGCTCGACGACAGCCAGCGGAAGCAACTCGACACCGACACCAAGAAGGCCGCCCGCGATCTCAAGGAAGCGGTCTGGCGGACCTACAAGCACGTCGTGCGGCTGGTCAAGGACAACACGCTCCAGGAGATCGACCTCGGCCTGGTCCACTCCAGCGCGGCGGGTTCGCTGACCGAGCTGATCCTCAACCGGCTCCGCTCCCAGGACGAGATCACCGAGAGCGTCGGCCCGAACAAGCTGATCAAGTCCTGGCCGCCTGCGCTCAAGGAGTGGACGACCAAGGCGGCCCGGGATGCGTTCTTCTCATCTCCCGCCTTGCCCCGACTCTTGAAGCCGGATGTGATCAAGCGGACGATCGCCGACGGGATCAACCAGAAGCTGATCGCCTACGCGGGCAAGGGCCCGGGAGGCCGATACGAGCCGTTCATCTTCGAGCCGGATATCGGTGTGGATGAGAACGACATCGAGATCTCGGAGGAAATGGTCCTGCTCAAGGCCGCGGACGCTCGGGAGATCATCGAACCCCCGCGCCTCGCCCGGCTCGAGGTCAAACCCCTGAACGCCATTCTCCGTCCGGGTGGGTCGATCACGTTCTCGGTGTCATGCTTCGACCAGCACGGCCGGCCCTTCGATGGTGCCAAGGTCACCTGGTCGGCGACCGGCGGGACGATCGACCCGGATGGGCGATTCTCGGCTGACGAGGTCGGTGATTACCGCATCGAGGCCCGGGCTGATTCGCTCGTGGGGGCGTCCGCGGTTCGGGTCGTGTATACGACGCCCACCCCACCGCCGCCACCGAAGGGGTTCGCCTGGCAGGGCACGGTGCCACCCCAGAAGTGGATGAACTTTTACACGAAGGTCCTGTCGTCGCTCGTCTCGACCCCGGGCCTGAAGCTGGAGGTCCGTTTCGAGGTTCCCCCGGGCGACCCGGCAAACGAGGCGAAGATCGAGGCGGCCAGGACGGCGCTGCGTGATCTGGGGCTCGGTGAGAACCTCTCGAAGGGTTGACGATTGAGGACGGAGCACGTGGTTCTTGACCTAGGGCTCAACACATCACGGCTGGCGGGTCGCTGTATTCCGGCGCCGGCGCCGGCAGTGAGATCTTCACATTGACCCACGCTGCGATGATGATGTCGTACAGCTTTATGGTTATGTCCTGATGTTCCCTCAGCGTGTTTCGCAGGATCGCCCGGATCAAGACGTTCAGTCCAGGGGCATCCTTGATGTTGAGAATCTGCTCCTCACTCAAGATGCGCTGAACGTTTTTGATCTTGAACCCGGTGATTGTTGCCGGGTCGCCGAGTGAGTAGAACACCGATAGGTCATGGTTGATGCGCTCCCCGAACGATGGGGCGTCACTCATGTAGCAGAACACGCAATCACCTGTCCACGAGAGAGCGGGTTTAGTCGCGTCAAATTGACCCGGCTCGACTGTGTCCGGCAGATCGAGGACCAGTTCGCGAGACTCCTGAACTGGATTGCCGAAGCGGAGTTCCACGTTGAGCGGATGGCCTGGGGACTCCGGGTCTTCCCGCACCCAGTCCCAGTCAAAGACGTACCCCGCCGTGTCGGCGAAGACCATATACAGCATGCCCGGCGGGGACCCTGCGGCACGACCGTCGTTGTCATAGGCTCGGCTCGGCTTCCCACAGACCGCCCAGCCGTCGCGGAGCCTCTGCGGCGCTCTACTGCCGCGATTCAGCCCCCGGTAAACCATAGTCGGAGCCAGAAGCGTCTTCTTGGCGCATTTAGTCAGGCCGTAGGTTACGTAAGGCGGCAGTGTCTGGAGACTTCGCAGGTCTTCGTCGTGAATGCGGAACACAACAGGCCTCACCTCGCACCGTGCCCGAGCGCGGGCTTGGTCCCTTTCCCGGCCGCTGGGTTCGCCGAGCTTGAATCGGACCTCTGCCTCGGAAACCGGACGCCCCTCGTAGTCTTTGCCGGACCTGTCGCTCGACCCCTTGCCGTCGATCTCCAACAGGAATTGCTTCACCCTGGCGACCAAGGGACTGGGAACCGATAGACTCGCGCCGGAGCGAGTCTTGATGATGGCTTCGCCGCTGCCGGTTTGTTGCTCGATGCGGTAGGTGTCCCGCACGGCGGAGCGCACCTCTTGGGCCAGGTCAGCCAGCGGTTTGCTCAACTCATCTCCGTCGTCGCTGAGGCCGTCGCATGCGAGCAGGTAGAAGGCTTCGCGGTCTGCCTCGTATAGCCTCATCAGACCATCCCAAGGAGAACGGGTTGAGTCCCAATCGGCCCCGAGGCCGCTGAGGACCCGCGATTGAAGGTCCTTCATGGTTCGTTCCTTCCCTCGGTTTGCCTCGCCTGGGGCTCGGCCTCCAGAGCCTCGATTAGGGTTCCGATGCCCATCCTGGTGTAGTCGGGATCACCAGGAGAGTGCAGGTAGGTGAAGTAAAGGTTATCCTTCGGGGTTGCCTCCGCCAGCTTCGTGATTGACGGATCGAAATAGATTGATGGTATAGTTTCGTCGGTATGATAACACCCGAGGTAGCGATTCTCGCTGAACCCGGCAAGGGCTCCGAAGACCCTTTGGCGTTGCTCGTAGGTCGGTGGCTCGCTGTCCTCAGGGAACTGGCCGCGCTCGGCCAACCACGTGCCGCGCGTACTGCCCTCGATGGGTGGGCCAATGGTCTTCATCGCGGTCGGTAATGCCCAGTAGGTCAGTCGCTCTCTCGGGACCTCCAGACAACCGGCGGCCAGATCCGGGTTCCGTCGGATCATCGCCTCGGCCTTCGTCCTGGCCATGTGGCCGACGGAGTTCATCGAGAAGGCCATGCCGCCGGGGATGCGGTGGTCCCGCCACCACTTGCCATCGCCTTGGGCAGAGAAGTAGTTCACCCCGACAGACCAAGCCCGGTACTCGCGGTTCGACTCGATCTGGATCTCCAGCACGAGATCATCCAGCAAGATCCGGTCCAGATCATCCTGCCCAAGATACAGACCGCACAGATGCCTCGCCAGTGTCAGCAACTCCGGGCCCGCGGTCGCCCGGGCGATGTGCGGCGAGATCGCAAGGATGATGAACCCGTGACTCTCCCCGATCCTCGCACGCCGTCTCCAAGCGTCCCGGTCCTCTTGGATCCTCGCCCTAACGTGATCGTCTCCCCGTTCAAGGTCATTCTCGGTCAGGAGGCAGTATGCCAATCGTTGCTGTTTGGCCTCCATCCGCCCAAAAAGGCACGGCTGTTGAGACGCCAACCAGCTATCCAGCGCTTCCGCCATCTCGGCACGGGTTGAACCGGCCCGAAACAGCACGTCGTGGCAAGCCTGCATGTCGGGGGAGAACGGATTGGCGTCGCGCCAAGTATCCTGTGGCAGGTCTTCGATCAAATCTGCGATCATAGGGACGTGTGCCTGCTCGTGAACCCTCATCTTCGGCAACGAACATCGTCGCGATCCGCCACCCAGTGCGGGTCAGATAAACCGGTGGTAGGCGAGTACGAGGTCCCGCAAAGCTTCGGTCGGGTCACTGGGGAGAACGGTCAGGACGGCGTTCAGACGCGGAAGAACATCAGCCACGAAACGGTCGAACACGGCGCCCGGGACTGCCTGTTCCGCCCAGTCGCGGGTGGTCAGCTCTCGGAAGACCGAGCGGAAAACGAAGGATTCCAGGGATGGTTGGTTCCGGAACCAGTCGTCGCACAGGTTGTCAATGAGGGTCACGGAACCCGGGGTAAACGTGCTCTTGTCGAGTAGTGGCTTCAATCGTGCCACGAACATCGGTGCCGACTCCGAAATCACCAATGGTGAACACGCTCCGATAGTTTTCGATCCCTTCCTGGCGGAACAAGTCTTCGGCCCCCTCCAGCCGGTCAACCAGCGCCAGCACCAGGACGACCTCGCACTCGAACTCTCGGACCGCTCTGATCGCCTTCAGGGCCGAGCCGCCCTTCGTGATCACATCGTCCACGATGGCGACCCGGGTCCCCTTCCGCAGTCTGCCCTCGACCCGCTTCTGGGTGCCATGAGATTTGACCTCGTCTCGAACCCAAAAGCCTTCCATCGGCCGCCCGCGGCGGTGGTAACTGATAACGGCTGCTGTGGTCAGGGGCACCGCCCCGACCTCAAGGCCGCCGATGGCCTCGATGTGCTCGTCCTTGGTCCGTTCGTACAGCACCTCGCCGATCAGGTATGCCCCCTCGGAGCAGACCGTGGTCATCTTTCCGTCGATGTAATAGTTGCTCGTCCCGCCGGACGCCAGCCGAAACAGGCCGTGCTCAAACGACCGCCCCTTGAGGAGCTCCAGTAACCGCTGTTCGTTCTCGGACATGGGACCGCTCGGCAGTTGGTAGTTCAGCGGGTCGTGCAACGGGCCGATCCCGCCATAAAATCTTCTATCGGCCCCCGGGCGGTGGTAATGTAGACCTCTTAGACTCGGACCCGCGCAATCACATAGAGCCGCAAATGCCGCGCCCGCGCAAATCGCGGCCAGCAGGGACATTCGGATTATCCCTTGTAACGCGACGGGTGGCAAGGTGGTGGTGCGCGCCCTCTGGGGCGACGTACGACCCGTTGTCCGCGGCGGTGAGGTAGAGGTAGCAATCGTCGGATCCGCGAACAGCCGTCACCTTCCGGCCCTGCGGAGATCGCCCGTCCCGGCCTTGACTTGGTCGAAGGCCCGGCGCTCCGACTCCGGGAACGGGGTCCCCTCATCCTCGAGCTGGTTGGCCAGGCGGCCCCACTCCTCGCGCCGCTCGACCGGCCAGTCCGCCAGCTCGGCCGGGCGGGGCGGCCAGGGGGCTGGCTGCTCGACCCCGGAGAGCAGGGCCAGCAGGGCGGGCTTGTGGGTTGCCAGCGCGGCCTTGATCTCGGGAGTCATGCTCCCCTTCGGGGCTTCGAAGTGGAGACGGTCACCCCGGGCCGACAGCGTGATCCCGAGGCGGTCCAAGCGTGCATGCAACTCAGTGAGAGTCATAGGTCCCCTTCCTCGATCGCGGCTGAGCCGGTGGGATCGTCCCTTGCGGGAGGGGCCGAAGAGTCGGCTCGCGATTCGGCCTGGTGACCCTCTAGGGCGCGCCCGGAATTACCGGGATTGCCGTCAATCGCCTCGGCCGCGGGGTCGCAGGGTCGATTCTTGGGAATTGGGGTAATTTCCGGCGCGCTCAGCAACTCGGGATGGACGTCGTAGGTGGGCGTCGGCTTCGGGCCGGGTTGGGACGGGTCGCGGGCCTCGAGTCGCTTCCGGAGCACGCCGGAATCCTCCAGGCTCTTGAGCACGGCCTCCAGCAGTCGGGGCCTGCTCCGGAACCGGCGGAGGTCGGCCGCGACCTCGGCCTCGCGGAACGAGGTGAGGGCCTTGCGGCGGATCCAGTTCACGACGGCGCGAACCTCAGCGTTGTCAATCCCGCCGTTCATCTGGTGGATGACGCGTAGCAGGTGCGACTTGAAGCAGGACGCCAGCTTGATGGCGCCCTCGACATCCGACAGGTCAATCATGGCGCTCAGGGAAGACTCTTCGCTCGGGGTGGGCTCGCAGGCCCAGAGGAGTCGCCTGAGGATCAAGGCGAACCGCGCGGCGTGCGCCCGCATCTTGGACCAGGCGCCGGCCTGGCCGTCGGAGAAATCGGGGGCTTCCATCTCGTCCGCGTGGGCGTTGAACCACTCCACCCAGCGGCGTTTCGCCGCGGGCGTGAACCCGGCCAGGTGGGGGTGCTCGACGTCGTCCTGGACCTGCATCGCGACATCGAACAGCTTGCCGATCGCCTGGGCCCAATCGCGTTCGGCTTCCTCCGACAGCTCGGCCTCGGTCCAGTGCTGGCGGGGAAACTCCTCGGGGCGCGCGAACAGGATGCGATCGAGGAAGCCGTCATTCCGCCCGCGCTCGTCCTTCAGCATTGCGACCACATCCGGAGGGCAGCCGCCCAGCACGCTGGCGAACGGGAACGGGACGTACAGGGGTGCGCGCCCGCCCTTGCGATCGACCGAGATGGGGGCGCTCCCGTGGATCGACAGCCAGAACTGGCGGTCGGAGCCCCCTTTGCCCTTGTACTCGTTGAAGGAGGCAACCCAGCCGGACGCCTCGTCGGGGTCGCAGAGCACGCCGCGGGGGTTATCCTTCAGGATGATGACCAGGGACTCCCGCGTGATGTCCTTGACGATCGCGCGCCGCTGGGGAGGCTCCGGACCGGGCGGCGGGGCGGTGTCGTCCTTGTCGTGGGCTCTCTTGCGTTCGGTCCATGCCTCCCGCGCCTTGGCCGATTCCTCGCGCAAGCGGCGGTCGATCTCGGTCAGGGGCTTGACCACCGCGCGGACGACGGGGCTCTTGGTCTTGCCCGGCAGCGCGACTAGGACCACAAACAAGAGGGGGGCCTCGGTCCAGTCGCGCTTGATCCGGATGTTGAACGACTGGCCGATCGCCGCGCCGGCGACGGCCAGCATGGACGCGCCGACGAAGTCGAGCGGAGCGAGCTTGGCCTGAGCGACCTCCCAGCAGAAGCGTTGGAGGCGCGGCGGGAAGACCTCGACGGGGAACGGGAGCAGAGGCGGCGGCTCCTGGAATCGCAGGGGTGGCCATGGCGCCGGCCCAGAGGCAGCCTGCCCATCCCTCGAGGGGGCGGAGCCGCTCGACCTGCTCCGCGCTCCCACGCCGCTGACGTCTCGGGGCTGGCCCTTGCCGGCCTTGATGCCGGACCAGATCGTGTTGTGGGCTTCCCGTTCCGGCAACCCGCACTGCCGCGCGGCGGCTTTCAGGTTCGGCACGGCCGTCTGCTCATCCAACGCGCCGGCGCCGACGAGCGTGCCGAGGCGGAATGCCGCGTCGTTGAGCGTGGTGTTGCGCTCCCCCTCCGTCGCCGTCGCGACGGCCTGGCATTCCCGCTCCACCGCGGCGGCGGCGTAGGCGCCGAGTGCGTCGCCGCTGCCGGCCGTCGTGGTGAACGAGCCCTGGGGAGCCGCGGCAGGTTCCCTGGGCCGGTTCAGGTATTCATCCAGGTGGACGAACACCGATTCCGGCAGCTCGGAGATGACGTCGCAGTCGTTCCACTCGCGAGAGTTGCCGTCGTCGCCGACGGTGGGGGGACAGTTCGATTGCATCTGCTTCCCGTCCCCGCCGATCCTGAGCTCCAACCCCGGCAGCTCGGGCGCCTTGATGACGCTCTTGCCGTACCTGGCCAGCCGGGGGTCGTAGCGAAAGAGGTGGTGCGGACCACGACGCGACAGCCAACCGAGGGTCGACGGGTCGCCGCAGAGGATCTTGCGCAGCGACGCCTCGCCCTGTGGGCCGTCGACCTCGATGTCGATCACACCGGCCTCGGGCCCCAGGCGGATCCCCACTCCGGCGCCGGGGTGGGTGTCATACGTGGCGCGGAGCGACGCCATGGTGGGGCGCTCCGCACCCCAGTTCTCGCCGATCGGAGCCTTGGATCCGGGCTTGATGGGCACGGGCCACAGGCCACCGGCCAGCAGGGCGAGCGCGGTTTCGAGGGGAGTCCGGTCGTTCTTCATGGCCGCCTCCCCCGGCCCGGCCGGGGTTGAGGTGCCCCCTCCCGGGCACCCGAGCGCTGGCCGACGATCTTGCCTCGCCGGGATGCATCGTCGCGACGGTCCGTCGGCTCGGAGCCCCAGGCCAAGCGGTCGCAGCTCGTGCGGTCGCGGACGATGGCCGTATCGGGAGCGGCGCACGCCAAGAAAGGCGGTGTGGATGTGGATCGGGGCGCAGTTGCGGCGCGTGGGATCTTAGGATAGGATTTCATTGGGTTTACGACTCACGGGAAGCCCCGGGGGATTCACCTTCTGCCCCCCGGGGCCTCTCTCATTTCGGGCCGGTCCTCCTGCCGGCCCGCGCGCTGGTGGCGACTCTCAGCAGCCCATGCGGGCGCATTGATCCGCGGCCCTCTCGGCGGCCCGGCGACGCTCGCCGGCGGATCTTAGCGCAGAGTCAGGGACGACATGGCCGGGCGGCCCCGATTGAGCGGCGATGAAGCGCTCGACGGCCTGACGGCTGGTCAGCAGTCGTCCACCGGCGCGGATGTGCTCGAGATAGTGGCGGCGGCGCGGGATGCCGGGACGGCGATCCGCGACCACGCCACGGAACATCCAGCGTGTCACGCTGGAGGCATCGACCCCGAGGAGCTGGCCCACCTCCGAGGAGGTCATGAGGTCCTCGCTCAGCAGGCGGGACACGCTGGCCTCGGGGTCTACCGGCGATGATGGCATGGTGGACTCCACGCGCGGCGCGGAGGATCCGGCTTGACGTTTTTGGCGGCTGGCCATAGATGTGAGGTTCCTCTCGGGTCATCACGGCTTGGGAGGTCCGAGGCGGCCGGACACTCTGTCAGGGGCTTCCGGCCGCCTCAATAGCACACGTACAACGCTACAAGGGTACATTATCCGTGCAGAGGAGCAAGATCACCTCCTCACTTCTTTTGCCGATTAGTGCAGTAATGTCCACTGCTTTGTCGCTATAGTCGGCAAAATCTTGCCGCAACCGAGGTGATGCCCATCCGCAGATCTGGTCGATGATGCGGCCGGATCACTCGCCCTGGGGAAAGAGGATGCCCCAGCCGGTCGGCCGGGGGGGTTCGGAATACGACTCATCGCGAGGCCGGGTCTCGCCGATCCGCTCTCCCGTTGGGCCGGGGTGCCCAGGCCGGACTGGTTGTCTTGGCCGGTAAACTGTCTTAAACCCTGGTGAGGCTCCGAGGCGATGCCTCGAGGGGGGAACCGGGGCCCGGCGGCCACGATCGGGGCGTTGAGACCGGCATTGCACCCCGCCGCACCGGCGCAACCCCTTCGGCCGCCGACCCTTGGCCCATTCGGGCCGTAGCGGACTGCCCGCGTTCTGGCCTATCCCGGGTCGATGTAGAGGACTCCGCGAGTTGGCATCCTATCCCACCCAGACACGGGCCCTCTCGGGCCTGCGAGGCGGGCGACGCCGCCGCCGGACCGCCGGATGCCTGAGGCCGATGGGCCGGCCTCCCGAGACCGTGCCCACCGAGAACGCCGAGGCGATGGAGTTCGCCTTCCCGACCACCCCCGCGACGTCCCTCCAGCTCTTCGCGCTCAGGCGGCTGGTCGTGCGGTATCTCCGCGAGGTGATGGCGGTCCGGTTCGCGAGCCTGCCGGCCGAGGTCCTGGGCGAGGCGTTCGGCCTGGAGGAGCGGCGGGCGAAGGAAGTCGTCGGCCAGGCGAGGAATCGGGGCATCACGCCCCTGACCTTCCTCGTCCTGGAGGTGCTACGGGGCATGGTCGCCGGGACGGTCCCCAGCGTGCTGGCGACGCCCAGGAACCGTTACACGCGCTGGCTCTTCGCCGAGGTCAACCACCACGACCGGCTCGACTGGCAGGAGCTCCGCTCGTGCGACTGGATGACCGCGGCCGACTGGCGGGTGCTGTCGATCTGGCACGCGGCCTTCCGCAGAGACTATCGCGAGTGGCTCCGGATGAACTGACATGAGCAATCTCTTCCATATCCTCGAGGAGCGGCACCAGCCCCACCCGGTCTATGCGCTCTGGGACCGGGCGCGCGCCGAGGCGCGGGAGCGGGATCGGCTGCCGGTCGTCGCGGTGACCGGCGACGACTGGCGGGGGCGGCTGCTGGTCGTCCACGAGGCCGACCTACCGGCCCTGCTCAGTGTCCGACTCGACGACGTGGGTCGGGCGCGATAATTGGCCTTTCCGCACACGCACCCTTCCCGATGCCGGGAGCGACGCGGCTCCCCGAGACACGATGATGCCCGACCTCGTCCACCTTCCGCACGGCCCGGCCGGTCCGCACCTGCCGGCGGCCCGGAGCACCGACGTCCTGTCGAGCTGGCTGGCGAGCCGCAACCCGAATACCCTGGCGGCGTACCGGCGCGACCTCGAGCAGTTCCGCGCGTGGCTGGGAGCTCCCTCGGCCGAGGCCGCGGTCGAGAGGTTCCTGGCGTCCGGTCAGGCCGGCGCCAACCGGATCGCCCTGGCGTTCCGCGTCAGCATGGCCGAGCGGGGCCTGGCGTCGGCGACGATCGCCCGGCGGCTGGCCGCGCTGCGGTCGATGTGCAAGGTCGCCCGGCTGATCGGCCGGGTCAACTGGTCCCTCGACGCCGAGGGCCCCCGGGTCGAGCCCCGGCGCGACATGCGCGGGCCTGACGTGGTCGACGTCCGGCTGGTCTGGCGGGCGGCAGCCGCCGCGGGTGAGGGACCCCGCGGGCGGAGGGACCGCTGCGTGCTAGCCCTGCTGTTCGACCTGGGCCTGCGGCGCGGCGAGCTGTGCACCCTCGACCTGGCCGACGTTGAGGTCGGCCCGGCCGGACCCGTCGCCGTGTGGGTCCGCGGCAAGGGGCGGAGTGAGCAGGAGCGGATCACGCTCCCCGAGGCGACGGCCGCGGCGCTGGCCGCCTGGATCGCCATCCGGGGGGATCGACCTGGTCCGCTGGTCCATCGGCTTGATGGGGTCGAGCCCGACCCGGCCACGCGGCTCTCGGGGGAGTCGGTCCGGCGGATCATCCGCCGGCTGGGGCGGGCCGCGGGGCTGTCGAGGCCCTTGCGTCCCCACGGGCTGAGGCACTCGGCCGCGACGGCGGCACTCGACGCCGGCCGCGACGTGCGCGAGGTGCGCCGGTTCACCCGGCATCGCTCGCTGGAGATGGTCCTGAGGTATGACGACCAGCGGCGGGACGTCGCCGGCGAGATCGCCCGTGGTCTCTCGGGGCTCCGCGAGGCCGGCTCTCCGGTGGTCATGCCGGATTGACCGCGGGACAGGACGGGACGGGACGAATTGGCAGCTTCTGGCAGCATTTGACCATGCCCAAGAACAGCATGACGGCCCTGGCGGTGGCGGTCGCCGGGGGATCGAGCATTGCCGCGTGGTGCAAGAAGACCGGCGTCTCACGGCGGTCGGCCTACCGATGGGCCAGGACGACGGAGTTCCGGGCGATGGTCGCCGACTGCCGGCGCCGGGCGACCGACCGCGCCGTCGGCCGGCTGGCCCGGCATGCCGCCAGGGCGGTCGACCAGATCGTCGCGCTGGCTCAGACGGCCGAGAGCGAGGCCGTCCGGCTCAACGCGGCGCGGGCCGTCCTGGCGGAGCTGCTGGCGGTCCAGGGACACGCCGAGCTGGAGAGGCGCATGGCCCAGGTCGAGGAGCAAGTCCGTGCACGCAAGCCTGGAGAGCCGGCTCGCTCGAGTTGAGGCGATGCTGAGCCAGACCGAGGACGAAGAGGCGGTCGATCCGTCTCAATGGGATTGGTATGGGAGCGCGCGCTGCTCGTGCGGGCTGGAGCCCGGGGATTGCACCCTCCATCCGCGGGCGAGACCGGCCCAGCGGCCGCCCCAGGGGAACTGGCGGAAATGGGCCTACATCGCCGGTCGCGGCGCCGGCAAGACCAAGGCCGGCTCCTGCTGGGTTCAGCACCGGGTCGAGGCCGGCGTGATGCGACTCGGCGGCCTGATCGCACCGACGGCCGCCGACATCCGGGACGTGATGGTCGAGGGACCCAGCGGACTGCTCTCGGTCGCGCCGCCGTGGTGCCGGCCGGTGTTCGAGCCGTCCAAGCGGCGCGTCGCCTGGCCCAACGGTGCCCGCGCTGTGTGCCTCAGCGGTGAGGAACCGGAGCGCTGCCGCGGGTTGAACATCGACACCCTCTGGGCCGACGAGCTGGCCTGCTGGCAGCGTGCCCCGCAGACCTGGGACCTGGCGATGCTGGCGCTGCGGGCCGGGGGTGACCCCCGGGCGATGATCACCACCACCCCGCGCCGCGTCGAGATCCTCAAGCGCATCCTCGGCGAGCCGACCACCGTCACGACCAGGGAGTCCACTTACGCCAATCGCGTGCATCTCCCCCCCGAGTTCGTCGAGCAGATCGTGGCGCTGTACGAGAACACGCGGCTGGGGCGCCAGGAGATCCACGCCGAGCTGGTGGAGGTCTCGGAGGGAGCCTGGTTCCCCGATTTCGGCGACGAGTCCATCAGCACGGAGGCCGAGTACCGCCCGGGCTTGCCGGTCCGCTGCGCGATCGACGCGGGGACCTCCCGCCACACCGCGGCCGTCTTCTTCCAGCTTCGCCCGACGCCCCGCGGCTGGTCGCAGGTCGTGGTCTTCGGTGAGTACCACGCAGTCGACCTGATGAGCGGGAAGAACGCCGAGGCCATCCGGGCCAAATGCGTCGCGCTGTGTCACGGCCCGCCCGATCTCGTCCGGATCGACCCGGCCGCGACTGCCAGGAGCTCGCTCGGGCCCACGGCGTATGGAGAATACGAGCGCGTGTTCGGGCGCACTCTGGAGCGCTGGCCGCAGCACCGAGTCCTTGACGGACTGGATCAGATCGGGGTCTTGCTCGATACCAAGAGTCTGTTGATCCATCCGCGTTGCACGGGGTTGATCGATGCGTTCCGGACGTACTGCAAGATCCAGCGCCGCGGCGAGTGGATCGATTTCCCCGAGGATGGTCATCCCGAGGAGGATTACATGGACGCCCTGCGAGGCGGTGTCCGCGACGCGTTTCCCGAGGGGCGGGCGCCGTCGCCTCAGCTCCGGACCATCCACGCCAGGAGGATCCTGGGATGAGGATTCGGGCGGCCTGGGATGAATCGAATCGCAACGAGGATCACTCTGGGATGGGAGTCACGCGTCATGAGTCGAGTTGATGAGGCATCGCGCCGCAAGCCCGGGTTCACTGCGGGCGTCGCGGTCGTCCTGGCCGATGGCCAGGAATGGACGTTCCCCCCGCCCCGGCTCCGGCTGAGCCCGGTCCGCTCGGGCGGCGGGTTCGCCGTGGCGGTCAACCGCGTGGGCCTGCCCGATTACGCGCGCTGGGAGGCCGTCCTGTGCAGCGAGGCCCCGGCTCCCCCCGAGGAATACTGGTCGGTCCGCATGACCGCGGCGGCGACCCTGCTCCTGGCCAATTACGAGCTGACCGACGAGGAGCTCGGCTCCCTGCTGGTCTGGGAGGCCGGCGAGCCGGCTTCCGACGAGCGCTGGGACCGGATCGACGCGGCGATCCTGGGCGTCGTCCCAAAACCCGGGCCGGCTACCTGAGCCTCGCCTGCCGGGTGGCCGGTGTGTCCTGCGATGAGATCGACCTGGGCGAGGCGCGCGAGCTGGCCCGGGTCCTGGCCTGGTCCGGGCGTCTGCCCGCCGAGGCAGATTGGCTCCCCTCGGCCAGGGCGGCGGCCGACCGTTCGCAACTGGAGGCGCTCTTCTGATGGCAGTGGGGAAGTCGAGGCCGCGGGGGGCCCCTCGGGTGTCGTCGGGCTCGGGCTGGCTGTCGTCGCTGACGGACGAGGACCGGCGGCGCGTCTTCGGGATGGCCCGGCTGCTGGCCGAGGGTCATGGCCCCGAGTGGCTGTCCCTGTCGGGACCAGCCCACGCGCAGGCATCGAGCCGGCCGCAACCCGGGCGTCCGACCCGGTCGCGCGCCGAGGTCCTGGAGGCCGTTCCGCGCGGGTCGGCGGCCCGAACGGTCCGGACCGAGACCTCCCCGGCGGTGCCGGCTCCCTCGGTCCCGAAAGTCCGGACTGCACCCCTGCCGGTCCCCTCGGTGCCGAAGGCCCGGACCGCGTCGTCGGCGATGCCACCGCCGGGTCGGCCCTCCGGGCGGCCGTCGTCGGCACCGCGCGAGGGCGAGGGGGTCGGCCCGTACCGCGACCTGCCGAGTCCGTCCCCCGAGGCGGCGGCGATCCTCCGAGGCGAGCTCCGCACCTCCTGGCTGGAGTTGGGGAAGGCCCTGGAGCAGGCGCAGGCCCGCCGGGCGGAGCGGGAGCGTCGTGAGTCCCGCGGCGGCCCGACGTGGTGGGAGTGGCTCGGCGATGGTCTGAGGGATCCTCAGACGTTCCCTCAGCCCTTGGACCCGTCGAGCTACGAAAAGGCGCGCCGAGACATGGCCGCCTTGGTCAACCAGGCTGAACAGATGGCGCGGGACCGCCGCGCGGACTCCAGCCTGCACGCCGGGAAGCTCCCCCCGCCGTTGGCCCGACCGGCGACCCGGCCCTTGGCCCCGCAGCCGGTACCTGAGCCGTCGTCATCGCGTCGGCCGCGGTTGCTCTCCCCCGAGCCGAGCCGGCCGGCCGAGGGGCTCGACGAGTTGCATCATCGGCTGATGCAGGAGCTTCCCCGGGGTGATGCCGCGATCCGTGCGCCGCTGTCGTCGGTGCCACCCGCGCCACCATCACCCTCGCCCACACCGCCTTCGTGGTCCAGCTCCGGGTCCCCGGCGGCGTCGGGCCCGGTCCGCTCACGGAGTGCCTCGGGCCGATCCGAGTCGCCCTCGGAGCTGGCGGCGTGCATCGGTGAGCTGGTCCGGATCCGCGTGTTACTCGAGAAGGCCGTGAACCGAGCCGAGCCGCTCCCCCCGCCCCTCTCGGCCCCGCCTCCGCGAACTTCGGGGCGGATGTGAGGGTGAACAGGTGGACCGGCAACTTCTCTTCACGCGCCCGGGGCCGAGGTCACCTGCCGGGTCGTTTGCAGAACTATGTGTCACGGGAAGCCTTCATGCCGCCCCGGTCCGGTGCAGCGCCTGATTCGGCGTCGGGCTCGCTGAGAAACGCGGGCGTGCGACAGATTGCATACGGCCGGATGAACCTGGGGGCGATCGGCTCGCCCGTGCTCCGCAGCACCAGCTCCTGCGGGTTATGCGCCCCCTGGAGCGGCCGCACGCGATCGACGGTGAAGCGGGTCGCCTCGCCCTCGATCTCGACCCCGGTGAGCGGCCCCCAATACTCCAGCCGACTGCAATCCGTTGCGTCCCCAAACAGGACTGGGAAGCCGACACCCGCCGCTTGGGCCTGCTGCCAGAGCTGCCGCCCAGTAACCCACGCCTTCGACTCGCGGAAGCGGGTCGGCTCGGCCTTGCGAGCTGCCTCGGCCAAGAGGTCCGTGTGAACGATGGTGTAGATGCAGTGTTCCGAGAACGCCTTCTTCATCGGTGCGCCCTCCTTCGCCGAATGAGAGCCCGGTCTTCCGCCGCGATTTCGGGGAGTCTGCGGGACACCCCAAGGCCGTCATCGCGGCGGAACGGTGGGCCGTTGGACGAAACCGGTCGCCGCGTACCATCGAACGCCAAGGCGCTCTTGCAGACCGGAGTTGGGGGATTGTATCCCGTGTTAGCAGGGCGTCGCCAGCGTGGATTGAACCTTGAGGGGAGCCGCCTGAAGCGATGCTGCTCACGAGCCCTTGGAGTCGCCGAGGCCGAGGTCGGCGGCATCGCCTGCCTTGGCGAGTCCACGCGGTGACCTCACCCGAACCGCTCCATCGCCGTTCGCGCCGTCTCCAGGTCGCGCTCGGCGTAGATGACCGTGGTTTCGACGTCGGAATGGCCGAGGACCGTCCGGGCCGCGTCGATCCCGATCTCCCGCCGCAGGCGGGTTGCTGCCGAATGTCTCAAGCGATTCGGGGAGAACCGATGGTCCTTGCGCCAGCGTTCCAGCTCGTCGCGTTGCTCGTCGGTCAGGGCCTCCTCGGCAATCCGCGAGAGCGTCGGGTGCGGGAACGCCCGATCACAGGCCCGATGGATCGCCCGGCGATAACTGGTTACGTCGTACCGATCGCGCGGCTTGCGCTTGGGTTCGGCCGTCCGCTTCCGCTCTTGCGCGGCCTTGTGGGACGCCCACAGGGGCGTCTGGCGGGCCTTCCGCCGCTCGGTGTGGTGACCCGCCAGGGATTCCCGCGGGGAGAACAGGAACGCCTCCAGGTCGGTCTTGAGCCACTCCTTGACGATCGCCTGGGCGCGGGGACCGAGCATGATGACCCGGGGGGCCCTCCCCTCGTGGTGCTCCGTCTTCCAGGAGCCGGGCCGGTATTCCCAGACCGATCCCGTGGTGACCAGGTCGCATCCCCGCATGGCGACGACTTCGTCGGGTCGCATCCCCGCCAGCGACTGGATCCGCACCATCGCGGCCACGGCCGGGGAGAGATGCGGGAGGATCGCCTCGACGTGGGCATCGGGGACCGGCCCGACGGGCTCGCGGTCCGGTGCCTCGCTGCGATGCTTCCGCAGCCCCGAGACGGCTTGCAGCCCGTGCCAGACCGACGCGGGGACCAGCTCCTCGGAGACGGCCCACTTGAAGAACTGGCGGATCCAGCCCGTGCGGCGGTTGACCTCGTTGCGACAAAGCCCTTGCTGGACGAACTCGGCGCGGCACGCCTTGAGGGCCTTCGGGCCGAACTCCCGCGCCTCCAGGTGGCCGAACTTCTCGCGCAGGACGCGCAGGGCCAGCTTGATGATGGTGACCTGGTTGGTCGACCGCCCACGCTTCCGGTAGTACGATTCGACGTGCGGGAGGTAGCGCACTAAGATCTCAGAGACGGTGATGTCGGTGGCGAACTGGACGTTCCGCTCGAGCTCGGCCTTGGTGCGGTCGGCCAGGTGCTTGCGGACCAGTCGCTCGTACTCGACCTTCGACTCGTCCGAGCCGTACCGGCCGAGATAGACGTCCTTACCGTCGATGTGCACGTAAGCTTGGTTGCTGGCGCGATGGTGGCAGTAAGACGGGATCCGGCTCTTGCGCGGCATGGTGAGGCTCCTGATGCAGTAGCATCCACGGTACTACTGTGGTACTACTGCCGATCCTACGAGCCCATGCGCCGCGCCGCCTTCCGGCGGGTAAGCCTAAGTCAAGCCTTCGGCGGGACTTAGGTCAGTCGGGGCGACCGGATTTGAACCGGTGACCTCTAGCACCCCAAGCTAGCGCGCTAATCCAAACTGCGCTACGCCCCGATCTGTTGCCAGGATAACCCGGACCCGGCGGAGCCGTCTATCCCTGGCTGGTCGATTGATTGTAGAATTCGCCCGCCGTCTGTCAATCCAACGCCCTGGGGGTACAGACCCGTGCCTTTTGTCGAACGGCTCTTCGCAGTGGTCCGTCAAGCCGGCAATCCGGTCGTGGTGGGGATCGATCCCAGGCCCGAGGAATTACCGGCGGGCTTCCTGGATCAGTTCCCCGGGGATCCCCCAGGTGTCGCCGAAGCGCTCCGCCGCTTCGGCTGTGAGGTCCTCGACGTGGTGGCCGGCCTGGTCCCCGCGGTGAAGTTCCAGTGCGCCTTCTACGAGGCATACGGCCCACCCGGGGTCGCGGCCATGCACGCCACCGCCGCAGCGGCGCGCCAGAAGGGACTGATCGTGATCCTCGACGGCAAGCGGAACGATATCGGCTCGACGGCCGAGGCCTATGCGCGCGGCTATCTGGGTAAGGTCCCGATCGGACCGGCGTACGCGCCCTCGTGGCATGCCGATGCCCTGACGGTCAATCCCTATCTCGGCTCCGATGGGGTCTTGCCGTTCGTCAAGGTCGCCGCCCGGGAGGAGAAAGGGGTCTTCGTGCTGGTCCGGACCAGCAACGCCTCCGCCGGTGAGTTCCAGGACCTGATGGCTCAGGGCCAACCCCTCTACCGCCACGTGGCCGACCGCCTCCGCCAATGGGCGGCTCCCCACGCCAACGCAGCCGGATACAGTCTCGTCGGTGCGGTCGTCGGCGCGACCTATCCCGGTCAACTGGCCGAGTTGCGGCAGGCCCTCCCCGGCATCCTCTTCCTGGTCCCCGGTTATGGCACGCAAGGGGCCTCGGCCCGCGACGTCGCCGCGGCGTTCGATGCCCACGGCCACGGCGCGCTGATCAATAGCTCCCGGGGGCTGACCTTCGCCTACGAACGCCCGGCCTTCCGCGCCCGCTTCGCAGACCGCTGGCAATCGGCCATCGACCAAGCCGTGCGCGACATGATCGAGGACCTGGCCGCCAACACCAACGCCGGCCGGCTCCGCCTCGGTTCTTAAAATTCGGGCAGGCTGCCGCGCTTCACGGCTCGGTGGACGAAGAAGGCTCCCATCCCCATCATGGAGAAGGGGACCGCCAGCATGAAGAGAACACTCCAGTTATAACCGTTGGACAGCGAGGCGACCTCGCCCGACCCCAAGGACACCGCTTCCTTGCAATTCGGACAGGCCCGCGCCGGATTCCCTCCCGCGAGCACGAGCAAGGCCAGAACCGCCAGACTCAGCAAGCTCTTCCGCCAGATGCGTTTCATGGCGCACGACCGGTCCTCAACGGACAACGGGCAACTCCGGGACTACGACTAATCTAGCCCCGGCCGCGGTCGATCGTCAACCTCGTGCCGGTGGGATCGCACATGAACCGGCGCTGCCGACGCGGAAACGGAAAGTGTTGCGCCCCAATCCGATAGCGCTGTGGGACTTGCGATTGGGCGCTCTTCGCGTGTTCTACGCAGTCGAAGAGCACCCAGAGCCTCGGGTCACCGAAGCGGCCGTGGGCGTCAAGCACCCGAATGAGTCGTGGATCGGAAAGGAGAGAATCGAGCGACAGGCTCTTGGCCCAGGTTCGGTTATGGAGTCATCTTGTCCGCTCGACCGATGGATCTATCGTTCATAATACCCTCGTGGCTGAGCGCTCCACGCGTTCTTCGGGACGATCACAGATCCCCTCTTCTCTCGGCAAGAAGTCCGTATCCTGCATGGATGCAAGTTGCAAGTCCCAAGTGGTCGGCCTTGGATCCCGAATCCCCAGCGGGAGAGCAACAATCATCCTCGCTCACCGAATAGCCTGGAGCCATCAGACGGTGCGGTGAGTGGGTTGCCAGTCGGTCGTCGAATCTCATCAGACGCCATTCACGCGAACTCAAGGGCATGACTCATGAGCGGAGATCTCCAGGGAAGCGAGGGCAGGTCGGCCACGATGGCTCGCGCGGCACTTCCCGCCGGGACGATTGTGCTGGTCTTGCTGATGCTGCTGGGACAGCCGGCCGTTGCCCGGGCGAGCAAGCTGTCATGGCTGGACGACCTGGTGCAGGAGGTGATCGCCGAGGCCAAGGCCGGCAGCAAGGGGCTGGTCCGCGGGGCCGGTGGTGACGGCGCGCGGGGGGAGGTCCGGCGCGCCGGCCGGTTGTTCCTGACTCACGACGCCGACGAGGGCCTGGAGCACCTGGTCCGCCAGTCCCAGGAGCTGGCCCGAGCGGGCCGGCGGGCCGAGCGGCCGGCGGACGCGCTGCTCCAGACCCGGTTCTCCCGATTGCTCAAGAAGGATCCCCAGACGCTCCGCACCTTCGCGGCGCTGGAGCCGGCCGAGAAGCGGCTGGTGGTCGAGCTGGGCGAGACCGCGCAGCGGCTGGCGCGGCGGTATCCGGCCGAGGCCGAAACCCTGGTGCGCCGGCTTGGCCCCGAGGGGTTGACCGCCGTCCGCGTCTTCGGCGACGACGTGGCCGAAGTCCTCGCCAAGGAGGGGCCGGAGAGCCTCGGCGTCTTGCGCAAAGCCGGTCGCGGCGGGTGGGCGTTCTTCACCCGGGAGGTCCTGCCGCACAAGAAGAAGCTGGCCGCCGCGGGCGTACTGGCCGCGTTCCTCGCCAACCCGGAGAAGTTCGTCGACTATGCCGGCCAGGCGACCGAGTTCGCCGTCCGCGAGTTCGCCAAGGCCGGCATCCAGCTCGCCTCGGCCGTCGGCGGCGGCGCGGTCCGCGGCCTGGAGAACTCCCTCGGCATGGCCCTCGCTGCCTATGGACTCGACCTGCCCGTGCTCCGATACCTCGGCATGGGACTGGCGGGATTCGGGGTCGTCCTGTCGCTGATGGTTATCATCGGACTGCCGATCCGGTGGATGCTCCGGCCGTTCCTGTGGCCGGTCAGGCTGATCACGGGGTTCCGGCAAACCCGCCGGGTGGATGCGCCAGGACCAACATCGAGGCCCAGCCCGAGCCTCTCATCCTCCCGGACAACCTGATCATCCCCTGCATCCTGGACCAGGCTCAGAGTCGCCGGGAATTGCGCGGAACTCAGCAGGACAGTGGTTCCCGCGGCTCTCCCATCGGCCGGTATCGACAAGTCGTTCACCGAGGCGAAAAATGCCTTGGGCTGGTATCCAGCCCGATCCGCTTCTTGACGATCTTCCCATTATCTTGGTGATGGCACAGCTCAGCATGCCGGGTGCCTACGATGGCATCGGTTGCGGCGCTGGACACGGACAGCTCAGGACCGAGGCGCCAGGATGTCGAACCGCCGGACGAATCGACTGGACGAGCTGGAGGCTCTGCTGACGGGGCCGAAGCGGGTCGCGCTGTTCGGCCATCGCAACGTGGGCAAGACGACGCTGCTGGCAATCTTCTATCGCCAGGCGTCGAGCGGCCAGGTGCCGGGCCTGCGGCTGGCGGCGGCCGACGCGCGGACCGCCGAGTACCTGGCGGAGAAGATCGCGCAGATCGAGTCGGGGCAGCCGATGGCCGGCTCGCTGGCCGAGACCGAATTGCACCTGCGGCTCTACCATGGGCCCGCGCGGTTCGACCTGATCGTCAAGGATTATCAGGGCGAGCACGTGACGCTCGGCGCGGAGGAGCCGATCCAGGAATTCTTCGCCGGCTGCGACGCGGTGTTCCTCTGCCTCGACCCCGAAGGCTCGACCGATCCGGCCGAGCGCCGGCGGCGGCAGCAGGAGGTCGAGAACCTGCTGGAACGTTACATCGAGCGCTCCGAGGACGCCCGCACCGACCGCCCGGTCGCACTGCTGTTGACCAAGTTCGACCGCGTGCTGGCCGGCACTGCTGGGGCGGGCCGGGATGAGTCCGCCGAGGGTGAAGCCGGGATATCCAGCTCCTTTGTCGAGCGCCTGGTGGATGACCGCTACGGGATGACGCGTCATGCCCTGGCGGCGCATGCGCCGGACGGGGCGATCTTCGCGGTGAGTGCGTTCGGTCCGGGAGCGATCGGCAACCGGCCGCCGGCCGAGCTGCACCCGATGGGCCTGGAGGGTCCGCTCTCCTGGCTGGCCGACCAGCTCGAGGCCCGCGACCGCGCTGTGATGACCGAGCTGTGGGAGCGTGCGCGCCGCGACCTGCCCCGGCTGCGGCGCTCGGTCGCGGCCTACGAGCGGCGGTACCCGCGCTCGAACCGCTCGTACGAGTTCCGCGCGCAGCTCAAGGCGCTCCAGCGCGCGCAACGGCGCGGGCGGGTGGTCCGCCTGGCCGCCTGCGGCCTGCTCGCTCTCGGCGCCCTCGCGGGGTACGACGCGCTGGGCTTCCAGCGTGCCTCGGCGTTCGAGCGCGAAGGCGACCGCGCTGCGCCTGCGATTGCGCGGCGGTGGTCGGACCTCCTGGAATGGCACCCCTCTCTGGGGATCTTCTGGCCGGCACTGGCGCGCCAGGCGCGGCTGAAGAAGGCTGAATGGCAGGTCAAGGCCGCCGACGTCCAGGTCGCCAACGGCACGGCGGCGGCCGATCTGCCGGTCCGGCTGGGCGGGTTGAAGGACCAGGCCCCGCAACTGGCCCCCGCGATCAAGAAAGTCGAGGAGGCAAGGGAGCAGGCCCGCCACGACCAGCGCTGGAAGGCCGTGCAGGGTGAGGCGCGCTCGCTGGCCGCCCTCGACGACCCGGCCTCCGCCCTGGCCAGTCTCGACGGCTTCCTCCGCGAGTTCCCCGAGACCCCGCACCGCGGCGCGGTGCTCAAGCTGGCCCAGACGCTCAAGGACGAGCTGAACGCGCGGCGGTTTGCGCAGGATCGCCAGTTCGTCGAGGACCTGGTCCGCTCCGAGTCGTTGCCGAATGTCGCGCTGGCCGACCAGATCGAGCGCGCCCGCCAGTTCCTCGCGGAGCACCCCGACAGCCCGTCGCGGCTGGAGGTCCAGCACCGGCTGGACGCCTATCTCCAGCGGCTGGACGAGAACGACATCGAGAAGGCCCGCGACTATTCCCGCCGCTTCCCTGCCCAGTTCGCGACCCGGATCGAGCGGTACCAGGACTACCTCAAGGGGCACCAGGCCGGTGGGCGTTATCTCAGCGAGGCGATCGAGGCCAAGGACCGGATCCTCCGCGAGTGGGACACCTACGCCTACCGCCAGGCTTACGACCACCTGGTCGCGCACCCGGACGACGTGGCCGAGGTCGCCCGGCGGCTCCGCGAGTATCTCCGCGAACAGCCGGAGGGCCGGCATGCCGCCGATGCCCGGCGTTATCTCGAATGGTGGGACAAGGTCAGTGTGCCCAGCCCTTACCGCGTGACCCTCCGCCGCGGCGAGGTCGAGCGGACCGTCGGCAAGTACCTGGCGGGCTCTGGCCCCGACCTGGGTGTCGTCATCGAGGTGGCCGGCACGGTGTACGGACCCTCGTCGGTGATCCGCGATTCCTACCGGCCGATCTGGGACTACACCTTCCCCCAGCCGATCATCTGGAAGCTCGGTGATCCGATCACCGTCCGGCTGATCGACTACGACTGGTCGGCGTCCGATGTCTACACGCTTCATAGCCCGCAGGGCGACCCCCTGGCCATGCGGCTCCTATCCGGCACCATCAAGCCGGCCAAGGGCGGACGGACCACCCTCGTGTTTGCCTCCGACTTCGCCATGCCCACGCTCGGTGAGCCGGAGTGAGGATAGCCAGGTGTCTCTCGACCTTGTTATCATTGAAGCAGGACGTCTCCTGTTTCACGAGAGTGGTCGAGGTTGGCATGCCTTTAGGCACTGTTTGCAAAATCGCTTTGGCGGCTTCTTTAAGCAGGCTACAGGAGTTTTTCGATCGTGGCGATCATCCACAGAGTAACATAATCTACGGCCAGTTTCTC
>JAJPJC010000127.1 GCA_021324445.1 Isosphaeraceae bacterium
CCTTCGGCTTGCTCTGCGACCAACTGGCCGAGATCAACGAACGGCTCGTCGGTAGCGCGCACGTGGCCACGCTGGAGGTCCCGATGCCGGACGCGCCGGCGCGCGAGCACTTCGTGGCGCGGTACGACGCCCAGGACGGGACGACCGGCAACCTCGCCGAGTTCACCCCGGCGCAACTGGCCGAGCTGACCAGCGGACTGAACCTGACCAACCTCGAACGGCTGCTGGCGGCCGCGGCCCAGTCGGGACGGAAGCTCGACGCGGCGGGACTCAAACGGCTGAAAAAAGGACTGATCGAGCGGCAGGCGCGCGGGCTGGTCGAGTTCGTCGAGCCGCCGCACACGCTCAACGACTTCGTCGGCAGCGAGGCGATCAAGCGCCGGCTGACCGAGGACGCCTCGTTGCTCGCGCAGGGCCGGCTCGACGCCGCCCCCATGGGATACCTCATCTGCGGGCCCGTCGGGACGGGCAAGACCTACCTGGCCGAGTGCTTCGCCGGCTCGGTCGGCATCCCCTGCGTCAAGCTGCGGAACTTCCGCTCGAAATACGTGGGCGAGACCGAGGGGAACCTCGAGCAGATCCTCAAGGTCTTGCGCGCGATGGGGCCGGTCGTCATCGTCATCGACGAGGCCGATGCCGCGCTGGGCAACCGCGAGGCCGGCGGCGATTCCGGGACCTCCAGCCGGGTATTCTCGATGATCGCCAGCCAGATGGGCGATACCCGCTACCGGGGCCGGCTGATCTGGATGCTGCTGACCAGCCGGCCCGACCTGCTGCCGATCGACCTGAAGCGCCAGGGGCGCGCCGAGGTCCACCTGCCGCTGTTCAGCCCGCGCGGCCAGGACGAGGTCCGGTTCATGATCCAGGCGATGGCCCGCAAGAACAAGACGAGCCTGGCCGGCGATGCCGTGCCCGAGGGCCTGGCGGCCCGCGGACTCAGCGGGTCCGACATCGAGAGCATCGTGCTGGCCGCCAAGCGCCAGGCGCTGACCCAGGGACGCGAGCAGCTCAGCCGCGACGACCTCGCCCGAGCCCTCGACGATTTCATCCCCTCGGCCCAGGGACTGGAGAAAGAGAAGCAGGAGCTGGCGGCGGTGCTCGAGTGTACGTCGATGTCGTTCCTGCCGCAGGAGTGGCGGACGCGCGTCGCCGAGCCCGACGGCCGGGCCAGGCTCCAGGAACGGATGGCGGCGATCCGACGACTGATCGAGGAATGAGCGAGCGAGCAAGTAAGCACGCGAAAACCACTTCCCTTGCGACGAGGTTGCGAACCATGGCAAAGAAAAAGGCCGCCAAGGGCAACAGTCGAACCGAGTGGCTGGATCCCGCCTCCGACGCGCCCCTAATCGGTCAATACGCCGAGCGGCTGGGCTCGTTCCTCGAGGCGATGGCCGACGGCCGCATCGACGAATCCGAGCTGAAGGCGCAACAAGACCGGGTCGCCGCCCTCCTGAAGACCGTCGAGCCCAAGCTCGATGATGCGCTCCACGAGGAGGTGACGCAACTGCTCTGCGAGCTCTCGGCCTACACGATCATGCACACGGTCCACCAGTTGATGGCGGCACAGCCCAGGACGAAGTTCCGGGGATAGAGCCGATCGCCGAGTCGCCGGACTGAGCCGGCGCCCACAAGGGGTCGAAATCCGCCGTCTTCCTGGAGGAGGCGGCTCCGTCGGCCGATCCCCACTTGCAAGCGGCTGCCGGAGCGGTTCGAATGAGATTGAGGAAGGATCTGGGTGGGTGGACTCCGCAGGCCGCGCCGCGCCGCGCCGCGACCAGATCCCGCGGATCCCAGCATCGTTCCGCTCGTTCGGTTCGGGTCTCTCGCCCGCGGCGGATTCCCGACAGGAGGGCGCCGTGGCCAGGGTTGTGATCTGCCCAACATGCCAGTCCAAGGGGTCGGTCCCCGATCAGGCGCAGGTTGACAAGATCCGATGCCCCCGATGCGGGACGGTGTTCCCGCTCGGCTTCGCGGCCGGATCGCGGCAGCCGTCCGCCGCGTCGTCGGCACCGGCCCAGGCGGCGGTGTCCGGCTCGGGCATGCGCCGGTCATCGGCTGCGGGCGGCTCGGGTCCAGCGGGCCGGCCGATCCTGCTCTACACCACCCTGGCAGTCAGTGGGCTGGCGGTGATCCTGCTGGGCGCTGTCGTGGTGCTCCTGGTGTCGCGCGGAGGTGGCGCAGGAGGGCAGGCCGCCGCACCGGTGGCGGTCGCTGAGCCGGCCCCTGCCAAGGGCGCGGAGTCCGAGGCGACGGCGCCCCAGGCGAGCACCATCAACCGGACGGCGTTGACCGCGGTTTCCGGCGAGACCTCGGTCGCCGCGACCCCGGCCCCGTCCCTGGCCACGCCGGTCGCCCCGATCGCCGCGACCCCCGCGGCGATCGATCCCCAGGAGATCATCCGGCGGGTCAAGGATGCGGCGGTCTACATCAAGAACAAGGTTGGCGGGCGGACGATCTCGTCGGGCAGCGGATTTGTGATCGAGGTCAACGGCGATACCGTGGTGGTGGCGACCAACCGCCATGTCGCCGTTGCCGATCTCTCCGAGCTGCCCCCGGGCCTGGTGTCTCCTGGGACCCTGCCCACGATCGAGGCCGTCTTCCGGAGCGGGCAAGGAAAAGACGAGCAGGCCCTGCCGGCCCAGATCCTCGCCGCCGATCTTTCGGAAGAGATGAACGTCGACCTGGCGTTCCTGATCGTCAAGGGAGTGAGCCGGCCCCCATCCCCGATCGACCCGATGGTCCGCATCCAGCCGGCCGAAGGGATGGTCTACATCGGGGCGGGATTCCCGCTGGGCGGCCTGCTCAGCAAGGTCACGGAGAGCCAGGGGAATCCCTCGGTGACCATCACCGGCGGGCGGATCGCGGCGCTGCGCCGCAACGCCTATGGGCAGCTCGCGGTGTTGCAGGTCGATGGCTCGCTCCAGCCGGGCAACAGCGGCGGTCCGATCATCGATGAGAAGACCGGCAAGCTGATCGGGGTCGCCGTGGCCAAGGTCGGATCGGTCGACACCATTGGGTTCGTGGTGCCCGCCGATGAGGTGCGCCGGGCACTCGCCGGCCGGGTTGGCTCCCTGGACCTGACCCTGGAAAGCGTCAATCCCCAGGGGACGGCCAACCTGCTGGTGAAGGCCCTGCTCGTCGACCCGAAGTCGCAAGTGGGCGGCGTGGTCGTGCACGCAGCGCCCGCCTCGAGCGTCAGCGCGCTGACCCCCAACAGCGAAGGCGTCTGGCCGCCGCTGCCCAACACCCGGCCGGTCGAGCTCCAGCGCGACCCCCGGGCGCAAGTGGCCGCCGGTCATGTCCAGGTCGCGCTCGGCGGCCAGGGGGCCAGCGCCCGGAAGATCCTGATCCAATCCGCCCATCGGGACCTGCGCGGCCGGCTCGTCTATTCCAAGCCCGAGGAGGTCCTGCTTCCGGCGGAACCCGGCCGGATCGTGCCGCCCGGCGATCTGCAACGATTGATCAAGGCAGTACGCCCCAAGAGCCTGGCCTTGCTCGGGCCGCTGATCGACCCGGCCAAGGACTGCCGGCTCGATAAGGATGAGTCGCGCTTCAAGATCCGGATCGATGTCCCCGGCAAGCTCCACACCCTCTCGCCCGAGATCGTCGTCCGCAAGAACCAGCCCGTGCACAACTCACCCATGACCCTGGCCGACGTCGATGGCGACTTCGCCGCCCTGGTCGAAGTCACCGGCGACATCAGCCCGGGCGCGACCCCGCCAAGGGATCGACAGGTCCGCGCCTACCACTTCACCGTCCAAAGCGCCGGGCTGATCCTCTACCAGGACAAGAACAATTTCCTGAGACTGGAGCGGGCCGGCAGCATCTTCAGCGACACCCTGCGGCCCGTCCATCGCCTGATCATCGAGGCTGTCAAGGATGGGAAGCAGGCGATGAATCCGATTTACTACGACGTGCCCGAGGGGGACTGCCTCCTGATCCTCGAGCGACGCAAGCGACGGCTGCGGTGCTGGTACAAGCCCAAGGAGAGCAACCACATCCTCCGCACCCGCGATTTCGCCCTCGACCTGCCCACCAAGCTCAAGATCGGCTTGAGCGCCTCGAATATCTCGGCCAAGCCGTTCACCGCCACCTTCGAGAATTTCGTCTTGTTGAGCGATGTCACCAAGATGGACCAGGCGCTGGGGGATTAGACCCAAGCCGGGAATCGCCGGACGGAGCCGGCTCCTACACGAGCCAAATCCGGGGTCTCTTTGTAGGAGGCGGCTCCATCCGCCGACCCGCGGTCGCTATCCACAAGGCACCCGGAAAACCTTCAGCTCGCCGTCGTCCTGGAGATAGCGCAGCGCCTCGCGGCGGTGCTGGGCGAACCGGACGAGTCCCTGCATGAACGCGACCTCGCCGCAGAGCCGGTCGTCCTCGTGGACCTCCATCCGCGGACCTGGGGCCGGGTCGCCCTGGGGGATTGCCGCCCCAGATCCGGTCTTGCCCAACTGGGGCATCCAGCTCGTCGTGTCATGTCAGCACTACGGGACGGCACACCAAGTGGACCACAACCACAGGCGGAAGCGGATGACGCTTCCGGAAGCGATTCAGGCACTCCCAAGTCATCGGACCGCCGCGCCGACGGCGCGACAGCCAGCGCTTCCCGATCCAAGTCGCTGCGGTACGGAATCGTCCCCGCGCCGGAGAGTTGCCGGTGATCCCCTAGTACGCAAGATGACCAACCAGCTTCGGACTCAGGGTCCGGTGCTGATCCGTCATCGGCTGGTGGCGGTTGAGCCGGCACCAGTCCGACAAGCTCTTCAATCAACGGCGAAATCGGCTCTTGGAGGTCTTGCGCTTCCCCACCCAGTTCCCCTTGCGAGAGCGTGCCCAGGAATGCGTGAATCCCAGCAGGTCAAAGGTCCCTGGTGGAGTCCGCGCCTGCGAACTCACCCCCCTCCCGGTCGCGGCGGGGCCGCTCGAACGGCACCAGCCGCGTCTTTTCCGGGTGGATCGTCAAGCCGTAGTTCTCAAACCGCTTGGGCAGCACGTCGATCAGCCGCCGGGCGCCTTCTTCAGAGCCAAAGCCCAGGACGAAGTCATCCGCAGCGCGGATCAAGAACGAGCGCCCCTTGAGGCGGGGTTGAACCTCTGGCGGCGGACCTGCTCGAGGAGGCTGGCTTGTTGCAAGGCCCGAGAGGAGCGGAGAACCCGGTGGAGGAGGAACAGGAGGATCAGGGCGCAAGAATGGTCGAAATGGAGCCTGCGGTTGCCGGCTCGGTCCCGTTGGCAACCGACGTCATGGAGCCGGTCGAAGAGTGGCAGTAACCGGTCGAGGTCCTTGAGCCCCTGAAGTTTATGTCCCGCAAGCGGGCTGTTGTCGGGTGGCTCCGCCAGGGGATTTCTCCGCCAAAATGGCCGTCACTTTGCCTGGCAGAGCAAATCGCGCAAATGTCGTGCCGAACCGTCGTGGAGTCAGGGTGGAAAGCCTGACCGCCATGGGAGTGGGTCGAGCGCCGGGCGCGCAGCATCCCCAGGGGGTCAGGCCGCGAGTGCATGAGCGGGGTGACCGCAATCCACGGCGCGGATCATCCACGCCGCATCGGACCGAGAGACGGGAGAGCCGAATGGCCGGGTCGGTGGCGGTCCGGGGGGCGGGTTGGAGCGGCCTGCGTCGCTGGCGTCGCGGCGTTGTCGCACCCCGCCGCGGAAGAACGGTATCGATCACGATCTGTCAAACGCGGGCGGTTCCACCTAAAGATGGCGGGCGCTTGCAAAAGGCCCGTTTCAAATGTTTTTCAGTTTCCTCGCGCAGGCCAGGCCAGGATCCTTGCCGAGAGTCGATATCTGGATCGCGCTGGCCTGGCCTCGCGGCGGTGCCGGGCGCGCCGCGAGGAGGGCCGACCGGATGTCGTCCGCGCCGCTTGGGCCGGTGGCTTCGCCAGCACTCTCGACCGGCGCTTCGATCTGGTGGAAAACCGACCACCTGGTCGCAAGAGACCGCGCCGGCGATCTGGTCTGACAGCCAATCAGTCATGACCCAGGCTCATGGGGAAGAATGCCTGGTCGTGATGAAGCGGCCGGACCTCCCACGATTCGCCGGTCCAGGCGTGATGCCGGACCGTGACGGCGGTCTCCTCGAGCAGGACCTCGAGGAAACCAGGAGGGTCGTGACCGGCATGCCCCCAGAGCAAAGGGGCGCCGGGGTTCAACGCGAGCTGATTGGGAAATTCCCGAGGTCGGAATGCCCAGGCTGCATGGATGTGGCCGCAGCAGTACAGGTGGGGCCCGACGGTCCGGAGCCAGCGCGCCAGCTCGCCGGCATTGATCAGCGGCTTGCGCGCCAGCTCGTGCTCGAATCGGTGCGGGACGGCCACGGGATAATGACAGGCGATCACCAGCCGGCGCACGGGCTCGACGGCCAGCATCTGAATCGCTTCGATCAACTGGGATCGGGGCAGCTTCCCGCGGGCCGAGACGCCGGCTCGGGTGGGATCCAGCCCGAGGATCGCGGTGGTCGGGTCGAGCCATCGCAACCAAGGGAAGACCGACCGCGGAGCGAACGCGCCGAAATACCGCTCGAACCGGCGGCTGCGATGGGCCCACAGCGTGTAACGGTCGTGGTTACCGGGCACAATCGTCACCCGGTCCGGATCATCCAACCATCCGGCCAGCGCCGCGCGCGCGGCCCGGAACTCCTCCGGCAGAGCCGTGGTCGTCAGGTCGCCGGTGATCAGGATGTGATCGGGGTCGAGCCGGCGGACACGCTCCACCAGGCGGGGCACCCCCTCCAGCCGGAACCGCCGCGCTCGCCCCCACAGCAGGGCCGCCATCCCGATGAGACGCTTGCTCAAGAGCCGCAGCGGGTTGAACTCGTACCGCCAGAAGTGGATGTCCGAGACGTGGATGATGCGCACAGTTGCGCTCGCTCCGCGGGCGAGTGAAGTCAGCCCATCCAGCCCACCAGCAGATCATAGGCGG
This sequence comes from Isosphaeraceae bacterium, assembly GCA_021324445.1. GTDB lineage: Bacteria > Planctomycetota > Planctomycetia > Isosphaerales > Isosphaeraceae > JAJPJC01. The sequence goes on from JAJPJC010000127.1 coordinate 6,928, forward strand.
TGTGCGTGCCGACGGCGATCCCGAAGCCGCGGATGACGAAGACCCAGGCGAAGAACACGCCGGCCATCCATCGGAAGATGAACGCATACCAGGTGAAAGTCTCGGTCGGGCAGCCGGCATGGTGAGCCAGGGCAAACAGCAGTGCCGAGGCCGTGACGGCCCAACTGCTGGCCAGGACCTGGGGCATCTGCAAGAGCCGGAGCAGTCCGAAGAGAACGGGGACGAGGATCAAGCGGAAGAGAGTCTCCTCATAGATTCCGGCGCCGAGGTAGCCGATCAGGGCGGTGATCCTCGGGTCGGGCGCGGTCGGACCGGTCATGAGCATCGGCAGGCGACCCTGGTCGAGAAATGCGAAGCCCAGGTCGATCAGCCGGCCGATGCCGAGCAGGGCGACGGCCCAGGTCACGCTCTCCACGATCATCCCGGCCAGGATTGCCGGCGAGAACCTCCAGTCGTGCGACCTCGAGACCTGCCAGCCCATCAGGATGACGACCAGCAGCAAGGGGAGGAACCAGGGGTCCGCCAGGCCGAGGGCGGCCAGGGCATGCCGCAGCCAGATGTCGGCACCAGTCCGCAGCTCGAGACCGGCATGGGCCCCGCTCAGGCCCAACACGGCGAGCTCGTAGGCGATCGCCAGCGGCGCGACGAAGAGCAACGACGGGAACGGCCGGCGCGTCGCCACCCAGTACGAACAGGGGCGGTGGTCCCGCAGCCACTCCTGCGGATCGGGACCGGTCTGGGTCGCGGCTCGGAGGCGGAAGCGCCGCACTCGATTCGAGGACCGCAGAAACGCGCGGGCGATCATCTGTCGAATCGCTCCGGTGTTCGAGGTTCGGTGTTCGGCCCGAGGGCTGCCACCCTGTGCACCTGCCGCGCCCGCTCCCTGGCCCTGTCCCTCGCCTCGCCCCAGACTTGGGCCCGCAGGGCGTTTCAATATTGTTATCGTTTTCGTTATCGCCGAAAAATACGAAATCCCTGGGTCCCTTGTGGCGGTCGCGGTCGAAGGCTACGATAACCGGTACACCAGGAACCCCCACCGGCTTGACGGGCAGAGGGTTCGATTTCAGAATGGCGACGCATTCGGCGCCTTCGTCGTCCACCCCGCCGCATTCGGCGCTCGCTGCATCATGGGTCGCTGACGTGCTCAACCGAGTCGTCGAACTCATCCCAAGGATCGCGGCGTCGCTCGAACCGAGGCGCCTGCGGGCGCCCGAGCCGCGGCGCTGGGGCGCCGCGTTGCGTCGCGGCACGGCCATTCGTTGTTGGGAGGATCGACGCGTGGAATCGCGGTCTCGTTTCGCCTGGTTCTTGGGCTGCACTTGCCTCGCCGCCGCGGCGGCCGGTTGTTCCGACGCGCTGAATGCCGGGCCGCTTCAGTATGTTGAGGCCGAAGCCCTGACCAAAGACCTGGGAACCAAGACGAACCTCTACGGCAAACCCAACCTGCAAAAGAAGGTGCGCCAAGCCCTGGTTCAACTCTTCGGGCCGAACCCGCAGGAGATCCACGTCCCCGACGGCTCCGGACTCTCCGGCGACGGGATCTACCTGGCCAATTACCTCCAGGAGGGCGAGGGGCCCGCCGCGCGGCGGCACCCCATCTTCCAGGGGACCGGCCCGTCCGACTTCAACCGGACGCGGCAAGCAGGCGGTTATGCGATCTATCGCCGCAACTGCCTGCACTGCCACGGCGTCTCGGGCGCCGGCGACGGACCCACCGCGGCGTTCCTCTATCCCACGCCCCGCGACTACCGCAAAGGGATCTTCAAGTTCACCTCGACCCCGACCGGGGCCCGCCCCCATCGCGATGATCTCCGCCGGACGATCACCTACGGCCTGCACGGCACCTCGATGCCGGCCTTCGAATCGCTCCTGACCGAGGCCGAGATCGAGCAAGTCATCGAGTACGTGATGTTCCTGAGCATGCGCGGCGAGACCGAGCTGGCCCTGATCGAGGAAGCCGCGATCTCCGACGAGAACGATCCCAACGCGCTCTCCGACGACATCGTCCGGGAGGCCGCCAACGGCATCTTCACCAAGTGGAAGCTGGCCCAGACCCAGGTCGTCAATCCCCCGATCGCCCGTACGCCGCCGACCCGCGAGAGCATCCTCCGCGGCCGCGACCTGTTCTTGCAGTCCGACTGCAAGGACTGCCATGGCCTGCTGGCCAAGGGAGACGGCGAGAGCTTCGTGAAGCAGGACGTGTTCAACGAGGTCGTCTTCGGCGGCAATCCCAGCGAGCGCCAGGCGCGGGTCGACCAGCTTGACGAGAAGACCCGGACTCTCTGGAACCAGAAGCCGGACGATTGGGGCAACCCCCTCCGCCCGGCCAACTTGAATCGCGGGATCTATAAGGGCGGACGCCGGCCCCTGGACATCTACTGGCGGGTCGCCAAGGGGATCAACGGCGCCCAGATGCCGGCGCACTACCCCTCGCCCTTCGACGAGAAGAAGATGTGGGATGTCGTGAACTTCGTGCTGGCCTTACCCTACGAACCCAACCTGCTCAAGGACGCCCCCGTCCCCCCGTCCACGCCAGCGCCGGGGACCCCGGTGGCGATCCAGGCCGTGACATCAGGGTTGTGAGTGGCGCGTCGTGAGAGGCGAGCCGGGAACCAGTCTTGACTCCGAACTCGGGACACGCAGCGAGCGACTAGCAAGGAGCCATTGTCGTGCGTTACTGGAGCATCCTCTTCGCCCTGGCGGCCCTCTTCGCGGTGGGAGCCTTCCTGTACGCACCGTTCTCCCCGGACTGGTGGCTGCCGAACAAGCCGACCGATCCCCACCACGTGGTCTCGAAATTCGGCCGGGAGATCGACAGCCTGTACTTGATCATCCTGGTCATCACCGGGATCGCCTTCATCGGCACGCAGATCGTCTTGGTCATTGCCGCGTATCGCTTCGTGGACCAGCGGGATGCGGAGGGGCGACCGGTGCGCCAGGCCGACTACTTCCACGGCAGCCAGCGCCTCGAGGTGGTCTGGACGATCATCCCGGCCGCGATCCTGGTCTTCATCGCGCTCTACCAGATGGGAACCTGGGCCGACATCAAGTTCCGGAGCTCCCAACCCAAGGTCCCGCCTCTGGCGGAGATCACTGCCCGCCAGTTCCAGTGGGTGATGCGCTACCCCGGGCCGGATGAGCGACTCAATACCCGGGACGACCTGATCGTCGTCAACGACCTGCACTTCGTCAAGAACCAGACAGCGCTGATCTACCTGAAGTCCTCGGACGTGCTCCACTCGTTCTACCTGCCGCAGCTCCGGATCAAGCAGGATGCCGTGCCGGGTATGACGATCCCCGTCTGGTTCGATGCCGACACCGCCGGGGATTACGACCTGGCCTGCGCCGAGTTGTGCGGTTGGGGCCACTACAAGATGCGCGGCCGGGTCACCGTCCACGAAACCGGACTCGAATTCCAGCAATGGCTCGATCAGAAACGGGACGAGCAAAACCGGAGTCAGCTCACGATGGCGTCCGGTCCTGAGGGGAGGTAATGGGATGAATGCGGAACTGTCTTCCAATGGGCCATCCGGCGGCGTCACGCCGACCGAACACGGGCATGGGCGGGAGCACGGTCACGAGCATGGCCATGGCCATGACGACGACCACATTCATCCGGCGCCCCGCTACTTCCTGACCCGCTACGTCTTTTCCACCGATCACAAAGTCATCGGCGTCCAGTTCTTGTTCTCAGGGCTGATCTTCATGGTCCTGGGGGGTCTGCTCGCCATGGCCGTGCGCTGGCAGCTCGCCTGGCCGTGGAAGCCGGTGCCGATCCTCAGCCGATGGCTCTGGTCGGCCCCTTCGCTGGGTTACCAGATGCCGCCGGAGGATTACAACAAGCTGTTCAGCATGCACGCGACGATCATGATCTTTTTCGTGATCATTCCGCTGTTGAACGGGGCCTTCGGCAACTTCCTGATCCCCCTGATGATCGGGGCGCGGGATATGGCCTTCCCCAAGCTGAACATGCTGTCCTACTGGTTCATGCCGCCAGGGATGATCTTCATCACCTACTCGTTCTTCGTCGAGGGCGGATCGGCGGAAGCGGGCTGGACGAGTTACCCGATCTTGACGGTGGCGAAGTGGGCGACACCCGGCTCGCTCAATGGTCAGACCTTCTGGCTGCTGGCGTTACTCTGCGTGGGCATCTCGTCACTGATGGGGTCGATCAACTACATCACGACGATTGTGATGCTCCGCGCGCCGGGGATGAAGATGTTCCGGCTGCCGATGACCGTCTGGGCCCTGTTCATCACGGCGCTGCTCCAGGCCTTCGCGCTGCCGGTCTTGACCTCGGCCTTGATCATGCAGTTGCTGGACCGGACCGTCGGGACGAACTTCTTCCAGCCGGTCGGCTGGACGGTGGCCAACGCGCCGCCGGTGGTGGGCGGCGGCGGGCCGCTGTTGTTCCAGCACCTCTTCTGGTTCTATTCGCATCCGGCGGTCTACGTCATGATCCTGCCGGCGATGGGTTTTGCCTCGGACATCATCTCGACCTTCTCCCGCAAACCCCTGTTCGGCTACAAGCCGATGGTCTTCGCCGTGGCGGGGATCGCCGGGCTCGGGTTCATTGTCTGGGGGCACCACATGTTCCAGTCGGGCATGAACCCGGCCCTGGGTGCCACCTTCATGCTCTCGACGATGCTGATCGCGCTTCCCTCGGCGGTCAAGGTCTTCAACTGGCTGGGGACGATGTGGGGCGGCCGGCTCCAGTACACCGCGGCCATGCTCAACGCCATGGCCTTCGTGGCGATGTTCATCATCGGCGGCCTGTCGGGGATCTTCATGGCGGCCACTCCGGTCGACATGCACATTCACGACACCTATTTCATCGTGGCCCACCTCCACTACGTCCTCTTCGGCGGCAGCCTCTTCGGGATCTTCGCGGCGTTGTATTACTGGTTCCCCAAGATGTTCGGCCGGATGATGGATGAGCGGCTGGGGTTGATCCACTTCTTCCTCACCTTCATCTTCTTCAACGGCACGTTCTTCCTGATGCACATCATCGGGATGCACGGCCACCCGCGCCGGATCGCCGATCCGACCATCTATCCGTATCTCCGTGGGGCGGGCGTGGTGGGGATGAACCAGTTCATGACGATCAACGCGTTCCTGCTCGGGCTGAGCCAACTGATCTTCGTCTGGAACTTCTTCTACAGCCTGGTGGCCGGCCCCAGGGCCGGGGAGAACCCCTGGCACGCCAATACCCTGGAGTGGATCACGACCTCGCCGCCGCCCCACTACAACTACGAGCGGATCCCGACCGTCTTCCACGCCCCGTATGAGTACAGCGTCCCCGGCGTCGAGGACGACTATCTGCCCCAGACCCGGCCCCGGCCGGCCTCGGCCGGACCGCTGGACCCGGTCATGGCTTGATTGGTTATTGGTTGCTGGTCATTGGTTATTGGTCAGGAGGAAGGACTTTCGATCTCACCGCCTTGCCCATCCCAGGACAGAGCCACGAATGACTGGTGACTGATGACTGATAATCAATGACTAATAACCAATAACCAATGACAAATAACCAAAGAAGTCGAGGTCCCCACTGGGTCGCGATCTTCGCGGCCGTGTTCACCTTGCCGCTGTTGTACGTGGGCGGCTCGGTGACGACCTATCGGGTCGGGCTGGCGGTCCCCGACTGGCCGAGCACGTTCGGCGAGAACCCGTTCCTGTACGACTTCCGGAATGCGCCGTTCGGCGTGCGGATCGAGCACCTGCATCGGCTGTATGGCGCGGCGGTGGGCCTGGCCACGATCGTGCTGGCGGGGTGGTTCCTGGCGTTCGAGCGGCGGCGGTGGCTAAAGAGGCTGGGCCTGCTCGCGCTGGCGATGGTGAGCGTCCAGGGGGTCCTGGGCGGGCTGAGGGTGATCCGGGTCTCAACGTTGCTGGCGGCCGTCCACGGCAGCCTGGGCCAGGCGTTCTTCGGCTTGATGGTCGCGCTGGCGGTCTGGACCGGCCGCGATTGGGACGGCGCCGCGTCCCGATTCCCCGACCCGGATCATCTGAGGCGGCGGTCGGCGGTGGTCCTGGCCCTGGTGTATGTGCAGATCGTGCTGGGGAGCTGGCTTCGCCACTACGGGACGCAGGCGGCGCTGGGGAGTCACGCCCTCGTCGCGGCGGCCGTGTGGATTCACGCGGTCTTCCTCGCGCATCGGATCGAACGACGACGGGGGGAGCTGGCCCGGCTGGTCGGTCCATCGCGGATGCTGGGGCTGACCGCAACGCTCCAGATTGCCCTGGGCCTGGCCGCGCTGGTCTTCGTGTTGCCGATCGACGGGACTCCCCGGCCGGTGACGTCCGCCCAGGCCGTGGTGCGGACGGCCCATCAAACCAACGCCGCGCTCCTCGTCGCCGCGGCGATCGTCCTGACCCTGCGTGCCTATCGTCACCTGGCCGGGCCGGCAACCGTATGCGGGAGTCAGCCCAGGCCCATTGAGGAATCGGTCGTGGGACGGCCGGAACCGGCCGCGCTGGACTGGGAGGCCGTCGCGTGAAATCGCTGGCAACCGTCGATCAACCCCTGCTGGCCGTCTCGCAGTCGCCAGCCGACTTGCCGGCTGTGGGGTCGCGCCTGGCCGCCTACCTGTCGCTGACGAAGCCACGGCTGGTTCTGCTGGTGCTGGTCACCGTCGCCGTGGGTTTCCTGCTGGGTGCGCGCGGCGGTGGTCACCCCTCGACCCTGGCCGCGACGCTCCTGGGTACGGCCCTGGTGGCCGGCGGGGCCGGTGCGTTGAACCAGTGGCTGGAGCGCTCCCGCGACGCCTTGATGCGGCGGACGGCCAGCCGGGCCCTGCCCAGCGGGCGCTTATCGCCCCGTGAGGCCCTGTCGTTCGGGCTCGCCCTGGGAATCGTGGGCACGTCGATCTTGCTCCTCGGTGCCGGCTCGCTGGCGGCCTCGGTCGCCCTGGCGACGTTCGTGCTCTATGTCGCGGTGTATACCCCGTTGAAACCGCTGACGTCGCTCAATACGGTGGTCGGTGCGGTTCCCGGCGCGTTGCCCCCGCTGATCGGCTGGGGCGCCGCGACCGGCCGGCTGGGGATCGAAGCCTGGGCCCTGTTCCTGATCGTCTTCCTCTGGCAGTTCCCGCATTTCCTGGCGATCGCCTGGATCTATCGGGACGACTACCGGCGCGCCGGCTTCCGGATGCTGACCGCGGGTGATCTTCGAGGGCGGATGACCGGCTGCCAGGCCGTCTCCTATGCCCTGGCGCTGATCCCCGCGGGGTTGCTGCCGGCGACGATCGGCTTGGCCGGACCGCTCTATTTTCCCGGTGCCCTGGCCCTCGGCTTGATCTACCTGGGAGCGGCCGCCCGGTTCTGGCTGGATGCCAGCGACCTCGAGGCGCGCCGACTGCTCCGGACCTCGTTTGTCTACTTGCCCACGATCCTGCTTTTGCTGTTGCTGCTGAAGTAGCGAGTAGTGAGTAGCGACTGACGACCTTCTTAGACTCGCTACTCGCTGCTCTCATCATGTGCCACTAGCCACTGGAAGAACAATGGCCATCGCCACCCCGAGCATCCACGAGCCCCGGCCCGCCGCCGGCCATCCTCCTGTCCCGGCCCACACCGCCCCGGTCAGCCCCGGCAAAGTCGCGATGTGGCTGTTCCTGGCCACGGAGGTCATGTTCTTCACCGGGCTGATCGGGTCGTACATCGTCCTCCGCGCCGGCAGTCCCCACAACGCCTACAGCAACCTCTACGCGCCGGCCCGGCTCCTGCTCGAGCCGGCCCTGGGGGATACGCACGGGGTCATACTCGAGAAGGTGGGAGCCAGCGAGGCGGAGGTGGAGCGGATCCTCCACTCGGTCGCCGGGTTGAGCGCCGAAGCAGCCAAGAAGGTCATCGAGGAGGCCCCCCACGGAATCATCGGCGAGCTGACCGCCGAGAAGGCCCAGGCTCTGGCCGCCGCGCTCCACGCCACGGGAGCCGAGGCGAAGGTCGAGCCCGTGTTGACCCACAACTGGCCCAAGCCCTACGACGAGCTGACCAACCCCCTGGCCATCAACCTGACCGCGGCCAACACCTTCATCCTGATCTGCTCGTCGTTGACCATGGTTCTGGCCCTCTCGGCGATCCAGCGGGGCAACAGAGCCAAGGGCTCGTTCTTCCTCCTGGCCACGGTCCTGATCGGCTCGACGTTCCTCAGCATCCAGGTCTACGAATACTGCCAGTTGGGGATCTTCCACCATTACCCGCCGGGGATCAGCGCGACCGGCCATTTCCGGCCGAGCGTCAGCCTGTTCGCCTCGTGCTTCTACACCATGACCGGGTTCCACGGCGCGCACGTGACCGGCGGCGTGATCCTGCTGCTGGTGATCTTCATCGGCTCGCTCATGGGCCGATGGTCGGCGACCAATTACTCCCCGGTCGAGCTGGCCGGACTGTACTGGCACTTCGTCGACCTGGTGTGGATCATCTTGTTCACAATCGTCTACCTGGTCTAGCAAGGACGTAGGTCAGGCTTTCCAGCCTGACGATCCAGGAATGTCAGGCTGGAAAGCCTGACCTACCCGAGAGGATCATGCCGATGGCCGACGACAAAGTCATCACGAAGGTTCTGGCGCCGACGGAAATCGCCGAGGAACATGACCAGGAGTCGCATGCGCCCTACGTCTGGGTCTGGTTCTGGCTGCTGTGCCTCACGGTCGTCGAATATTTTTATGCCTATTATCTCAATCCCTGGTTCCTGATCCTGCTGCTCGGTCTGCTCGTCTGGGCGGGGATCAAGGCCAGCCTGGTGGCCTGGTACTTCATGCACTTGAAGTTCGAGGGGAAGTGGGTCTATTTCATGATCGTCCCGGCGTGCGTGCTGGCGGCCGTCCTCGTGCTGGCGCTGACTCCCGATGTGGCCATGAAGCCCGTGGAGGAGGACGTGGAAGAGGCCGTCGGGATCGCCCCGGCGGGCACGGCGGATTCGCCGGGCCAGGTGCGGGCCGCGGGCCGGTCGAACACCACCCAGGGTCAAACCCTGGGAGCTTGACGTGTTCCGGTTCTACCGACTGGGTATTCAAACTGTTCTCGGCACGGTGGTGATCGCCGCCGGCATCGGCCTGGTGATGGCGAGCCGGGTGCCGCCGGGTGCCACCCGCGTGGCGCACGACCTGGGTTCGGCCGCCCGGTCAGTCGGCCTGTTCCGCCTCCAGGAGCGATCGGGCCGGATCGTCACCGGCGAGGACCTGGCCGGTCGGGTTGCGATCGCCTCGTTCATCTTCACCCGATGCCCCCTGTCCTGTCCCCGGATCTCCGGGGTGATGAAGGACCTGCAAGGCCGCCTGGCCGGGACCGATGTCCAGCTCGTCAGCATCTCGGTGGATCCCGAGCACGACACGCCCACGGTCTTGAGCGCGTATGCCCGCCGCTTCGGGGCCTCCCCCGATCGCTGGTGGTTCCTGACCGGTCCCAAGGAGACGATCTACGCCCTGATCCGCGATCGCTTCCTGCTGAGCGTGATGGAGTCCTCCGCGCCCGACCCGTCGACCGGCGTCGAGGCGATCGCCCACAGCGACCGCCTCGCCTTGATCGACCGGGGTCGCATCGTGGGCTTGTACGAATCGGATGATCCCCAGGCGCTCGAGGCCCTGGTCGCCCGGGCACGACGGTGCGCCTTGCCCGGCTGGGTGCGCCTCCTGCCGGCGGTCAATGCCAGCCTGAACGGCCTGAGTGCCGCGTTGCTGCTGACCGGTTGGATCTTGATCCTCCGATATCGAACCCTGAGAAGCCCCAACACGAAGAGGGACAACCCCCTCGAAGACGCGGGGCTCTGGTCAGGGCCTGCCGGTGCGGGCGTCGCCGAGCCAGGCCCGCGATCGGTTTCCGGCACGGCTGTCTGGCGTCACCCGCTGGTGAGGGCCCACGTCACCTGCATGGTCCTGGCGGTTGCGTCCTCGACTCTGTTCCTCACCAGCTACCTGGTCTATCATGCCCGCGCCGGCAGCGTTCCCTTCCCGCATGGTGGGTCGCTTCGAGTCGGTTACTGGACGATCCTGCTTTCCCACACGGTGCTGGCGACCGTCTCCGTCCCGCTCATCCTGATGACGGTCTTCCGCGCCTGGCGCGGCGACCTGGTGCGCCATACCCGAATCGCGCCGATCACCTTGCCGATCTGGTTTTACGTCGGAGTCACCGGCGTCGTCATCTACCTGATGCTCTATCACTGGCCGGCCCCAGGGAGCGGGAGCCCGGGCGCATTCTGAGAAGAGAACCCGCCTGCCGGGGCGGTGTGTCTGGAGCAGAGGAGCCGGGCCGCGACTTGCGGTTGACCGGATCGGGGGAATCTCTACAATTTGGCCGGGACTTGCCCGAAGTCGCTGATCGAGAACGATTAAGGGGAACGATGCCGGACGAGCCGCGGGAGAACCTGGAAGACGTGCGCCGGGAGAAGCTCCGGCGGATCGCGGACCTGGGGCTGGACCCCTGGGGGAAGCGATTCGACGGCCACCAGGCGATCGGGGCGTTGCGCGCGTCGGCACCGCCCAATGAGCCTGGCGGCGCGGCGCCGGGGCCGGTGGTCCGCGTCGCCGGCCGGATCATGCTCCGCCGCGGCCAGGGGAAGGTCGTCTTCCTCGAGCTCCGCGACTGGACCGGCCGCATCCAGATCTTCATCGGTCAGAAGCAGGTCGGCGAGCTGGGCTGGAAGCTCACCGAGCACCTCGACCTCGGTGACCTGATCGGCGTCGACGGCCGCCTCGGCTATACCCGGACCGGCGAGCTCACCGTCTTCGCCGAGACGCTCACCTTCCTGGCCAAGAGCCTGCTCCCCCCGCCCGAGAAGTGGCACGGACTGACCGACCTCGAGCAGCGCCATCGCCAGCGCGAGGTCGACCTGTTCACCAATCCCGAATCGCAGGCGGTCTTCCTCGGCCGCTCGAAGCTGATCGCCTCGTTCCGCACGACCATGGCGGAGGCCGGGTTCGTCGAGGTCGAGACGCCGACCATGCAGGCCATCGCCGGCGGGGCCGCGGCGCGGCCGTTCGTGACCCATCACAACGCGCTGGACCTCAACCTGTTCTTGCGGATCGCCCCTGAGCTGTACTTGAAGCGGCTCCTGGTCGGCGGCCTGGAGCGCGTCTTCGAGATCGGGCGGGTCTATCGCAACGAGGGGCTCAGTCCCCGGCACAATCCGGAGTTCACCATGCTGGAGGCCTACCAGGCCTACGGCGACTATCACACCATGATGGACCTGACCGAGTCCTTGATCTGTGGCGCGATCGAGGCCCTCGGCGGCGGCTTGGTCCGCCCGTGGGGTGAGACGGCGATCGACTTCACGCCGCCATGGCCGCGGCGGACCTACGCCGAGCTTCTGGCCGAATATGCCGGCGTCGACCCCGCCGACAGGGTCGCGGTCCAGGCCCGCGCCGAGGCCGCCGGAGTCGCCACCGCCGGCAAGGATCCCGACGTCGTCGTCAGTGAGCTGTTCGAAGCGGTCGTCGAGGACCACCTGACCGGCCCGGTCTTCGTGATCGATTACCCGGCCGCGATCTGCCCCTTGACCAAGCGCAAGCCCTCGAACCCGGCCGTCGCCGAGCGTTTCGAGCTGTACATCCACGGCGTCGAGCTGGCCAACGCCTACACCGAGCTCAATGATCCGCTCCTCCAGGAAGAACTCTTCCGCAAGCAGCTCGCCGGACTGCCGGAAGAGGAGTCGATGGCCAAGATGGATGAAGACTTCGTGCGTGCGCTCAAGCACGCGATGCCGCCCGCCGGGGGCCTGGGCATCGGTATCGACCGCCTCTGCATGATCCTGCTGAACCGGTCCAGCATTCGCGACGTGATTCTGTTTCCCCTCATGCGCCCGCAGGCCGGGGGGACGACCGCGTGAAGAACGCCGGGGGCAAGTAAGCCCGAGCCGTTCGACCGATCCACGGAAGGAGCCGTTGACGTGTACAAATATCTGCTCTGCTGGCGCTATCTCAAGACGCGATACATCGCGCTGGCCAGCGTGGTCAGCGTGATGCTGGGCGTGGCGACCATGATCGTGGTCAACGCGGTGATGGCCGGGTTCGCGGAGAAGATGCGCGACCGGCTCCACGGGGTGCTCGCCGACGAGCTGGTCGAGTCGTATTCCCTCAATGGGTTCTACAACTGGGAAGACGTCAAGGCGCGGGTGAAGGCGGTTGCCGGCGACCAGATCACGGCCATGGCGCCGACCATGGAGACTCCGGGGATTCTCCATATCCGGCTCAACGGCGAAGTGATGACCAAGCCGGTCCAGATCATCGGCATCCGGCCCCTGGAGCGGGCCCAGACCGGCGACTTCGCCGAGTTCCTGGTCGACGAGAAGGGGCACCAGATCCCACCGTCCTTCGAGGTCCCCGAGCAGTACAAGATGAACACCCCCGCCGGATCGGTCCTGAGGGACCTCCCCGACGATCCGAACGATGAAATCGGCCGGCGGATGCGTGAGCTGCTCAAGCAGCAGGCGGACGATCAAGCCCCGGACGCCGGCGCCATCCTCGGCTACGCCCTGGCCACCTTCCACCACGGCAAGGGCCGGCCGGATACCTTCGTCGCGCCTCCCGGCGCGACGATCAGCCTGCTCTTCCCCAGGATGGGTGAAACGCGATCGGATGCGGGCTTCGACACCTTCACCACCATCGGCTACTTCAAGAGCGGGATGAGTGAGTACGACTCGACCCACGTCTACGTGCCGCTGGAGGTCTTGCAGCAGCGGCGGAACCTGTACGATCACGAGAAGGGGATCGGGGCGGTCAACCAGATCCAGATCAAGGTCCGGGCGGGCGTCGACCTCGACGCGCTGGCCGAGAAGCTCCAGCTCGCGCTGGAGCGGCTCCGGCCGATGACCTACCGGGTCTCGACCTGGGAGCAGAAGCAAGGGCCGCTCCTGGGGGCCGTCGCGATCGAGCAGAGCATCCTGAACATCCTCCTGTTCTTCATCATCGCCGTGGCCGGGTTTGGCATCCTGGCGATCTTCTCGATGATTGTCGTCGAGAAGACCCGGGATATCGGCATCCTCAAGGCGCTGGGGGCCTCAACGGCCGGCATCCGGGGGATCTTCCTCGCCTACGGCCTGCTCCTGGGGGCCGTCGGCAGCGGGGTGGGAATGGCCGGCGGACTGCTGTTCGTCCACTACATCAATGACATCGAGAAGGTCCTGAGCACGCTGCTGGGCCGCAGGGTCTTCGATGACTCGATCTACTACTTCGACAAGATTCCGACGATCGTCGAGCCCTTCACCATCGCCTGGATCGTGACCGGGGCGCTGGTGATCGCCGTCAGCGCCAGCATCTGGCCGGCCGAGCGGGCGGCGCGCCTCCACCCGGTCCGGGCGCTGCGTTACGAGTGATCTTTCGTAGGTCAGGCTTCAGCCTGACCTACCTGGACCAAGGAAGGTAAAGGATGACGACGATGACCGGCCACCTTACCGCGCGCGGCCTGATGAAGAGTTACTGGAAGGGCCGCAACGAAGTCCCGGTGTTACGCGGGGTGGAATTGGAGGTCGAGCACGGGGAGCTGCTCGCGGTCGTCGGGGCCAGCGGCTCGGGGAAGAGCACGCTGTTGCACCTGCTGGGGCTGCTGGATGCCCCCGACGCCGGGGAAGTCCTCCTGGAGGGAGCCCGGATCGACAACCGGCCCCCCGGGGACCGCGACCTCCTGCGCAACCGCACCTTCGGATTCATCTTCCAGTTCTATCACCTGCTCCCCGAGCTGACGGCTCTTGAGAACGTGCTGATGCCCCACCTGATTGGCCGGAGCTTCTGGTCCTACTGGCGGCAGCGGCACCCGTTGCGCACGGAGGCGACGGCGCTGCTGGAGCGGGTTGGGCTGGGGCACCGGCTCACCCATCTGCCGGCCGAGCTCTCCGGCGGCGAGATGCAGCGCGCGGCCATTGCCCGTGCGCTGGCGGGCCGGCCGGCCGTGCTCCTGGCCGACGAGCCGACCGGCAACCTCGACGCCGGCAGCGGCCAGGGCATCCTCGAGCTGCTCCGCGACTTGAACCGCGAGCGCGGTCTCACTATGATCGTGGTAACGCACGACCAGAACATCGCGCGTCAGGCCGACCGGGTCGTTCAGCTCGCAGGCGGGCAGATCGAAGAGTGGTCCCCCGCGCTGACCTGACGTTGCTGACCGCGATCCATGACAACAAGGATTGAAACCCCCGCGCCCTGGCCGGCCGGCCGACCGTGCTCCTGGTTGCTGACCGCGATCCACGACCACAAGGATTGAAACGTATCGCCGACTCACAGCGGAAGGACCGCGACGATGGGCCCCAAGGTCTACATCAGTGGCAAGCTTTTCGACAAGTCGGACGCGAAGATCAGCGTCTTCGACCACGGTCTGCTCTATGGAGACGGCGTTTTCGAGGGGATTCGCTCCTACTCGGGTTGGGTCTTCCGGCTCAAGGCCCACGTCGATCGCTTGTATGAGTCGGCCCAGGCGATTCATCTCCAGATCCCGATGAGCCGGGAGGAGATGGCGCGGGCGATCCGCGAGACCCTCGACGTCAACAAACTCTCGGATGCCTACATCCGGGTGGTGGTCACCCGAGGCGCCGGCAGTCTGGGCCTCGACCCCCGCAAGACGACCGACCCCCAGGTCATCATCATCACCGACCACATCAGCCTCTATCCCGAGGAGCTCTACGAGCACGGGCTGAAGGTCATCACGGCCGGGACGACGCGCAATCATCCCAACGCGGTCAATCCGCGGATCAAGTCGCTCAACTATCTCAACAACATCCTGGGCAAGATCGAGGCGACCCAGGCCGGCTGCCTGGAAGCCCTCATGCTCAACGCCCAGGGCGAGATCGCCGAGTGCACCGGCGATAACATCTTCGTCGTCCAGCGGGGTCAGATCCACACGCCCCCGATCGATGCGGGCATCCTGGAGGGGATCACGCGCGGCGCGGTCATCGAGCTGGCCCGCGCGGCCGGATACGCCGTGATCGAGCGGACGATGCACCGTCTCGACGTCTACACGGCCGAGGAGTGCTTCCTGACCGGGACGGCCGCCGAACTGATCCCGGTCGTCGAGTGCGATGGGCGCATCATCGGCACCGGCCGACCCGGGCCGATGACCCGCGAGCTGCGCCAGCGATTCCAGGCCCTGGTCCGCGAGGAGCGTTAACGACGCCACCGCCGTGATCGAGATCCAGGCGATTCTGGCCCCGACCGATTTCAGTGCCCACTCCGAGCAGGCCGTCCGCTATGCGTGCGGGCTGGCGGCGCGGTTGGGTTCGGACCTGCACTTGCTGCACATCCTCTCCGAGATCCTCCCCGCCGGCCCCGACCCGATCCTGATGCCGGTCATGCCCCCGGAGTATTACCAGGAGAATGAAGACCGGGCCAAGGAGACCCTGGACCGCCTGCTCGACCCCGCCTGGGGCTCGCCCCGCGCGGTCGTCCCGGCCGTGCGCTGGGGCAGCCCGGTCGAGTCGATCGTCGCCTATGCCCTGGACCATCACGTCGACCTGATCGTGATCGCCACCCACGGCCGCACCGGCTTGAGCCATGTCCTGCTGGGCTCGGTCGCCGAGCGGATCGTCCGCGAAGCCCCCTGCCCCGTCTTGACCCTGCGCGACCGCTCCCGAGTCTCCAAGTCGTAGGTCAGGCATTCGCCTGACGTTCTGATCCTGTCAGGCTCAAGCCTGACCGACGTTCTGGCCGGAGTCATCAGGACGAGTCGCGATGGTCGATCCCCCCCTCACCCGCCGCGTCATCTATCGGGGCCTGAAGGTCGACCTGGCGTTGCAGCCGGTCCGGCTCGACGATGGGACTGTTGCCGACCGGGAGCTGGTCCTCCATCGCGGGGCCGTCGCCCTGGTGCCGATGGTCGACGACCAGCATGTCTGCCTGGTTCAGAATCACCGCTACGCGGTCGACCGGACCCTGCTGGAGGTACCGGCCGGCACGATCGACCCGGGCGAGTCGCCCGATCAGACCGCCGAGCGCGAGCTCCGAGAAGAGACCGGCTACCAGGCCGGCCGGATCCGTCGCATCCGCGAGTGGTATGTCAGTCCCGGAGTGATGAACGAGCGGATGTATCTCTATCTCTGCGAGGACCTTCGCCCGGGGCCGGTCCGCCACCAGCTCGATGAGCAGCTCCAGGTCGTCGTCGTCCGCTGGGACGAAGCCGTGGCCATGGCCGAGGACGGCCGGATCGAAGATGCCAAGTCCTTGCTCGCCTTGATGATCTGCGATCGACTCCGTTCCCGGCCGCGGTGAGTCGCCTTACCACCCGTGGAAGGGCGTCTTGCTCGGCACCAGGACCGAATCCTGGACATGGACGCCCGGCCGCGGCAGGCGCTCATTGTTCAGATAGAGGTCCGGGTCGTGCGGACCCACGTTCCGGGTCCGGAACCAGCGGACGCTGCCGTCGCCGAGGAGCACGTTCTGCCCCCGGCCGCCGTGATTGGGGCTGTTGCCGTCCTTGATCCGGGAATCCTCGTGGTCGGGCTGGTCCGCCAGGACGGGGATCCGCGCCGAGAGCTCGACCTCGAGCGGGCCCGGGTGCCCGGAGGCATGGCGGTAGCCGACGTTGTAGGCGTAGTCCCAGCAGAGCATCCGCTGGTATCGCGCCGGATCGGTGCGGCGGATCTGATCGGCCTGGTCGAAGCTGACCAGCTCCCTGCTCACGTGCGGGCACGGCCCATTACAGGGACAATCCAGGATCGTCGGGTCGTCGAGCACGCCCGCGTCGTGGAGCATGGCCGCGAAGGTCCCCGCGTGGGCGTCGGCACGGTGCGCGGGCGGATAGGGCAGGAACGGGTGCAAGGACGCGTACTGGGCCAGGCTGTTGCCCAGTCGCTGGAGGTTGAAGACGCAGCCGGCCTGATTCATCCGCTCACGGGAGCGCTGAATGGCCGGCAGGAGCGTCAACGTGCCGGCGATGAAGATACTCGCGGCCACGGCGAAATCCGCCCAGCGGAACGGCACCCGGACCGGCACGTATTCCAGCAGCGTCAACGGCCGCCGGCGATTGCGCGCGACGAAGGCGATGGTCCGCCGGGCCAGCTCGGGCGGATGCTCGAACGGAGTGCCGTCGTCCAGCAGTCGGTGGATCGCCTGCCGAAGGCGCTCGACCCGGGCCGCGGGCTCGCCGCCGGCGCGGAGAGCTTGCTCGAGCCGCTGCCGCTCGGCACCCTCCACCTGGCCCAGCACGTAATCGATCATCTCATCGGCTTTCATGGCGTCACTCGTCCTCAAAGCGCTTCCCGGCCCGCGCCATCTGCTGAAGCTTCTCCAACGCGGCGTGCAAGCGCGACTTCACGGTCCCCACCGGGATCTTCAGGATCTCGGCAATTTCCCGATATTTCAAGTCTTGGTGATAGGCGAGGATCAAGGTCTGACGCAGGGCCTCGGGCAAGCGAGCAATGCTCTCGCGGACCCATTGCTGCCGCTCGGTCTCCTGCATCCTGGACAGTGGTCCACCCTCCTGGCTCACGAGCAGGTCGATCAGGTTCCCGGCATCCGAATCGCGACTCCCACCGCCGACGCGCTGGTCCAGGCTGACCGTGGGATGCCGGCCGACCTTCCGCAAGGCATCGACGGCTTGATGGGTGGCGATGGCGTACAGCCAGGGGCGAAAGGGACGTCCTTCCTCGAACAGGCCGCGCTTCAGGTGCACCTGGAGAAACGTGTTCTGGAATACATCCTCCGCCAGGGTCGGATCGCCCAGGTAACGGGCCAGGTACCGATACAGCTCACGCTCGTAACGATGGACTAACTCGGTGAAGAACTCGGCCCGCGCCTCCTCGCGATACCGGCCCATCAGCTCCTCGTCAGAGAGCTGACCGAGGTCTTCCGCCGAGTTGAATCCTAGGGTCTTAACCATCTTACGTTCTGCCGCGGCCGAAGGTTCACAGAGGCTGCCGGGGAGGCACGCCGTCGCGCGGCGCGGGGCGAGTCCGGGATCGTCGGCCGGGCGCCGGGGACTTCAATTCGTAACGTTAAGTCTATAATGGTCTTCGGGTGAGTCAAGTGCCTCAGTCGTGGTCAGTCGCTGTCGCCGGCTGAACAGGTCTGTGGCGGAGCGGCCGGGCCGTGGTTCTTCGTCTGTCTCTTGACTGACCACTGACCCCTGGAGCGCAGCGACTCGGATCAGCGGATCCACCGCATTCTCTGGATATACGGAAGAGCAGGTAAACGGATGTCAGCGCCCAGGCGGACCTCGGGCCAGATGGGCTTGAGGTGCGGCCAGTAGACGCAGAACGCCTTGCCGACGAGCAGGGACGTGGGCACCTCCCAGCTCGCACGCCCTGAGTCATCCCACCCCTGGTCGGGGAGCTCGGGGTCGATCTGGTCGAGTCGTCCCCAGGCCCGGCTGTCGCGACTCCACGGGCTGTTGTCGCCCAGCATCAGATAATGTCCGGCCGCGATCGGGTAATCCCGAGGCGGATGGTGTGCCAAACGGGCGAACCGCTCCGGATTGGCGAGCAGGTCGAAGAAGGCCGAGGCCTCGAGGTGTGCCGCCTCGTCCAGGCTCACATAGTCGAAGACCGAGGGCTCGAGCGTGTAGTAGACGTCGCGTTTGAGCACCAGGTTGTCCACTGCGATGGCGGCCTGGTGGGCGGCAATCCGCACCGGCTCCAGGTCGGCCGCCGTGGGCACGACCGGCCGCGGATCGGCCGGGTAGGACCAGCCATCGCCGAAGGGCCGATTCCCATCAACCCAGAGCGTCAGGCGGCCATCGACGTTGGCCAGGATCAGGTCGTAGGTCCCCGGCCGGCGGATCCCCGTCGCCGCGGGAGGACCCAGCAAGGTGCCGCCGTGGGCGAGGCTCGCCTCCCCGGAGGCCAGGTCGATCTCGCAGTGATTGGACCAGCCGCCCTGGATGAGTTCCAGCCGCAGCCGGCCGGCCGGCTCACGCACGTGCAGCCGCAACGCCAGCGTCAGGTCGCTGACCCAGTGGGGCTGAAGCCAGGGCCGAGCGCCACGCCGGGCATCCGCGCGGTCCGCCGCCGAGAGCTCGGTATTGTACGAGGAATAATCCGTGATCAAGGTGGCGCGGGGTGGGTCCAGCGGCCGTTGGCCATCTCGGATCGCCCGCCATTGCTCGGGACTGGGGACGAGGTGATGGTATCTCAGCTCGACCCAGCCGGGCGTCGACGGCCCGGGAACGAAGCGGCCCGGCTCGGGCTCCGTCCAGGCGCCGGCAGCCGCCGGCGACCATCGCCGCCAGCGCGGGTCCGGACTCAAGGCTCGGGCGCGATGCCGGTCATCGTAGACCATGACCTGCATCGCCTGCTGATGATCCAGTGGCCGGCGGGGCCGCTGAAACGCGGCGGGACCGTCCCGAGCTTTGACCCAGAGGTCCCCCTCCTGGATCCGCACCACCTCGCCGGGCATCCCGACCAAGCGCTTGATGTACCGGACTTCCGGTTCCTCGGGCAGCTTGAAGACCGCCACGTCCCAACGCTGAAGTTGGACCCGGCCCGCACCCGGCCAGAACGGCAGCGACAGGCCCTGCTTCATGACAGAGATCCGGTCCCCCGAGAAGCTCGGCGCGTCGCCGAGGGGCGCCTCAAACCGGCAGTTCTCGCAGGTCCCCCAGAGGATCCGCGGGCCGGCGCCCGCATTCGGCCGGGCCGCCTCGACCTCGCGGTCGGCATTAACCGTGTAGACGTAGCCGCATTCGGGGCAGACGATCTCCTTATGCCGTCCCATCAGGGTCGGTGCCATCGAGCCGGTCGGGATCACGAAGCCCTCGGCTTCGAGGCTCCAGATCAGAAAGGCGAGGAACACCACGACGAACGATTCGATCGACTCGCGACCACTCCTGGGCTTCGGAACGGGGGATTCCCCCGGTGCGGATCCGGCCGCGACCGCCGGCACAACCCGCTGGAACTCCGCACGGGCTCGCGCCCGATCCCGGTTCTTCATCGGCTTCCTCGGAGCAGGGACGACCCGCAATCAAGACTCCTCCGTAACAGGATAACAAACCACCGCTCCAACCCGAAATGGGCACCCCGCGAAGCAATCCCACCAGTGGAAAGGGACCCCGAGTTCTCGACCCCCGATTTGGATCATTTGTTCAGATGATCTGGTCGGGACACTCGCGTCGCCCCAGCTCACGGTTGTCGTCCGGCGCCGAGGACGTTATAAAAACGTCCAGCCCGACCTAACTAAACCGATTGCGTCGTCGGTGACCGAGGTCGGACCAAGGCTCCGGGGGTGTGAAAGCACTCCCCGGAGCTGATTCTGGTAGGCGGAACTGGCGGTCGATGACGACCCATCGGCCTGGTAGCGGAACTTTGCCGATGGTCAGTTCCCACAGGGCCACCGCGGTCTCGTCGCGGCCGACGCACAGGGCCGCACCGATGGCTGCGCCGCCTTGCCATCGCTTGGTCACGCCGATGGCCAGCAGGGCCTCACTGTAGATGAGGGGACCCCGGCGGGGGCCGATGCTCGCATAGTAGGGCCTGTCGGTTCCACTCTCCCTGCTCAGGACGGTCGAGCCGTCGCGGAAGTCGGCCGTCGCAGGTGTCGATCCTTGCACAGACAACATCGTCGCCACTCCTGACGGAATTCGGTGCGCATCGGGATCACGCGGCCTTCGAATCGAGGGCACTGCGAAGAGAACCGGATCGTCCCTGCCGTCGCGACATCCGGGTCAGGATGGGTAGGGAAAACCGGGCTCGAGCTCAGGTTTTTCCTGAGAGCCGGCCAAGTCGCGGCGATCCCGGTGCTCAGGCTCCGATTCGGCACGAAAATTAGCAGGCATTCCCAAGAGAACTTCTCTCCGAGGATCCGGACGACACAGGTTCGCCCTCTGTCCACTTGCACGCACGGGTGGCGCCCGGCGGGCCGGAAAGGTGGCGAGACCTGAAACCCCCGATCGGGATTCCTGAAAAACGGGGACAGTGAGCACCCTCCCGGTTGGTTGGGGTGGGCGGGCTCGATGAACCCCTGGAGGACCCAATCCGTGACCGTGCTGAATTGCCCGATCTGCGGGACGGCGGTCCGGGTCCCGCAGGTGGATGCCAGGACCGGCTTGTGCTGTAGGAAGTGCCACACGCCGTTCCACCGCAACAAGTTCGGTGACGTCGTCGTGGGCGAACCGCGCGGCGTGGACCCCGACCTGGAGGACCTGGAACGCGAGCTGGTGGAGCTGAAGCAAAAGCTGCGAGATCTCCGGAAGCGCATCCCGGTCATGCGAATCGTCGCCGGCCTCGTGGTCGGGGTGTCCGTGTTCTACCTGTTCGGGCCGGCGGAGCGCCTGGACCGAGCCGCGGAGCGGGCGGCGCGGGCCTTCGCCGAGGACGACGAGGACTATCTCGAATCGATCGCTGTCCCCGGGACCGCCGCCGATGTGGCCCGCTGGTTCGCCGCGGCCCATCGCCGGCTCGTCCAGAACCGCACAGGATGGTACGGGCCGGCGGAGGTGATCGAGGTCCATGTCGCGGAGGAGGACCGATCGCACGGCAGAGGGGTGGTCGGGGTCTCGATCCATCCCGGCGTGGGAACGACTCTGGACGTCTCGCTCGCCGACCCGGCGGCCGCCACCGCCTCAGCCCCCGCCCCGTTCAACTTGGAGACGGTTTGGACCCGGAGCTGGTGGGGCCGGTGGATGCTCAATGTCCGCGACACCAACGTGAGATCCCAACCGACGCCTGGAGAGGAGCAGGGAACTTCCGGGTCATGCCCGGCTCCACCGGGCCAGGACCGGACGCGACCAGGCGGGAGGGTCGGGCCGGACCAGTCCCGGCGAGTCGGACGAACGAGCGCCGGGGGCCGTCCAACTCCGTCCGGCAAGGCGGCCTGGCGACCCCGGGCCGGCCGCGGCACCCGCACCGGGCGAAGCAGCGATCGGCCGAGTTCGCTGCCGCGGCCAGGCGATGGGCGACGGTGATCCCATGGGTGGCATCTTCGTCGACGCCCCGGCGGATCCCGATTGATGACGATACGCCCCGATCGGTCCCCGGTGCGGCGCGTCGATGCATCATGACGACATCACATCGTTGCAATCGCAAGACGAGGCTTGCTCCCGACAGGGTGGCCTGCCCTATCATCGGGTCCTGGTGCCGGCTGAGTGGCCGGCCGCGTGGTGCGATGGTGCCCCGGAGCCAGCATGATGGACGAAGCCTTCTTGAGAGTCGGTGCGGACCAGCGGCGATCGCAACCCGAGACCTTCGACGCGGGGGAGTTTGCCCGGTCGATCCGGCGACTGGCCATCGAGGCCCACGAGATCTTGAACCGGCCCGACGCGGTGACGGCCGAACTGGTCGAGCTGCGGCGCCGGCTGCGGGGACACCTGCGCGCGGCCCGAAGCTTGCAACTGGCCGCGATCGAACGCTGGCTTTGGAGTGCGCATCGCGCGCTCGATGCACGGTTGCTGTCCAGTCTGGTGGTGGCGCTGGAACCCACGGTCAGCTGAGATGACCCAGCGATGCGGGGGGACCGAGGACATCCGCCCGGTGCCCGGGCAGGACGAGAAGCGAACGGGTCTGGGACGCGGTACGCGTGTCCGGTCGGGCCGGTCCGCGGCGGCCCGCGTCCGATGCCCCGCCCAGTCAAACGCTGCTGCCGGCATACTCCAGAGACGGCTGGTCTTGCTGGTTGACGGCGGGATGGTACCGACCCACCTCCAACTTCTCGGCGAAGCGGCAAAGCCGTAACCGAATACGCGCCACCTCGGTTGGCAGCGTGGGCTCATTTGACAAGTGCATGGTAGGGCCTAGAGATCCTCTAGATCCCGCTGGGTGCCGCTGTCCTAGCGGAGCGGGACTGCGCGCGTCGGTTCGAGCAGCGGCAGTGCCCGGGCCCTCTCAACCAGCCGACATTGTCGCCGAGGGCCAATCATGCGGTTTGCTGAGCGAATCCATCGGTTGCTTCTCCTCCGGTTTGCCGGGGTCGTGGCCCTCTCGATGGGCTGCGCCACCTTGGTCAACCTGAGCCGTACCGAGGCTCTGGAGGAGCAGCGATGGGTGGTCCAGACCTATGACGTCCTCGTGGCGACCGAGCGATTCGGGACGTTGTTGAGGGATGCCGAGATCGGACAGCGGAATTTTCTGCTCACGGGCGAGGCGTGTGACCTGGGTCTGTACCGGGCCGCGATTGCGCATCTCGCCCGCGGGATCGAGGACTTGACCGAGCTGACCCGAGATAATTCGAGGCAGACGGCCCGCATCGCTCAGCTCCGGGACCTGGTTGAGCAGAGGCTGGTCGAGCTCCAGGAGCCAATCAGCCTGCTCAGCCGGCGGTCACCGGAGTCGCCACGGACGGTCCTGCGGACCGATCGGGGCCGGGAACTCATGCAACGGATCCGGTCGCTGATCGCGGACCTGCGTGGTGAGGAGGAGACCCTGCTGAAAGGCCGGAGGACGCGGGCAGGCATCGCGGCGCAGGCCTTTGGTGTGGTGAGCTGGGGAGGGGCCGTGCTGAATCTCTTGCTGCTGGCGCTGGCCTATCGCCAGGTCTCCCAGGAACTCTCGCGTCGGGCCGCAGTGGAGGAGCGCCTACGGGCCAGCGAGGCGCGACAGACCGAGTTGGCCATGAAGGATGCGTTGACCGGCCTGGCCAACCGCCGCCAGGCTGACGAACAGCTCGTGGCGTCGTTGGCTCTGGCGGACCGGACCGGATCGGCACTGTCGGTGATCCTGCTGGACGTGGATCACTTCAAGAGGTTCAACGACGAGTTTGGTCACCCGGCCGGCGATGAGACTCTGCGTACCGTGGCGAAGGCTCTCCTGTCCGGCACCCGAGCCTCGGACGTGGTCTGCCGGTACGGAGGGGAGGAGTTTCTTGTGATCGCGCCGGGGGCAGACGAGGCCGGTGCACTGGTGCTGGCGGAGCGGTTGCGTCTGGCGGTGTCCCGGCGGGAGTGGCCACGGCGGGCCATCACGGTCAGCCTCGGGGTCTCAACGCGATCGCAGCGGAAGACGGACCCGGCCGCCTTGGTGATGGAAGCGGATCAGGCCCTGTACCGGTCCAAGCACCGGGGCCGCGATTGTGCGACGCATTACGCACAGCACGGGGACCTCGCTGGCTGATGGCCCTGACGGCCGGAAGGCTCCCTCGACCGCCTCGACGGAATCGACGTCGGTGATCCGCTCCCCATTCCCCCCCCAGGGCGTAGCGTCCATCGGACCGCCACGGGGCAATCTCAGCGGCCCTGGAGCCGTTCCGATCGGTCGATGTGATGGCTTGACTCGAGCCCCCCGGTCGGATCGTCCCTCCCATCCAGGTGCATGAGATCGCCGCCAGGAACCGAGTGGGGCGTCTTCTCGGCAATTCGGCATGAGCCCCGGGGCGTTTCACGGTGCCCGCCGGAATTCGTTGTCGACAATGACCCACAATCCAGACAGCTCGATGTCATCGAGGATAACCCGCCACAGCGCCACCCCGTCAGGATCTGGCCCGATGCAGATCGCCAGAGCGATGGGGCTTGGGGCGCCGGGGGACTCCAGGACGCCGATTGTGGCGGGGGCGTCCTTGTAGAGCATGGGACCGAGGATCGGTCCGCAATCCGCGTAGAATGTCCCCATGGTGCACCTATTGATCCGGCAGCCAAGTTCGGTCAGGTCGCAGACTCCGGCATTCATTCTTGTCCGTCCCGATGGACTCAGAGTCTGTTCCACAAGCCTGGTCGAACCGTTGTAGGGTGGGTGAAACCCACCACCGGAAGGCCTTGGCGGGCTTGAAGATCGGTGGGTTTCACCCACCCTACA
>JAJPJC010000153.1 GCA_021324445.1 Isosphaeraceae bacterium
TGATCAGATGCTCCGATGACCCAAATGCGCCAGGGCAATTTGAGGGCGGAACGGGTCGATTTCCCCTATTTTAACAGTCGTGGCGGGCGATTTGCAAAACTCCAGTTCGAACTGATCCAGGACCAGCAAGGCCTTGTGCCCAGGCGGCAGTCCCTGGCCGCGCCGGAGCAGGGTCAGGGAGCCGGCCAGGCCGGCCTCCTCGGGCAGCTCGGGGAACAGCTTGCGAATGCCCCGGAGCAGGCGCGATTCGGTCTCGGCGCCGGTCGCCTCGACGTAGATCGATTCGACCCCCGGCGCCAGCCGGGGCAGCAGCCCCGCCTTGATCAGGGACGACTTCCCGCAGCCCGAGGGGCCGAAGATCAGCCCGACACGGAACGTCTTGTCCGGGTCGGTGGCCTCGATCCGCGTCTTCCAGAACCGCAGGCCCTCCGGGAGTCCGTCGCGATCCCGTGGGCCGGGGAGCAGCTCGAGGAAGAAGTCGGCGTCCTGCTCGTCGAAGGAGCCCAGCCCCTTGGGGACGATCCGGAGCGGGCGGCCGCGCCAGTCGGGTCGCTCGGTCCGAGCAGCCGACGGGGCCCTCGCAGCCGGGCTGGCCGGCACTCCGGTCGGCGCCCCAGGCCGGTCGTCCGTCGGAGCCGTCCCCGAGGCGGACGCGAGGAAATGCCGCAAGTCCTCGGCCAGGTCCCGCGCGGTGGTGTACCGCTCGGCCGCCCGCTTCGAAAGCGCCTTCAGGCAGATCCGCTCCAGCTCGACGGGGATCGTGTCGTCGATCTGTCGCGGCGGGCGGGGCTCGGCGTGGATGATCTGCTGAAGAACCACCCGCGCCGAGCGGCCCCGGAACGGCCGCCGACCGGTCAGCAGCTCATACAAGACGATCCCCATGCTGAAGATGTCGGAGCGGCCATCGACCCGATGCGCCTCGCCGCGCGCCTGCTCCGGGCTCATGTAGGCCACCGTCCCGACCTGCCCGGCACCGATCCCCAGGTCCTCATCCCTCAGAGCCAGCCCGAAGTCGGCCAGGTACGGCACGCCCTGGGCATCGAGCAGGATATTGGCAGGCTTGATGTCGCGGTGGAACAGGTCCCGCGTGTGGGTGTGATGCAGGGCCTCGCAAAGGGGGGCGACCAGCGCCGCCGACTCGACGAAGGCCGGCCGGCCACGGCAGAGCCGGCCGGCCAGGTCGCCACCGTCCATGTACCGGGACACCACATAGCAACGGCCGTCGTCCATGCGGCCGACGTCGTGGACCGGCACGATATGGGGGTGGGAGAGCCGGGCGAGAAAGCGCGCCTCGCGCAGGTAGATCCCAACATCCACCAACTGGGTGGAAGGGGCGAGGATCGGCACCTTGATGGCAACGTCGCGGTCGAGTTCGGTATCGTGTGCCAGGTAGACGCGCCCGAACCCCCCCCGCCCCAGGATGCGAATTACCCGGTAACGACCGATGAACGGCGGGTCGGCCTGTGGGTCAGTCCGATCCACCGGTCCCACGTCGCGGTCTCCCCGGACCGGAGGGCTCGGGCCTGCCTCCGGCGGCACCGGGACCTCGGCTGGTCCCTCCGCTCCCCCTCCCGGCGGGCCGGCCGAGAGCCTCATGAAAGCGTACAGCTGCTTCTGCCGGCCGATTCGGTTCTCGAGCGCCTGCATCAAGGCAGGGTCTTCGACGCCCAGCGAGCCTGGGGAAATGTCTTCGCCGCGACGGTAGCACTCCTCCCATCGCGCCAGAAGCTCCAGGAGCTGCGCGTCCTCTTGACTGGATTCCGCCGGCGCAGGGCCGTTGCCGGCTCCGGGGTCCGCCTCCGGCTCGGTGGCGCGTTGCCAGTCCGCCCCGGTGTCCGGCTCGGTCGCGGGCAGGTCGGCAGGATCAACCCGCACCCCACCCTCGGGTTCGGTGGCGCACTGCGAGTCCGCCTGGGTCTCATCGCCCCCCGTCCCGACTCCGGCGCCACCAGGGACGCCACCCTCAAGCTCGGTGGCGGGCTGTGAGTCCGCGTCGTGGTCGTGCATCGGGGTGCTCCGCTGGGACGTCGCGGCTGGTCAGGACGGTGGCTCCAATCCCTCCAGCCAATGCGCCAGCCGGCCGGTCGCGGCCAGCCAGAGCCGGCTGACCTGCTTGCGGTGTAATTCCAGCATCTGCGCGATCTCGGCCTGAGAGAAACCACCATAGTAGTGCAATTCGAAGACGGTCCGTTGGGGATCCGGCAGATTCCCGATCTGCTCGTGGAATTCGGTCAGCAGGGCCAGGCGCCCCGGGTCATACGTGGTGTCGGCCTGGTCGAAGGCCGCCAGGGCCTCCGGCTCATCCGCATCGAGCGGCCCATCTTGCCGGCGGGCATCCAGCCGCCTCTGGCGATCGATCATGTCCAGGAGAACCTGCCGCACCTTCAAGAAGACCAGCCCGAAGAACCCCTCGACCGTCTCCGGCTGGGTCGTCTCCAGGGCGACGACCAGGCGCATCCAGACCTCGCTGATGACACTCTCCAGCTCGTGACGGCCGCGCAGGGCGGGGAAATCTTCCTGGAAGATTGTGGCGGCGATCCGCACCAGGCGGTCGTGCGCCCGTTGCAGCAGCTCCCGCCGCGCCAGGGCGTCACCGCGACGCAGGCGGTCAATCAGGTCTTGCAAATTGGTCGAGGTGTTATCGGCCATCTCAGGAGAAGTCCACATCGATGGGAAAGGAGAAAGTCGGGCCGGCTGTGCCGGCCGGAGACGGCGTCGATTGCGGTGGGTGCGTCTCCGTGGTGCGGCTGACTAACTGATCCCAACCGGCACAGCCGGCCCGACTTTCCTTTCCCGATGGCGTGCTTCTATTTAGCTCGCGTCGTCGTTGATCGACCATAAGAAGTCGACCTTCAGCTTCCCCTGGAACTGGGGCCCGTAGAGGTCGATGTTCTGGTCTCCCGTGTAAAGCGGGAAAATCCCGCCGGGCAAGAGCATGATGGGGAAGCAGGCCTGAGCATGGCAGCTCATGCAGTTGGTCTGCACTCCGACATTGTTGTCCACCGGTCGGCCGAGGTACGTCCCCGGTCTTGACGCCGGCAGCTGGGCCGAGGTGAAGAACGTCTCGATGTATGGGTTGTAGCAGTACACGGACTCCGCGACGTGCGACCTTCCCAAGTTGGATCGCCGCGGCTCGACCCGGCTGGGACTGTCCCTCAATTGGGCCTGCGGACTGGGGTACACTCCGCCCGAGTTCTCTCCGGGCGGGAAGACCATGCTGTAACCGATCGCAACGGCGTAATGCCGCGCGGCGCCCTGGAGCTGCATCGGTCGACAGGCCGCTATGGCGGTCGAACTCGGCGGCGGAGGGTTGTCGGGATCGGGCGTCCACCAGAACGTCTGCCAGGTCCAGTTGGCAATCTCCTTGGTGGTGACGTGCAGCCCGATGACGATGACAACGTCCCCCGCCGCGGCCCGAGTCCCACCCTGGGGCGCGGGCGATCTCAGCACGGTGTTCGGCAACTGCGCCTGGGTCGCCGACCGCCGGAAGTGGATGAAGCGGCCGAGGCCGTAGGTCGTCTCGGGGGTCCGCGAGGACCCATCCGCATTCCAGACCGTATCGACGCGGCCCGTCCCCGTTCCCGGGCCGTTCTCCTGGATGTCCACCCAGATGCATTGCTTCCAGTGGGACTGGTCCGGAGGGAAGTCTCTCGGTGGGTCGGGCGGGCCGGGCCAGGCCGGCAGCGCGTAGTATCGACCGCCCACGAGGCGGGTCGTCGACCACGGGAAGGTTTCGATCTTCAGCACGAGGGCCGAAGCCGGGAACGGCGGGATCTCGGTCAGGCCTGCTTGGAGCAGATTCGTCAGATTTGCCAATGATAAGAGTTGGTATCGCAGGACATGCTTTGCGGCCGTGGGATCGTACTTGACGAAGCCCAGGACGTCGGGCGTTTGCCCGGTGACAGCGCCTCCGCCGCTCAGGCTTGAGAATTGGTGCAGGACGGTCAGGGGCCATGGGTCGCGGCCCGACTTGCTGAAGGCGTGGTTCCCCAGGGTTTGGAGGTCCTTGGGAGTCACCCAGGTCTCCAGGACGCTCAGTCGCTGACCCTCGTAGCACTGATCGGTGGGCATGTTCAGCGCAGTCCAGAGTCCCCAGGCATGTTTGCTGAGGGAATGCTGATCGTTGTTCCGGACCCATCTCAGAATCCTGTGCTCCGCCTCGGGGAACGTGAACCCGGGGATCCCCGGATCGGGGAGAACCACGGGAATCAATCCACCATCGGTGGGGAGTTGCTTCGTGGTTGTCCTCAGTTGCGGCTCGTCTCCTCTCCCCCAGCCGGGCGTCGCGATCAGCAGAACGCCGCTGGCAATCAGCGCAGGACCCAGGGCCGTTGCCAACCAGCCCAACAGTGTCACTCGCATGGCCACCTCTTTCCCCTCGAACCGTCCCGATCCCGCCGCTGAAGTGCCGCAAGCACGCCCACTTTGCCAACCCCAGGGTGATTGCGACGGGCTCGCCCATCGACTGGAGGCAGACGCCGTTTGCTCGGGCCTTTGTCCTTCGTCACCGAGAGAGATCCGGCCGTCGTGGCGATCCGGTCCCGCTGGCGGGATCACACCCCACGGCCGGCGAACAGGACATCCCGTCGAGCGGCGGTGCAATGGCCGTGTGCGAGAGCCGGGACATCCGGGTCAGGTCGGGTGACGTCGATGCATTGCCACAGTTCATCGACCTCGTCCTCGAGCTCGCGACCGTGCCCGGGCAACGAATCGTCGCGACCGGTGGATCTCCGGCGGCATCCCGCGTTCCGATCACTCCGGACCCCAAGAGAACACTGGGGCTGCATTCTAATCTCTGGCTGACACCTGGGCCATGAGGTCCTGGCGAAATTCGCGTCCCGGCGGCGGCGGTCCTGGGTGTCACGGGATTTTTTCGATCCGTCTTGTCCCGGACGCAAGCCGCCCGAGCCTAGCGCAGTAGAGCGACCAAGGACACGGATGCTCGCGAAAGTCGCCGCGACCGCCCTGGTGAGTCACCTCGGATTCGGCGACATTCGAGTCCTCCAGAGGAGCGTTTCCGATTTCGGTTGGCACGATCCCAGCACAGGAGAAACTCCGATGAGAAAGCCCCGATCGTTTACGGCCAGCGGGTTTGATCGGCTCGAAGGCCGCGTGGTCCTGAGCCAGGCCGCCGGCCCAGGTGTGATCCACGGTCACAAGGCGGCGCTGGTCGCCGCCGACTTCGCCAACTTTCAGAGCGCCTTCAACAGCACCATCACCCCGATCGTCCAGGACATGCAGAACGCTTTGACGACCGGACAGTATCAGCAGTACAACCAGGATGCCGAGCAGATCAGTACGGACATCAACGCGCTGGTCAACGGCCTCGGCAATCAGTTGGCCAACCAGCTCCATTCCAAGTATTACGCGAGGATTCGCAGTGTGGTCACCGGCGCACCCACGCCCAGCCCGGTCAGTTTCGCGTCCAGCACACCGGCCACGGGTAGCCTGCGGGCGACCCTCAACACCCTGCCCTCAAATGACCTGGCCAACCCGGGCCTCGTCCACAACCTGGTCACCGTCTACAAGGACGCCGTGATCTCCGGCCACACCGCCAGGGCCGTCAGCGGCGACTTCGTCAACTTCCAGAAATCCTTCGAGAAGACCATCACGCCGATGGTCGAGGATTTGCAGACCACGGCGACGGGCACCACGGGTGCGCGCAACCCGCAGCTCGACGCCGCCATCACCGAGCTGGTCAACAGCCTCGGCAACCAGTTGTCCAACGATCTGGGCGTCAAGGGGCAATCGGCGATCCGGAGCTTGATCACCGGCCAATCCGCTCCCGGCAGCGTCAGTTTCACAAGCGGTACGCCGGTCGCCGGCAGCCTGCTCGCGACCCTGATGTCGGTGCCCCAGGGCGACCTGGACAACTGGGATCTCATCGACGACCTGGTCACCGTCTACGCGAGCTCCTCGACGGCCTTCAAGTGATCGACCGCGACGGCGGGCAGTCGAGAGGGACAGCGGGCCGCCGCCACGGATCGGCGGCGGCCCGCTTCGACTCGCAGGTGCACCGAGCCGTCCCAGGCAGACAACCATCACGACCGAGCACCACGGCCGGTCCTGCTGGCAGTCCGCGCCCGCCACGCACACGAGCTTCACATCTCTGAGTGTTGATAATTTGCAATCGAATAGGAGAATCGTCATGGCGAATCCGATTCGAATCCTCCTGGTGCGCGCACTCCGGGAAACTGGGTCTCTCGCCCTTGGCGGCACGATCCTCGGCCTGGTCGCCCACCATTGCGGCCCGCAGGAAGGCGTAGCCGACATCCATGTCTCCACACCCGGCACGGACGTCACGGTCGACGATGCCGAGTACCACGTGGCGACGTTGTGGGAGACCCCGATTGTCTGCGACCTCTCGCCGGGACCCCACCTCTTGCGGATGTGTCGGGGTGGACGCGTTGTCTTCGAGCAGGAGTTCTGGCTCGCGCCGGGCCAGGAGGTCGTCCTTTCGGACTGGGAGGGGCCAGGCGGGAGGTGACCCGGCGCTGGTAGCGGTCGATTCACGGCGTTATGCTGAGGGCCAGTCCGTCGCAGGGACCCTCCAGCGGAGAACGACGCCCATGGCCCAGCAACCATCCGATCGCAGACGGCGCACCGAGTCCTCAGCTTCGAGCCGGCGGGGCTTCCTGCATCAGGCGGCGGGAGTCGCCGCGGGGATTGCCGCCCTGCCGGTCGAGTCGCCGGCCGCCGAGCGCGGGGCGAACGCCGAGCGGCTGCCGACGATCTCCCTGGGGAGCCACCAGGTCACCCGGCTGATCATCGGCGGCAATCCCATCTACGGCCACTCGCACTTCAACCGGCTCTTGAGCCGGCACCAGACCGATTGGCACACGCCCGAGCGGGTCATCGAGCTGCTCAAGCGCTGCGAGCAGTGCGGCCTGAACACCTGGCAGAACAGCTATGCCGAGCGGACCCTCGCGGACCTCGACCGCTATCGCCGCGAAGGGGGGACGATGCAATGGCTCTGCCTGGGCAAGCCCGACTGGGACCAGCATCCCGACCGCATCGACGACGCGGCCCAGCGGAAGCCGATCGGGATTGCCCCCCACGGGGCCCTCAACGAGAAGCTGTTCCGCCAGAAGAAGCTGACCGTCCTGACCGACCTCTTGAAGCGAATCCGCGACCAGGGCGTCCTGGTCGGCCTCTCGGCGCACGACCCCCGGCTGATCGAGACGGCCGAGGAGAGGGGCTGGGACGTCGATTATTACATGTGCTGCCTCTACTACCTGACGCGCCCCAAGGACGAGCTGCGCCGGCTCCTGGGCGACCACCTGCCGCTGGGCGAGGTCTACCTGCCCTCGGATCCGCCCCGGATGTTCCAGACGATCCAGGCGACGCGCAAGCCGTGCCTGGCCTACAAGGTCCTGGCGGCCGGCCGGCGGGTCGGCAACCTGGCCGAGGTGCGCGGCTGCTTCCTCGAGGCGTTTGCCCACATCAAGCCGACCGACGCGGTCATCGTGGGGATGTATCAGCAGCTCGGCGACCAGGTGGGCGAGAATGCCGCGATCGTGCGCTCGATCTGCTCGAAAGCGTGAGCGACGGGTCGGCCGGGATCCCCACCCAGGAGCCCGGTCAGTCCTCAAGATAGGTCAGGACGCGCGGACCCTCGGGGGTCATGGCGACGGTGTGTTCGAAATGGGCGCTGGGACGACGATCCTTGGTCTCGACGGTCCAGCCGTCGTCCAACGTGCGAACCTCCTTGGTGCCGATGGCCACCATGGGTTCGATGGCCAGGACGATCCCGGGCTCGAGCTTGATATCATGCTGCCGTAGGGCCTTGCTGACGAAGTTCGGGACCTGGGGTTCTTCGTGCATGTCCTGGCCGATCCCATGGCCCACGAACTTCTCGACCACATAGTAGCCCTGGCTCTTGACGAAGCGCTCCATCAGACTGGCGACTTCGGACCAGTACCGACACCGGCCCATGGCGCGAATGGCCAGATTGAGGGTCTCGTTCGTGACGTCCAGCAGCTTCTGGACCTCCGGGCGCACCGCGCCGATGGCGAGGGTGATGGCGGCGTCGCCGCACCAGCCACCCACTTTGCAGCCGGTGTCGACCGAGACGATATCCCCCTCGCGCAAGGGGCGACGGTTGGGGATGCCATGCACGACATGCTCGTTGACGCTGGCGCAAATGACGGCCGGGAACGGCGGCTTCCCTTTCACCGCGCTGGGGTAATTCAGGAACAGCGGGAGGGCGTCGTGTTCCTGGAAGATCGCGGCCACGGCCTGATCCATCTCCGCGGTGCACGCCCCAGGCACGGCCAGCCGGCGCACCTGGTCCAGCGCCTTGGCGACGACCCGGCCCGCCTCGCGCATCAGGGCGATCTCGCGCGGGCTCTTGAGCTTGATGACCGGTGGCGACTCGACCCGGGTCGCGCCGCGCGCCGGCCTGGGATGACGCGCCAGCCCCGAGAAGAACGTGGGGATCAAAGGCCGGGATGCCATGCCTCGATGGGATGACACGTCACTGCACTCCTCTCCGCCCAATTCGCGCCTCGGGCCGGTGATGATTCGCTGATCAGCCTTATTATAGGCGCTCGGCCCGCAAAGGAACCACGCTGCCGGTCCTCGCTCCAAAGCTTCGAGCCCTCAGCCCAGCTCACCCACTGGATCGGAACGGCCCAGGCTCGGGGAGCGCACGCGCCCCTCCACCTCTCTTCCTGAAAAGGATAATCGCCGTCGCCGAGTTTGCAAAGCGGGGGGATTGGGAACCTTGTGGCGTGGCCGGC
Organism: Isosphaeraceae bacterium; assembly: GCA_021324445.1. Taxonomy (GTDB): domain Bacteria; phylum Planctomycetota; class Planctomycetia; order Isosphaerales; family Isosphaeraceae; genus JAJPJC01. Next base: position 8,742 of record JAJPJC010000153.1, read on the forward strand.
GCGGACGCAACGAATCCGACCGGCCCACAGCCCCCCTGCGTCATCGCCGGTTTACCAGTCCGGTATAGTTCCGCATGACCAGGTGGCTGTCGATCTTCTGGACCAGGTCGAGGCAGACGCTGATGACGATCAGCAGCCCGGTCCCCCCCAGGAATGAGGCCACGGTCCAGTCGACGCCCAGCGCACTCTGCACCAGGGAGGGGATCACCGCCACCAGGGCCAGGAATGCCGCGCCGACGTAGGTGATCCGGAGCATCACTTTCTCCAGGTAGTCGGCCGTCCGGCGACCGGGACGATAACCCGGGATGAAGCTGCCGTAGTCCTTGAGGTTCTCGGCCATGTCCTTGGGGTTGAAGGTGATCGCCGTCCAGAAATAGCAGAAGAAGTAGATCAGGATGATGTAGCAGACCGTGTAGATGTAGCTCTGCCGCTGGAAGGCGTCGGCCAGCTCCTGGAACATCCCGGCGAAGAAGGAGCCGACCGTCCAGGTGTCGGATCGGAGGCTGGAGGTCGCGCGGGAGAGGCTGCTGAAGACGAAGGAGGGGAAGATCAGCAAGCTGGAGGCGAAGATGATCGGCATGACGCCGGCCTGGTTGACCTTCAGGGGCAGGTACTGGCGCGTGCCGCCGAAGACGCGGCGGCCCCGCACGTGCTTGGCCGACTGGGTGGGGATGCGCCGCTGGCTCTCGGTGATGGCGATGACGCCGACGACCACCGCGACGAACAGGCCCAAGAGGAGCAAGATCGTGAAGATGCCGTACTTGCCCGGCTCGGGGGTCAGGTTCCGGGTGGAGTTCTGCCACAGGCCGTTGAGCGCCACCGGCAGCCGCGCCAGGATGCCGGCCATGATCAGGAGGCTGATGCCGTTGCCGATCCCGTACTCGTCGATCTGCTCGCCGACCCACATCAGGAAGATCGTGCCGGCCGTCATGATGCAGACACAGACCAGCCCATGCCAGAAGTCGCGGTAATCGGGGAGGACGACGTTCATCTGCGGGCTCATCATGTACTGCACCCAGAAAGCGCTCTGGATCGCGCAGAGCCCCACCGTGGCGTAGCGCGTGTATTCGTTGATCCGCTTCCGGCCGCTCTCCCCCTCCTTCATCATGGCCTCCAGCGAGGGGACGACGCTGGCCAGGAGCTGGAAGATGATCGAGGCCGAGATATACGGCATGATCCCCAGCCCGAAGATCGTGCTCATCCCGATCGACGTGCCGCCGAACATGGCCACCGTGCCGAAAAGCTTGCCCGCGCCGGTCTGGGTGTTCTGTTCCTCCCAGCTCTTCAACTGGGCCTGGTTGACGATCGGCAGCGGCACGTAGAACCCGACGCGGTAGATCGCCAGCAGCAAGGCCGTGAACAGGATCTTGCGCCGCAGCTCGGGCACCTTGAAGATCGTGAGCAGCTTGTCCACGGGCGATCGCCTCCTCTAGGTCAGGATACGCCACCGCCGCCGAAGGCGAGTGACGTCCTGGAAGAACTCCCTCATCAATAGGACAAACCTCCAGCAGCGATCGCTAGCCCGTCGGATCAAGCTGTGGGGCTGGCAGGCGCCGACTCGGGGTGTGCGCGGACGGCGTGCGGCTTATATGGGACGGCGACCGTCTTGCCCCCGGCGGCGGCGATCTTCTCGGCGGCCGAGCCGCTGAACTTGGTCGCATGCACCTCCAACGGCTTGGTCAAGGCGCCGTTGCCCAGGATCTTGATGCCGTCGAACTCGTGGCCCTTGACCAATCCCGTGGCGCGCAACGCTCGTTCGTCGACGACCGCGCCGGGTTCGTAGCGGGCCTCCAGGTCCTGGAGGTTGACGATGGCATAGACCTTCTTGAACGCGCCGTTGAAGAAGCCGCGCTTGGGGATGCGGCGGGCCAGCGGCATCTGGCCGCCCTCGAAGATCGGGCTGAGCTTGAACCCCTGCCGCGAGGCATGGCCCTTGTGCCCCTTGGTCGAGGTCTTGCCGTGCCCGGAGCCGATCCCCCGCCCGACCCGCTTCCGCTTCTTGCGGCGGTGGATCCCTTGATGAACGTCGTGCAGTTGCATTAGAGCGGCACTCCGCGCAGACGAGCAATCTCGTCCTTGGTGCGCAGTTGCGTCAAGGCATCGAGTGCGGCCTTGACCAGGTTGAGCTTGTTATTCGAGCCGAAGCTTTTGGTCAAGATGTCCTTGATCCCGGCCGACTCGACCACGGCTCGCACGGCGCCGCCGGCGATCACGCCCGTGCCGGGGCTGGCGGGCATCAGCAGGACCTTGGCCGCCCCGAAGCGGCCGACCACCGCATGGGGGATCGTTCCCCCCCGGAGGTTGACCCGCTTCATCTGCTTATGGGCGTCCTTGACGCCCTTCTCGACGGCGGGAGGCACCTCGTTGGCCTTGCCGTAACCCCAGCCGACCTGGCCGCGGCCGTTGCCGACGACCACCAGGGCGTTGAAGCTGAACCGCCGGCCTCCCTTGACCACCGCGGCGCAGCGGCGGATCGACACCACGCTCTCGGTCCAGTCCCCACGGTCGCGATCGCGATCGCGCTCACGCTCACGTCCCTCGCTCGACACGGACAGACTCCTCAGCCGATGGTCAGTTCGATGCCCACTCCCACCTTCGCCGTCGCCCGCGCATCGATCAGAACTTCAATCCCGCCTCGCGCGCGGCCTGAGCCAGCGCCGCGACGCGGCCATGATACTTGTAGCTTCGGCGGTCGAAGCAAATCTTGTCAATACCGGCTTTTCGGGCCCGCTCGGCCACGAGGCGGCCGACCAGGGCGGCGGCCGCCTTGTTGCCGCCGTACTTGACCTGGGCCTTGACTTCCGGATCCATCGTGCTGGCCGCGACCAGCGTGGTCCCGGTTTCGTCGTTGATCATCTGGGCGTAGATGTGCTTCGAGCTGCGGAAGACCGCCAGCCGGGGCCGTTCGGGCGTGCCGGTGAGCCGGTTGCGGACCCGCCGCTGACGCCGCAGCCGTCGCGTTTGCACGAGCCGTTGCTGATTCGCGATGTTCATGGGACCAGCCTCTTCTTGCTGAGCCGCTGGCTTGCCACTGGCCAGGGATTACTTCGAGCCAAACGCCTTGCCGGCCTTGCGGCGGACGAACTCGCCCTCGTAGCGGATTCCCTTGCCCTTGTAGGGCTCGGGAGGGCGGACCTTGCGGACCTCGGCGGCGAACTGCCCAACCGCCTGCTTGTCGGCGCCGCTGATCGTGACGTGGGTGGCGTCGGGCACCGTCACAGTCACGCCCTCGGGAGCCTCCAGCACGACCTGGTTGGCGTAGCCCACCTGGAGCGCCAGGGTGTTGGCCTTCTTGAGCTGGGCCTGGTAGCCCACGCCGACGATCTCGAGCTTCTTGGTATAACCGTTGGTGACCCCCTCGACCATGTTGGCCACCAGGCTGCGGGTCAGGCCGTGCAGCGCGCGGTTGGTTCGCTCATTGTCCTGCCGGGTGACCAGGATCTGGCGGCTGGCGGGGTCGAACCGCACACCGATGCTGGGGCGGTGCGTGAAGTTCAGCTTCCCCTTGGGGCCCTCGATCTCGATCGTCGAGGTCGATTCGGCGATCGAGACCTTCACCGACGACGGTACGGGAACCGGCTTGCGTCCAATCCGAGACATGGTTCGCTCATTCTCCGCATGAATCTGAGGGAGGGTCTCGCGCGACTGCCGCGACGGCCGTTGACTGGTCAGTCCACTCAATGGATCAATGCCAGCACTTCACCGCCGATCTTCTCGGCCCGGGCGCGGCGATCGCTGATGACGCCCCGGGGCGTGCTCAGGATCTGGATCCCCATGCCCCCCAGGATCGGTTTGAGATCGCGATAGCCCTTGTAGATCCTCCGCCCGGGCTTGCTGACCCGGTCGATGCGGCTGATCAGCCGCTCGCCGTTGGGGCCGTATTTCATGTGCAGGCGCAGCGTCTTGGCCGGGACGGTGTCGATCTCCTCGTAGTCCCAGATATATCCCTCATCCTTCAGGACCTGCGCGATGCCTCGGCGCATGTTCGAGGCGGGCATGTCCAGGACGATGCGCTCGATCCGGACGGCATTGCGAATCCGGGTGAGCATATCGGCGATCGGGTCAGTCATCATGGCGAAGGGGCCTTCTTCAACCGCCGCGGGTAACGCGCCGGGCCCGGGAGGATCCCCGGGACGAGCCGGCGGGTCGGCGGGGCGGAGGAGCACAAGAGAACTCAGTGGTCAGTGGTCCGTCATCGGCCGGCCGGCAACCCAAGAGGGACTACCAGCTTGCCTTCTTCACCCCCGGGATCAGGCCCCGGCTGGCCAGGTTCCGGAAGCAGATCCGGCAGATGCCGAACTTGCGGTAGAAGCCGCGGGGACGCCCGCACAACCGGCAGCGATTGCGATGGCGGACCGCGAACTTGCGCGGCGTTTCCGACTTGATCTTCTGGGCCTTGGTCGACATGCTGGGTTCACTCACTCACCACGGGAAAAGACGGTTTGATCTCCGATCCTGGCTGCGGCCGGCCCTGCCGGCGGTCTGGTTCGGCGGGGGGCTGGTTCGGCTACGTCTTGGCCGGCTGGCGGAATGGCAGGCCGAAGTGGCGCAGCAGCTCGCGCGCCTGGTCGTCATTCTTGGCCGAGGTGACGATGGTGATGTCCATGCCGTGGGTATGCTGGATCTTGTCCGCGTCAATCTCGGGGAAAACGACCTGCTCGGCCAGGCCCAGGCTGTAATTGCCGTGGCCATCGAAGCTGTTGGGGTTGACGCCCCGGAAGTCGCGGATGCGCGGCAGGGCGATCGAGATCAGCCGGTCCAGGAACTCGTACATCCGCCGGCCACGCAGCGTGACCTTGCAGCCGATGTCGTTCCCCTCGCGGAGCCGGAACCCGGAGACCGAGGTCTTGGCCTTGGTCACCACGGGCTTCTGCCCGCTGATCTTGCTCAGGTTGTCGACGGCCGAGTCCAGCAGGGCCTTGTCCTGGGTCGCCCGGCCAACCCCCATGTTGATGACGATCTTGGTCAGCTTGGGGATCGCCATCGGGTTGTCGTAACGGAACTTCTCGGACATCGCCTTGGCGATGTCGTTCTTGTACAGGTCCAGCAGGCGAGCCATTTCTGTTTTCCTCGAGCAGCTCCGGAGGGATCGCCCCGGGCCCCGTTCCCTGTCAGTCCTGGATCACGATCGCGTCGCGTCGCCCCGATCCTCGCCGGAGTCGGCCGCAGCCGGGACCGGCTCGGCTCACGAGGGCCGGGCCGAGGCCGCCGCCTTGGCCTTGGCGGCGTGGGCCGCCTTTTTGGGCCCAACGTTGCCCAGGTTGCCGCCGCATGACTTGCAGTAGCGCTGCTTCCGCCCCTCGTCGGTGAACCGATGGCCGACGCGGACCCCCCGGTTGCACTTCGGGCAGAAGAGCATGACGTTGGACACATCGATCGGCATCTCCTTGGAGAGCCGTCCCCCCTGGGGGTTCTTTTGACTGGGCCGCATGTGCTTGTAGACGCGGTTGACTCCCTCGACGACGACCTTCCCGCGCGCGGGCAGCACCCGGAGCACCTTGGCAATCCGGCGGTCCTTCGCCGTCCCCTTGTCGTCGCCAGTGATCACTTCGACCTGATCGTCTTTGCGAATGTGCATTTTCCTTGTCCTTTTGTCCCTGGTCCGTTGTCGGAGCGGCCGCTCCACTGCGCCGTCGTCGCCCTGCTTCGAGTGCCTCAGTCGTTCCGGGTCAGGCTCGTCAGCCCGCGTCCGCGAACCACGGACCACGGACCACGGACAAAAGGACCAACCGAGTTAGACGACCTCGGCCGCCAGGCTGATGATCTTCATGAACTGGCGGTCGCGCAGCTCTCGGGCGATGGCGCCGAAGATGCGCGTGCCGCGCGGGTTCTTCTCGTTATCGATGAGCACGACCGCGTTGCGGTCGAACTTGACGTAGGAGCCGTCGCCCCGTCGGGTCTGGTTGCGGGTCCGGACGATGACGCAGCGCACGACATCCCCCGCCTTGACATCGCCGCCGGGCGTGGCCTTCTTCACGCTGGCGATGATCGTATCGCCCAGGCCCGCGGTGCGGCGCTTGTAGCGCGAGGCGCTGCCGCCGAGGACCTTGATGCACATCACTTCCTTGGCCCCCGTGTTATCCGCCACGTCGAGCCGCGTCTGCATCTGAATCATGGGACTGCTTGCTGGTGGCTAGGGGTCGGTGGCTCCAGGCGAGCCACGCTCGATCGGTTCGGTTCAGTTCGGTTCGGTTCGGTTCAGGTCAGGTCGACGTCTGGGCGGCCTGGTCCTCGCCGGCCAAGGCCTGCTGGGCACCGGGCCGGACGATCCGGACGATCCGCCACCGCTTCAGCTTGGACAGGGGGCGGGTCTCCATGATCTCGACGAGGTCGCCGCTCTGCGACGCGTTGGCCTCATCGTGCGCATGGCAGACGGTGCGACGGCGGAGCATCTTGCCATACTTGGGGTGCGGGACCAGCCGTTCGACGACGACCCGCCGCGTCTTGTTCATCTTATCCGAGGCGACGATGCCGATCTCGGTCTTGCGACGGCTACGGCTGCGAATCGCCGCCTTGGGATCAGGGGCTGGGCTCATCGGGTTGACTCACGGGGCCTTGGGGATGCTTCCGGCCGATCGGGTCGGCCGGCTCAGGGCTGGGCCGCCGCCAGGGCCGAGCGTTCGCGCTCGAGCTCGCGCAGGCGGAGGATTGTCTTGATGCGGGCGATCTCCCGCTTGGCCTTGACGATCTCACTGGGCGCCTCCAACCGCTCGGTCTCGCTCTGGAGCCGGAGGCGGAAGAGGTTGTCTTGAACTTCCTTGAGCGACAGCTCCAACTGTTCATCGGACTGCTCGCGGAGCTCGGCGGGTTTGCTCATCGTCATGGGTCCTGAGACGAGATTCATTCAGACGGTGGGCCTGCGGGTGATGAACCGGCAGTGCACGGGCATCTTGTGGGCCACTCGGGCAAAGATCTCGCGGGCGTGCTCCTCGCTCACGCCGCTGACCTCGTAGAGGACCGTGCCGGGCTTGACCACGGCGGCCCAGTATTCGACTTCGCCCTTGCCCTTACCCATTCGGGTCTCGGCAGGGATGGCGGTCACGCTCTTGTGAGGGAAGACCCGGATGTACAACCGGCCGCCCCCCTTGACCGCGTGGCTGGCCACGACGCGGCCGGCCTCGATGGTCTGCGCGCTGATCCGGCCCGGCTCCAGCGACTGCAAGCCGTATTCGCCGAACGCGACGGAGTTGCCGCGGGTGGCGTTACCTCTTACGCGGCCTTTTTGGCTTTTTCGGTACTTGACCCGCTTGGGCATCAGAGCCATCGCCGGCCTCCATCTTCAAATAGTCGCCTTGGTTGACCCAGACCTTGATTCCGATGTGACCTTGAGCCGTCTTGGCTTCGGCGAAGCCGTAGTCAATCCGGGCCCGGAGGGTGCTCAGCGGGACCGAGCCGGTGGCCGACGACTCGGTCCGCGACATCTCCGCGCCGCCCAGCCGCCCGGCGAGCTGGATTTTCACGCCCTTGGCGCCGCCGTCCATGGTCTGCTCGATGGCCCGCTTCATGGTCCGGCGGAAGCTCGACCGCTTCTGGAGCTGCTCGGCGATATCCTCGCTGATCAGTTGCGCGTCGATCTCCGGGCGCGTGATCTCCACGATCTTGATCTCGATGCGGCGGCCGGTGAGGCCCTGAAGCTCTTCCTGAAGCTTCTCGACCTCCGCCCCCTTGCGGCCGATGATCACACCGGGCCGGGCCGTCGACAACAGCACGGTCACCGCGTCGCGGGTCCGCTCGATCTCGATCTTGGGGATGCCCGCGAAGCCGTACTTCTTCTTGATGAAGGCGCGGATCTTGAAGTCCTCGACCAGGAGGTCGCTGAATTCATGCTTCGAGGCATACCAGCGGCTCCGCCAGTCCTCCATGACCCCCACCCGAAAGCCGGTCGGCCGAATCTTCTGTCCCATGGTTCACATGCCCCTTGGTCCTGCTGTGGCAAGCCTCATTTCCACGTCCTCGGCCCGAGCCGTCGCGACCCCCGGATCCGATCCGATCCGATCAGGCTTTCGACTGACCATTCCCGCCCTGGGCCTGGGGTTGTGTCAGCTTCGACGGGTCGGCCAGGCCGATGGCAATATGAGCGGAGCGGCGGCGGATCAGGTAGGCCATGCCCCGAGCCCGCGGCATCAACCGCTTGAACATCGGGCCGCCGTCGCCGCGCGCGTCGGCGACCACCAGGTCGCCGACGTTGCGGATCCCTCGATCCTCGGCGTTGGCCATGGCGCTTTTGAGCACTTGTTCGATCAGCCGTGCGCCGCGGTGCGGCATGTACTTGAGCACATCGAGCGCGTCGTCGGCGTAGTGGCCCCGGATCAGGTCCAGGAGCGGCCGGACCTTCCGCACCGAGATCCGGGCGAACCGGTGCGTGGCGCGGTAATCGGGAGTCAGGATCATGGTCCTTGGTCCTTCGTAGGTCAGGCTTCAGCCTGACAGGACCGGAATGTCAGGCTGAAGCCTGACCTACATTCCGGCCGGAGTAATCCGAGCTATCTCTTGGGCGCAGCCGACTTGGACGCCTTACCGCCGTGACCCTTGAAGGTCCGCGTCGGGGCGAACTCACCCAGCTTGTGCCCGACCATGTCTTCCGTCACATACAGCTTGATGAACGCGCGCCCGTTGTGGATCGCAAAGTGCTTGCCGACGAACTCCGGCACGATCGTGCACGCCCGCGCCCAGGTCTTGATCGGCTCGCGACTGCCGGAGGCATCGGACCGCGCGACCTTCTCGAGCAGCCGCTCGACGACGTACGGGCCTTTCTTCAGGGAACGTCCCATGGATAAATCCCAGTGATCAGGGGTCAGTGGTCAGTCGCTCCCTGGTCTTGACTGACCACGAGCCGCTGACCACGCCTCATTCACAATTTCAATTGACCGTACCGGACACTGCGCCGCCGCCGGATGATGGCTTTGTTGGAGGGCTTGCGGCGGCGCCGGGTCTTCCCTCCCTTGGCCAGCTTGCCGGTCGGCGAACAGGGATGGCGTCCGCCGGAGGTCCGCCCTTCGCCGCCGCCCATCGGGTGATCGACCGGGTTCATGGCGACGCCGCGGACATGGGGCCGCCGGCCCAGCCAGCGCGACCGCCCGGCCTTGCCCAGGCGGATGTTCATGTGGTCGGGGTTGCCGACCATGCCGATGGTCGCCCGGCAGGCCGCCGGGATGCGGCGGACTTCCCCCGAGGGGAGCGTGATCTGGGCCCAGGACCCTTCGCGCGCCGTCAAGACCGCGCCGACCCCCGCGGAACGGCACAGCTTGCCCCCGCCGCCGGGCTGCATCTCGATGTTGTGGATCGTCAAACCGGTCGGAATCCGCGCCAGCGGCAAGCAGTTGCCCAGCTTGGGCTCGGCATCCGGACCGCTGGTGACCGTCATCCCCGCCTTGAGCCCCTCCGGGGCCAGAAGGTAGCGCTTCTCGCCGTCTTCGTACTGCACCAGGGCGATCCGGGCCGACCGATTGGGGTCGTACTCGATGTGCGTGACGGTGGCCGTCTGGCCGTCGCGATCATTGCGCCGCCAGTCGATGATCCGGTACTTCCGCTTATGGCCGCCACCGCGGTGTCGCGCCGTGATGAAACCCTGGTTGTTCCGGCCCCCCGTCTTCTGGAGCGGCTCGGTCAGGCGCTTCTCCGGTTTCTTGTTCTTGTCGGTCAGCTCGGCAAAATCGCTGACCGACGCATTCCGCCGCCCGGGGCTGGTTGGTTTGTAGGTGCGAATGCCCATCGCTCTGGGTCCTTTGTCCGTGGTCCGTTGTCCGTTGTGGGAGCTGCCGCTCCGCTGCGCCGTCGTCGCCCTGCTTCGAGTGCCTCAAGATTCCCGGACCGAGCGAGTCAGCCCGCGTCCGCGAACCACGGACCACGGACAAAAGGACAAATTCAATAAAAATCGATCCGGTATTCCTCATACAGCGTCACGATCGCCTTCTTCCAGCGGCGCATCCATCCGGTCTTGAGCCGGTAGCGGCGGGGCTTGCCGCGACGGTTCTGGGTCCGGACGTTCAGGACCTTTACCTGGAACAGGGTCTCGATCGCCTGTTTGATCTCGGTCTTGGTGGCCAGGAGGTTGACCTCGAAGGTATAGGCGTTGTGCCGTTCCGAGAGGTGCGTGGCCTTCTCGGTGATCAAGGGACGGATGACGACCTGGTACGGCTCGAGCACCGGGCCGGCACGTTGGACCTGGGGTGGACGGCGTAAGGTGACCATGGCTCAGCTCTCCGAGGATTCCGGCGGTGGACCCTCACCCCTTGCGGGGGGCTGGGCCGCGACGGCGGCGCGGCGTGCCGGCTGGGGCTTGACCTTGACCTTGACCTGCTCCTTGAGGGTCGCCAGCGCCTCGCGGGTCAGGACCAGGTAGCGCTGTCGGAGGATATCGTAGGTGTTGAACTCGGCGACCGGGGCGACCTTGACGCCCTCGATGTTGCGGGCGCTGCGGTGGAAGATCGGGTCGTGGGCGGGCAACCCGATCAGGACCGAACGCCGCTCGAGGGTCCGCTTGCGTGCCTGCGCCCTGGATTCGCCGACCGACTCGGTGGCCTCGCGCTCGCTCAGGTCGGGCCGCCGGATCGCTCCCAGGGCCCGGGCCACCTCCCGGGTCCTGGGCTGTTCCAGCGCCAGGCCGTCGAGGACCAGCGCCTGGTGGTCCTGGAACTTGGAGAGCAGCGCCATGCGGACGGCGGCCCGCACCGCCTTCTTGGGCATGCTGTAGCGATAATCCCGGTTGCGGCGCGCGAACGCCACGCCGCCGCCTTTCCGCTTGTTGGTCCGCTTGGCGCCGACCCGGGCGTTGCCGGTCCCCTTCTGGCGGAACAACTTCTTGCCCGACCCGGCGACATCGGCCCGCCCGCGGGTGTTGACCGTCCCAACCCGGCGGGCGGCCAGGTGCATCAGCACCACGTCATGCAACAGTTGCTTGTTGATCGCGCCGCCGAAATCGGTCGGATCGATCGTCTCCTCGCCGATCCGCTCGCCGGCAGGATTGTAGACCGGGATCGTCAGCATGATTCGACCCAATGGAGCGTTGCGAGTTGCCAGACCAGACCCCAACGGTCTTCACTCAGGACTGGCAACTGACAATTCCTCTCAACTCAAACCTTGTTCGTCTGTCGCACGGTGAGATAACCGCCATTGGGGCCGGGCACGGCACCACGGACCAGGAGCAGGTTATTCGCCAGGTCGACCCGGACCACCTGGAGGTTCCGCACCGTGACCTGGTCATGGCCGAAATGCCCCGGCTTGCGGACGCCCTTGAGGGTCCGCGACGGATCGGCGCTGGGGCCCGAGGAGCCGGGATGCCTGTGCATCCGCTTGACCCCGTGCGAGGCCCGCAGGCCGCGGAAGCCATGCCGCTTGATGACCCCGGCATAGCCCCGCCCCTTGCTTGTGCCGGTCACGTCCACCCGTCCGACCTCCTGGAAGAGGTCGACGGTCAGCTTCTGCCCTTCCGTGATCTCGGTGGGCCCATCCTGGCGAACTTCCCGGACATAGCGTTTGGGCTCGGCGTTGACCTTGCGTGCATGACCGCGTTCGGCCTGGGTGGCCCGCTTCCGGCGCTTGTCGTCGAATCCGAGCTGCCAGGCGTGGTAACCGTCGCGGTCCTCGGTCCGGACCTGGAGCACGGTGCAGGGGCCGCATTCCAGGACGGTGACCGGCACGACGGTCCCATTCTCCTGGTAGATCTGGGTCATACCGACCTTGCGCCCGAGTAGTCCCACTCGCATGATCGAACTCCATCGGAGGCACGCACAAACCCGAACCCACCGGCAGGGAGCGGCACGGTGGTCGCCGGCACCAAGGCAAGGCTGCCGTCGCGGACCTGGGTGAAAAGGTGAGGTTTCATCTCAGGCCGCCGCCAGGCGTCACGGCGGCCCGGGCGCCGGAGCTGTCGCACGGGGACCCGGGTGGGGCCGGGCCGCTCCGATTGAGGCATCCGACGCAGCCGGACAGACACGCGCGGCCCTGCCAGCCGCGCGCGGTCCAGGAAACCGTCAAACCCGCTGGACCTTGCCAGACGGACTGCGGACGGGATTCAAGCCAGGCTCAGACCCCCGAAGGGGACGCCTTGATCTTGATGTCCACACCCGCCGGCAGGCTCAGCTTGTTGAGGGCGTCGATCGTCTTGTTGGTCGGCTGCACGATGTCGATGAGCCGCTTGTGCGTCCGGATCTCGAACTGCTCCCGCGACTTCTTATCGATGTGCGGGCTGCGGAGCACGGTGTAACGCTCGATGCGGGTCGGCAGCGGGATCGGACCATGGACGATCGCCTCGGTCCGCTTCGCGGTGTCGACGATGTCCTTGGCCGATTGATCCAGGATGGTATGGTCGTAGGCCTCCATCCGGATGCGGATGCGCTCGTTGCTGATGCCCGCCACCGCAGTGCGACCCTTTCCAAGCCTAATCCGAACCGTGACTCACGCCTCTGGGCGAGACCGTCGCGATCGACCCTCGCTCATCACGTAGGAAAGTAAGAGGATACCAGTACTGTCGTCCCCCGTCAACGCCGTCTCCACCAAGTTTCTCGCTTCTCGTTTCCAGGGCCCGGTCATCCCTTGCGGATCGAGAATGCCCGGTGAGAATGGTTCCGGGCCAAGCCCTGGTCCTGGTACGTTTCCCTTGACCCGAGGTGTCCTCGATGACCATCTCAGCCCGGATCGCCTGGATCGGATTGCTGGCCGGCACAAGTCTGTCGTGGTGGGGAGCGCTCGCGGGCCAAGGCGGTGCCCAGGCTCGGCCAGGCCAGCCCGGGCCGAGGGCCCAGCGCGGGGTGGTCGAGGCCTGGGAGACCGTCGACTCGATCAACCACGATTACAACCGCCAGCTCCTCCAGCTCGAGCGGCAGCGGCTGGAGCGGCTGGGCCAACTGGCTGCGCGCCAGCCGCCGCCGGAGGCCGCCGAGACCTACGAGACGCTGTTCCGCCTGGCCATCGCCAACAACCTGTTCCGCGAGGCCGAGCCGGCCGCCGAGCAGGTGCTGAGGTCAACTCGCAGCCCCGCGCCGGTGGTCCTCTTCCTGGCTCAGACGATCGACATCCTCGCCGCGGCCGATCGCGGCGCCTTCGACGAATCGCTGGCGAGTCTCCGCCGGGTCCTGGGCGCGGCATCCCGGCCGGATCGACCCGCCGAGGCGCCGGCGGCCTTGCTGGACACGCCGTCCCTCCTGGCGATCTGTGCCGCGTATTACCAGCGGCTGCTCCAGGGTGATCGGTTCGACATCGCCCGCAAGGCGTTCCAACTGGTCCACGACGAAACACGCAATCCCGCCGTCAAGGAGTTTTGCGCCGCACGACTGAACCAGCTCAACCTGGTCGGCAAGCCCGCGCCGCCGATCCAGGGAAGGGACATCGACGGCAAAGCGGTGAGCCTGAGCGACTTCCAGGGCAATGCCATCCTCGTCGTCTTCTGGGCGAGCTGGTGCCTGCCCAATGCCGCCGAGATCGCCTGGCTCGATCAGGTCTACGAGACCTACCACAACCGCGGCTTCCGCATTCTGGGCATCAACCTGGATCCGCTCCAGAATGGAGGCACCAAGCTCGAAACCGTCATGCCCAACATCCGGCGCTTCCTCGTGGACCACAACGTCCGCTGGCCCAACCTGGTCAACGGCACCGGCGCCCAGGACTACGCCAAGGCTTACGGCGTGACCGACATCCCGGCCAATGTGCTGATCGGGCGTGACGGCCGGATTCTCCACCTCGACCTGTCGCGCAAGAACCTCGTCCCGGTCATCGACCGGACGGTTTCGCAACGGTAGAACCTCGGACGGCAGGCCGAGGGCAGTCGAGGGGGGCTGTCCCACCGTTCGATTCAGGAAGCCCGCCCGGCCGCAGCGGACGGGGCCGCCGCCGTCGCCTGCGGGTCGGCTGCCTGGGCCAGGGAGTCATACAGCTCCAGCAGGAAGCCATGGAAGCTGTCGGCGACCCGGGGCGTTTCATGAGTCCGGACATACTGCAAGGCCGGCCGGCCATAATCGAGCAGCTTCTGCCGCGCCTCCGACACGGTCGCCACCGCGGCCACGCCGTTCTTCCTCACCTCGTCCAGGACGGCCCGGGCCGCCTGGTCGGAGATCGCGCGCTTCTCGTCGAGGCCGGCGGCCGTCGGCGCGTCGGCAGGCCAGACGAGCCGGTACTGCCCGTCGAAAAAGCTGGCCACGGGGACCGACGGCCGGGAACGGGCGATGGTCATGGCTGTCGGGGTCATCCGCGGGGCCTGGACGGGCGCCGGGGGGCGCGAGTAGGACGCCACCCGCCGATAGGGACTGTATTGATCGACGAAGCCGTTGTCCCGGACGTGGTTGAAGTAGGCGTTGGGGTTGCCCGCATAGGGGTTTAGCCCGCTGGTCACCGGGTTACTCCCGGGGGGTCCGTGCACGTGCGACATCTGCGCCAGGGCGACCGAGTTCAAGAAGTTGACCGGTTGAGGCACGACGCCGAAGCCCCCGCCCCAGTACCCGAAGCCGCCTCCCAAGCCCATGCCGAATTGCGCGTCCGCACGCCCTGCGCCGTAGCCGAAGACCACGACGGCGGCCAGCGCCGTGGTGAGAATGTGCCCCCGCTTCGCTGTCCACACCATGGCGAGTACCTCGCGTGGGGTTCAACGCTGCAACGGCGTGACCGCTGCGGTGATCGATCTGCGCGGTGGCCGCACCGCTCGCTCTCTTTCATTAATTGTATCCCATGCCATTCCCAGAACCCAGAGGCCACCCGGCTGGGGATTGGGTTTTTCGATGGGCCGGTCATCCTGGGTCCGCGCTCAGGTGCCGAACTCGGGACGCCGGGCGGCGAGCTGGGATTGCAATCGTTGGATGATTGATGAGTGCATCTGCGAGACTCGCGACTCGCTCAGGTCGAGCGTCGCGCCGATCTCCTTCATCGTCAATTCTTCATAATAATAGAGGATGATGATGAGGCGTTCATTACGGCTCAGGCCCTTGGTGACCATGCGCATCAGGTCCTTGCGCTGGAGTCGTCGGGTGGGGTCCTCGCCCTTCTTGTCCTCGAGGATATCGATCTCGCGGACGTCCTTGTAGCTGTCGGTCTCATACCATTTCTTGTTGAGGCTGATCAGCCCGACGGCGTTGGCGTCCATGGCCATCTTTTCGTATTCGTCCAGGGGCAGGCCCAGGTGTTCGGCCAGCTCGGCGTCGGTGGGGGGCCGGCCGTGCCGGGCCTCGAGTTCCTTGCGGGCCTCTTCCATCTTGGTGGCCTTGGAGCGGACCAGCCTGGGGACCCAGTCCATGGTGCGCAGCTCGTCGAGCATGGCGCCCCGAATGCGCGGCACACAGTAGGTCTCGAACTTGACGCCCCGGCTCAAATCGAACGCGTCGATCGCATCCATCAGGCCGAAGACCCCGGCGGAGATCAGGTCATCGAGGTCGACCCCTTCGGGGAGGCGCTGCCAGATCCGCTCGGCGTTGTACTTGACCAGGGGGAGATAGCGTTCGACGAGATGATTGCGTAATTCCGTGGTGGGGTGTTCCTTGAACTCCCGCCAGAGTTCGGTTACATCCACATCCACCTTGGTTGACATCCTGACCTCCGTGTCGGCTGCGCGAGGGATCGCACATCCTGTGCTCAGGGACCCTGCGGGTTGCGCGTGACGCGTTGCGAACGGCCAGCCAGTCCCCAGATCAGACCGCACCGTCTCGACGGGGCGAGCCACTGGCAACCCGCCCCGACGAGAGCCGCGTCCGGCCCATCTCCCCTCGCCGTCCAAGGAACTCCCACCCAGACAGGTATCGGCCCACCCGTTCAATCGGCTTGAGTGATATCATTCCGACAATCCGAAAAACCGACTCTCCCGGGGCGTTGTCCCGGGCGGATTGGTTCTGGCCCCTGCGGGGCCAAGATGCCACGCAGCCGGCCCCACGCCCCACGGCTCCCTCGAATTGATCATAGGTACACTTATCCGGTGGCGACGTGGCTCAGGGCCCATCGGGCGGCGATCGCGGCGAAGAAGCCGGCGCGGCGGCTGCGCGGCTGAGGGAGGCGTTCCCGGACCAGGGAGCGGGCCAGGCGGCGCAGACCCCGCGCGGCCAAGGAGCCGGGGAAGGCCGTCAGGAGGGGCTTGCGGGAACGGACCGCCAGGCCGACGTGGGGGTCGGCGCGGATGGCGCCCGGACCCAGGGGCAAGACCACCGTTGCCAGGAACTGCCGGCTGGAGGCGACCAACCGGTCGAGGACCTCGGCGGCCTCCGCGGCCGAGGCGGCCTGGTTGACCACGACCCGGAGTCGTGGCGGGGCAGGCAGCCGTCGCAGCCGGTGGATCGCCGCGTGGGCATCGGCAATCGAGGTCGGCTCCGGCGTGGTGACGATGACCGCCTGGTCGGCCGCGGCGGCCAGGGTCGCCACCCCGGGGTTCAACCCCGAGCCGGCGTCCACCAGCACGTAGTCCGCCGCCGACTCCAGCTCACCCAGCTCCGCGACCAGCCGCGCAGGCCCTCCGTCCAGCACCTCCGCGCCGGCCCGGAGGGCGTGGGCACCCGGCACGATCTGGATCGGCCCGGGGCCGGTCGCCACCGCTTCCTCGAGCGTGCAACGGCCCGCCAGCACGTCCCCCAGGTCGTACCGCGGCGCCAGCCCGCAGAGCAGATCCAGGTTGGCCAACCCCAGGTCGGCGTCCACGACCAGCACGCGCTCGCCCAGCTCGCCCAGGGCAATCGCCAGGTTCAGGACGAGGTTCGACGTCCCCACGCCCCCCTTGCCGCTGGTGAACAGCAGCGACCGCGTCGTCCGGGACGATTCTCGGGCGACCGCGGCCGGCTGCTCCACGGCCAGGGCCGCCGCAACGCCCCGGCTCGCACCGACGAGCTGCCTTAGTTTGTCAGCTTGATCGGACATCCAGATCACCCTCCTTATGCCCCGACAAACGATCATCGGGCGCGTTACTCGATTCGACCGGCTCGCGGGTCTCCTCGGAAGCCCTGCTGAAGCGTGTTGATGAGGTTGATTTGATCCTGGGCGGCCTCCCTCTGGATGATCTCATCCGGGGTGTTTGGCTCGGTCATGGCCCGCCACCAAGCGCAGCCGCTTGCCGAGAGGCAAGCCACGAGACCCCCGAGCAACCATCTCCGCGTGATCGTCGTTCCCGCCATGCCGGCATCTCCATCCAGCGAACTCGTTCACGCCAGTTCCTCTTGCCTGAGGATCAGCCGGGCCAGCCGCAAGCGGTCGGCCGGCTCGATATCATCGGGGACAGCCTGGCCGGTGGTGAGGTAGCTGACGGGACGGCTGGAGAGCCCCAGCACGGCCAGGACGCCGCCCAGGCTATCGGCCTCGTCGAGCTTGGTCAGGATCAGGCGATCGACCTGGACCATGGCGAAGCGGTCGACGGCGGCGCGGAGGCTCCGCTGGCCGGCGACGGCGCTCAGGACCAGGTGGACTTGGTCCGGACGTGCCTGGAGCAAGAACTCGGCCAGCTCGCGGATCTTGACCTCATCGCGCGGGCTCCGCCCCGCCGTATCGATGAAGACCAGGTCGACCGGCCCCAGCTCATCGAGGGCCCGGGTCATCTCGGAGGGGTCGTTGACCACGGCCAGGGGCAAGTCGATGATCTCGGCGTAGGTCTTGAGCTGCTCGACGGCCGCGATCCGATAGGTGTCGACGGTGACCAGCCCGACGCGCGCCCCATGGGCCAGCTTGAAGTTGGCCGCGAGCTTGGCGACGGTCGTCGTCTTGCCGACGCCGGTGGGCCCCACCAGGGCCACGACCCGGCGGGTGCCGGCAACCGCCTGGATGGGCGGAGCGACCGGGATACACTCCGCGACGGCCTGGCACAGCGCCGCGCGGATCGACTCGGGGTGGTCGAACTGGTCAGGCTCGAGGCTTTCGTCGATGTGGCGGACGAGCCGCCGCGCCAGGACCTCCGGCACATCCGACTCGATCAGTTGGGAATAGATCGGCACCAGCTCGGCGGGCAGGTCGGGCAGGAGGTGATCGATCCGCCCCTGTCGGCTGAGGGTCTCGACCATCGCGTGCAGGCGACTGAGCGGCTCGCCGAACCGTGCCCGCAGGGCCGGCGACGGGCCGGGCGATGGCACCGGGTCCGTGGCGCCGCCCTCCGGGCGCGCTCGATCCGCTCCGGACGGGGCCGCGCTGGTGCTGAGACCTGAGGCCGCGACCTCCGGCGGCATCTGATCGGTCGCCGTGACCTCCACCAGCGCGCGGACCCCCAGGCCGAAGAGCCGGCGCCTTCGAACCTCCCGCGCCGCCAGGATCACGGCGTCGCCCCCAAGGTCCCGACGCACCCGCGTCAGGGCCTCCTTCATCGTCTTGGCACGGTAGGTCTTCGATCGCATCGTCCTCGTCCTTGGTTATTTGTTCTTTGTTATTGGTTATTTGTGTGGGTTGACCAGACCAGCACCCTGATCTCCGACCTGGTGAAGTTCTGCGTTTCCCCGCTTTCCGCTTGATGCCTAGACTGGGCCGCTTGCGATCAATAACCAATAACCAATAACCAGTAACTAATGATGAGTTGTATAGGTCGTCACGGCCTCCGGCTCCTCCTCGACGACGCTGCCGAGCACTTCGACGGGGGTATCGCGGGGGATCTCGCGTTGGCTCAAGACGATCAGCCGGGGCAGGTCGGCCCGGGTGAGGTCCTTGAGGACGGCGCGGGCGGCCGGCGCGGTGAGGATCACGGGGGGATAGCCGTTCTCGACCAGGGTGCCGACGGCCATGGCGGCGGCGCGGACGATGCTCCGGGCGGTGTCCTCGCCCAGGGCGTCGGCGGGCCGGGTCTCGGCCTGGCTGCCGGCGGCGGCCAGGCGGGCGTCCAGGGCCCGGGCCAGGGTGACGACGTGGAGCCGTCCGTCGGGTCCGCGATAGGTCTCGGTGATCTGCCGCGCCAGGCTCCAGCGCACCTGCTCGGTCAAGTGCTCGATCTCCTTGGTGCGGCCGGCGTGGACGGCCAAGGTCTCGAGGATGGTCTCCAGGTCGCGGATGCTGACGCGCTCCCGCAGCAGGTTTTGCAGGACGCGCTGAAGCTCGCCGGCGCGGAGGAGGCCGGGCACGACCTCGCCGACGAGGGTTGGGGCCGAGGTCCGGACCCGCTCCAGCAGCCGTTCGACCTGTTCGCGGGTCAAGAGCTCGGCGGCATGGTCGGCGACGATCTCGCCGAAGTGGCCGGCGACGACCGCCGCGGCGTCGAGGACGCGGCAGCCGGCCAGCTCGGCCACCTCGCGGCCATCGGCGTGGATCCAGACGGCGGGCTGGCCGGTGACCGGGTCGACGCCGTCGCGGCCGTCGGGCCGGGTCACCAACCCGGCCGGTGGGACCGCCAGGAGCCGGCCGGCATAGGCGGTCCCCTGTCCCACGGGCGTCCCGCGAATCTTCACCCGGTAGTCGTTGGGCGGCAGGCCGATTGCATCGTGGATCCGCACCTGCGGGACAATCAGCCCCATCTCCCGCGCCACGCGCTGGCGGACCGTCTTGAGCCGGCCCAGCAGGTCTCCGCCCCGACTCGGGTCGGCCAGGCCGATGAGCCGGAAGCCGATCTCCAGCTCCAGCGGATCGACGTGCAGCAGGTCCTCCATCCGCTCCGAGCCCGCCTCGGCCGGCTCGGCATCCGCCCTGGCCGTCGTCGCGGCCGACCTGGTTCGCGACGGCGGGCTGCCGGCCGGCTCCTCGGCGCGGGGCCGGCCCGTACCGGGGCGCGAGTCGGGCGCGGGCGGGCCGTCGCCGTCCTCCCCGGGACGGGAGGTCAGGAGGATCGCGCCGGCGCCCAGGCCGCCGCCCAGCGCCAGCAGCGGCAGCTTGGGCAAGGGCGTCAGCGCCATCAGGCCGACGAACACCGCGGCGGTCCCCAGGACGCCGGGCCGCGCGAACAGTTGATCGATGACGTCGCGATTGAGGTCAGTCGACGACGACGAGCGGGTCACGATCAACCCGGCGGCCAGGGAGATCAAGAACGCCGGGACCTGGCTGACCAGTCCGTCGCCGATCGTCAGCTTGGTGAAGACGTTGATCGCCTCGCCGGGGCTCATGCCGTAGTTGACGATGCCCAGGAACAACCCGCCCGCGATATTCACCAGCAGGATCACCACGCCGGCGACCGCGTCGCCGCGGACGAACTTGCCGGCGCCGTCCATCGCGCCGAAGAAGTCGGACTGGCGATAGACCTCCTCCCGGCGGCGGTGGGCCTCGTGCTGGTCGATCAGCCCGGCGTGCAGATCGGCGTCGATCGCCATCTGGCGACCCGGCAGGCCGTCGAGCATGAACCGTGCGGCCACCTCGCTGATCCGCGTGGATCCGCGGGTGATGACCACGAACTGGATCACGACCAGGATGGAGAATAAGATCACACCGATGATGACCTGATCCCCCGCGACGAACTCGCCGAAGGCCTTGATCACGCCCCCGGCGGCCTCGAGCCGGTCCTCGCCGCCACGGGTCAGCACCAGCCGGGTCGTCGCCACATTGAGGACCAAGCGCGTCAACGTGGTGGTCAACAGGATGGTCGGGAAGGCGCTAAATTCCTGGGGCGTGCGGATCGAGAGCGTCGTGAGGAGCACAACGACCGCCACGGTCAGGTTGGCCGAGAGCAGCACATCGAGCAACTGGGGCGGGATCGGGACCACGAAGACGAGGATCGCGCCGATGATGGTAACCGGCAGGACCAATCCCCGCAGGGAGCCCCCAGCGGAACCGGATTCCGGCGCGCTCGCTGTTGTGGGAGGCATCCCTTCCCCTCCACAGATTGCGGGAACCCCGCTCAGGGCGAACCGATCGGCGAACCCGCCGACGCGTCTCGTGCCGAACCGCGGCGCGGACCCCCGCCGGAATCCCTTCGTCGCGCCGGCCGTCGTGGCGGCGCGAGGCGTCTCCGATCCCGGACTCCGTTCCGGAATAAGAGATCCTGCCTAGCCTCACCAACCCGAAAGGTCATGGTTGCGACGTGTGGGCGGGACGATACCGTCGTTGGCGGTGCGCGTCCAGATCGAATCCGGCACCGCTGCCCACAGGGATGCCGCCTCCGGGCACGGTCGATCCCCGGCACGAGCCCCGATGCTCCTGGATCATGAGGTGGCCGGCCTCCCCACCAGGCCAGTTGGTTGCACCCCATGCATCTGGCCGCGAATCTCCCACAGTCTGGTCATCCATCGCGAGGACTCCGCAGGAGCGGGGAGACTGTTGCATAAACCTTCCTGGATTCTTGGGAAAGGATTGTAGCCGTTCACGGGTCGGGGACAACAAGCGTCTAGTAGGGCATTGAGCGGCGAAGTCAAGGACGATCGGCTCTACGAACGGATGATCACTCGACCCGAGCCTCACAACAGCGGATTGGCGATCGAGTCAGCGCGATACGATGCGCGAAGCGGCGGCGATTACTGAACGGACGTTCGTATACCGGATGGTCGCTATAGAGTCTCCTGGATTGGGATCTGGTTCGTGTGTACACGAGCCGTATCCCAATTCGGCGGCAACACCGGTAACGGTAGCGACTGTTCCGATCGCCCCTCCGGGGCTTACGGTACAGACTCTCAGTTCGACTTTTGCCGTTTTTTCGGGTTCCGCGGAGGTGTGCCTCCCCGGTGCACTGGAGGGTAGGAACGGGCCCTCACCTCGCACACAGGGAGGCGACCCTGGCCA
>JAJPJC010000364.1 GCA_021324445.1 Isosphaeraceae bacterium
ATATCGAATAGTGACGCCCCGTCGCGAGTTACGACGACTCTGCTGGGAACAGGGCTCTGACCCATCCGACACTTGTCAGCCTGCCGGGTGGCACTATTCCCCCTTTTTTCTACACGCCCGGACAACGAAGCTCCGTCAAGCGCCCCGCGCTGGGCGGATCAGTCCTGCGGTGACGTCGACCTCGAGCTCGGCGACCTGGCCGGCGCACAGCTTGGGGAGTGCGATCCCCGCCATGGCGGCGTTGTCGGTGCAGAGGGCCGGTGGAGGAATGAACAGCTCAACGCCCAGCTCGGCGGCCATCGCACCGATCCGGTCCCGGAACCGGGAATTGGCCGCCACGCCGCCGCCGACTCCCAATCGCTTCAGTTGGGATCGAATCAGGGCCTGGCGCGTCTTGGCCACGAGAACGTCGACCACGGCTTCCTGGAAGCTCGCGGCGAGATCGCCGACCAGGGACGGATCCTGCGGGATGGCGCCGCCCCGCGCATTCTGCCCATGGAGCGCGTAGAGCACCGCCGTCTTCAGCCCGGAGAAGCTGAAGATCAGCCGGTCGTCGTGCAGGAACGAGCGGGGTAAGGCGAACGCCGTGCGATCGCCCGACTCCGCGGCGCGTTCGATCGCGGGTCCACCCGGGTAGCCTAATCCCAGCAGGCTGGCCACCTTGTCGAAGGCCTCGCCGGCCGCATCATCGGTCGTGCCACCGAGGAACGTGGATTCGAGCGGGCTACGGCAGAGATAAAGACTCGTGTGGCCGCCGGAAACGACCAGGCCGACGCAGGGATAAACCTCGCGATCCGGATAGGCGAGCTGGCAGGCGTAGAGATGACCCTCCAGGTGATCGACGGCGACCAGCGGGACCTCCAGCGCCAGGGCCAACGCCTTGGCCGCGGTCAGCCCGACGACCAGGGCACCGACCAGCCCCGGCCGGGTCGCCACCGCGACGGCGCCCAGGTCGGGGAGAGCGACCGCGGCCCGGCGCAGGGCTTCGTCGATCATCGGCAGGATTTGCCGCACATGGGCCCGCGCGGCGATCTCGGGTACCACGCCGCCGTAACGCTGGTGCAGACCGACCTGTGAGGCCACCACGCTGGAACGGATCCGCGGTACCCCCGCGCGCGGCGGCCGTGGCCCCTCCAGCACCGCCGCCGCGGTCTCGTCGCAGGTCGTCTCCAGGGCCAGGAAGACCAGTTGGGAATCGGGGTGCGGGGTGCGGGGTGCGGGGTGCGGAACACGCCGAAGAGTCTCGGCTGTCCCATCGGGCTGAGCGTGTCGCGGCTCCCCCGGATCGGCCTCATCAACGCACATCGGGTCTTCCGTCTTGTCGCCACCCACCACCCATCACCCGGTTCAGGCCGCCTTCGCCTTCTCGGCTTCCGCGAGCTTGGCGCGGAGAACCTCCAGCGCCTTGTCGCGCTGCTTATCGACGAACGGACCGGACGGGGCGCCCGGCGATCGCCGCCTGGCCTGAACCTTCGCGCGGTCGGTCTTGGACGCCGTCTGGTCCTGGGGCTTTTCCTGGGTCGATCCCGGCTGGGACTCCGCCCTGGTCTTCTGGGCTTCTGGCGCGGATGCCGGGGTTCGGCGATGGCCGGCAGCCAGGTCGCGGTCGCGACGGGCGAAGGCCCAGCGGATGTATTCACTCGGGCTGAGCTTCACCTCGCAGCCGGGATCCGGCGAGACGCCCCATTTGTCGCTGGTCTTCGAATGCCGGAACCGGTGGATGTTCTCCCCCGAGGGGCGGTAGTAGCTGGCCACGGTCAGCTTCAGCACACTATTGCCGTCGTCGAGCTCGAAGATATTCTGAACCGAGCCCTTGCCGTAGGTCCGCTGGCCGACGACCGTCGCGCGGTGGTGGTCCTGTAGCGCCGCCGAGACGATCTCGGAGGCCGACGCCGAATTCTGGTTGACCAGCACCACCAGGGGCAGTTCCTCGAACGGGCTGTCCTTCTGGGCGTTGTAGGTCTTCGGCGACGTGTTCCGCCCCTTGGTGCTGACGATCTTTCCCTTCAGCTCCGGATCGCGGTCGTCGAGGAACAAGTCGGAGACCTCGACAGCCGCGCTGAGCAGACCGCCCGGATCATCGCGGAGATCGAGGATCAGCCCCTTCATGCCCTGATCCTTTAGCTCGTCGAGCACCTTCCTCAAGTCTTCGGCCGTGTTCTGAATGAAGCTGGCGATCCGCACGTAACCGATCTTCTTCTGAGGATCCAGCAGGAACTCCCAGCGATCATCGGGCTTGCGGTGGTCTCCCAGGATGCTGGGGACGTCGATGACGGCGCGGGTGATCGGGATCGTCTCGGGTTCCTCCGACCCCTCGTGCAGGACGCTGAGCTTGACTTCGGTACCGGGGCGGCCGGTGAGCACCTCGACGGCCTTGTCGGTACTCATGCCTTCGGCCGTCTGGCCGTCGATTTCCACGATCTGGTCGCCCGCCAGGATGCCGGCCTCATAGGCCGGCGTCCCCACCATCGGTGCGATCACGCGCAAGCGGCCGGTCTCCTGATCCACCCCGACCTGGATGCCGATCCCCCCGAATTTTCCTTCGATCTGCCGGCGGAATTGCGACCACTCGCTGGTATTGATGAACGAGGAATGCGGATCGAGGTTCTGGAGCATCCCCTCCAGGGCACTCTCCAGCAGCTCGCGGCGCGACACCGGGCGGACGTAGTTGGCCTCGACCTTCTCCACGGCATCGACGAACAGGCCGTAGAGCTCCAGCATCTCGTCCTTGGGCTTGGCCCCCTGGCTCGCCTGCCAACAGAACAAGCTGAGAGATCCGATCATCGCCAGGGCAAAGTAGTTCCGTCGCGGCATCGCCGAGTACCCTCCTCATCCGTCAGGACCCGAATCGTCTCACGGATCGAATCGATCGAACGCCCCGTCCGAGGATCCGGCCGCCCGTCCCAGACGAAGCGCGCGCCGGTCCCGGCTTTCTATGTCAAAGTCTAGTCGATCCTTAGTGAAACTGGCAAGCGCGCTTGCCGGCCGACTGCGTGCGGCCGACCGGTGCCCAGGGAACGGAAGCCGGCCAGGGGACGCGGCTGCGGGTCGCCCTCGCGCAAGACATGCCCCGTATCGCCGCGCAGGTCGCTCCAGCGGTCGATCCGGCCCGACGGCCAGCGGACTTCCACCTGGTCGGCGCGCGGGGCATCGCCCAGGCCGAAGTGGAGCCTGGGATCGTGGGCCGACTGGTAACTGCCGCCGCCGACGCGCTGGGCGAACCGCCGTCGGCCGGCCGCACTGACGATGACCCGAGCCCCGACGCCATCGCGGTTGGAGCTCGTCCCCTCGAGGTGGAGCAACACGAAGTGACCCGCCTGGCCGGTGCGGTTGTGGAGATAGGCCAGGGGCTCGTTCTGGGCCAGGACCAGGGCATCGCACCGGCCGTCGTTGTCCAGATCCCCGATGGCCAGCCCGCGCCCCACTCGCAGCACGCTCCAGGGCGCTCCGGCGCGGTCCGAGATGTCCACCAGCCGGCCTCCCGGCCGGTTCTCATACAGCCGGCAGGGCATGGCGTAGGGATAATGCGGCCGGTTATCGTTGACGTGGCCGTTGGTGACCAAAACGTCGGGGCGGCCGTCGTTGTGCACGTCGGCCAGGCCGATGCCGAAGCCCAGCAGGTAGCGGGAGGCCAAACCGATGCCGGAGACCCCGCTGCGGTCGGCGAAGAGGCCGCGGCCCAGGTTCCGGAAGAGCGTGGTCCCCTCGGCATAGAAGTTGGTCACCAGGAGGTCGGGCCGGCCATCGCCGTCCAGGTCGCCGCAGGCGACGCCCATGCCCGCCTGGTAATGGCCCGTGGCATTGCCGGCCACCCCGGCCTCCAACCCAACCTCCTGGAAGTGGAAGCCCCCCTGGTTGCGGAAGAAGTGATTGGCCGTGCCGTCGTTGGCGACGTAGAGGTCGATCCGATTGTCATCGTCCAGGTCAGCGGCGATCACCCCGAGGCCCAGCCCGTCGGTCTCGGCCAGGCCGGAGGTCGCCGTCACATCGACAAACCGGCCGCCGTCGTTGCGGAAAGCATGGTCCGGCACCGGCTTGAGGTTGCGGGGATCACAATAGAAGTAGTCGCCCGTTTCGTTCACGCAGAGCCGGGGATTGGCCGGATCCCAGACTCCATAGTGACAGACATACAGGTCGAGGTCGCCGTCATTGTCCAGGTCGGCGAAGGCCGCCGAGGTCGGCCAGTCGCGGTCGCCGCCCAGGCCCGCCGCCGTGGTCGCATCCTCGAACCTGCCGTCGCCGCGATTGCGATACAGCGCGTAGGACCCCCAGCGGGTCACGAAGATGTCGGCATCGCCGTCGTTGTCATAGTCGCCCACCGCGATGCCATGGCCGTAGCCCCGGGCCATGCCGGCGATCCCCGCCTTCTCGGTGACGTCTTCGAACGTGCCGTCGCGCCGGTTGCGGAATAAGTGGTCGCCGGTAAAGGGACCGGCCGGGAACGGGCCGCCCCCGATGGCGTAGACGTCGAGCCAGCCATCACCATCGAAGTCGAGCAGTCCCACACCTCCGGACATCGTCTCGGGCAAGTGGTGTTGCCTCGTCCGGCCATTGTCGAAGACGAATCGGAGCCCGACGGCCTCGGCGTCGTCGACGAACTCGGGAGTGACTGGCGCGGCGGTGCCGGTGCTCGGGGTGAGGTCCGAGGCTGCGGTCGTCTCCGGCTCGGCGGCCCCGGCGTTGCGGAGATCGGCGAACCGATCGCTGAGTCGGGGGCCCGAGCCGTCCGCCGGGACTGTGGCAAAGGGGGCCGAGAGGGCCACCGCCCGGGCGGCCAGATCGTCGGGCAGGGAGGATTGACCTTCGGATGCTCCGGCGCCGGCGGTCCGCGGTCCCGCCGCGGCGAGGATGGCCCACCCCTGGGCATCGAACTGGCGGCCGCTCGCCGCCGACAGCCGGGCCAGCAATTCGGCACGGCTGGAGAGCTCGGCCCCATCCAGCATGATCTTGCGGCACTGGTCCGCGGCGCGGTTGACCTCGACCTTGCGGCGGCGCAGCTCCTGCGCCTCGGCCAACTGCCCCGCCTCGACCGCAAGGGTCGTGAGCCGTTCCAGCGCATCGGTCCGCCCGGGTTTATACCGGACCAGGTGTGCCAGCTCCTTCCGTTCGGTCTTGTGATCCCCTTGGCGGCCTGCGAGCCAGGCGCGCAGGGCGGCGATGTCGGCATCGGAGAACTGCCGGGCCGGTAAGTGCTCGATGGCCTTCCAGAAACCCGGCCTGTCCCCGGTGGCCAGGGCCAGGTCAAGCCGGGCCCGCCAGACCGGCACATCGTGGGGTCGCTGCTTCAGGCAGCGCTCGAGCCAGTCGGCAGCGACTGGGAAGCGGCCAGCCTGGATCGCGTGGTGGGCGCGCCCCAGCCAGACGCGGTCATCGCTGCCATCCGCCTGCGCGAGAGCGAGCTGCCAGGACTCGAGCTTCATGGGCGAGTTATCGAGCATCCAGAGTTCTTTGAGGACGCCCACGCGGTCCGGCGAACCCGCCCAGGACCCGCGGAGGACTCGGCGCACATCATCGAACCGCCCCTGCAACCGGTACAGTTGGCTGAGCACGCGCGGCAGGTCCGGAAGTCTGGTGGAACCCGAATGGGGAAGGACCGCGAGCAAGACCTCTTCGGCGAGCGCGTAGCGACCGATGTGGATCAAGTCCACGGCCCGCAGCAAGGCGGCGCGCGCGAAGGAGGGACTGGCCGGGGGGATCTTGGCCCAGGCGGCCAGTGCTTCGTCGCGCCGGCCCCGCGCCAGCTCGCAGGTGCCCAGCAGGAGCAAGACTTCGCCCTGGTTGGTCCAGCGCCCCGCAAGCTGGGACAGTCGCTGACACGCCAGGCCGTAACGCCCCGCGTTCATTGCGTCCTGGGCCCGCGCGAGCTCCGCGCGGAAGGCGCGGGACTGCACGCGGGCCCGGACCACGAACGCCCCGGCCCCCGCGCCCACGACGATCAGACCGAGGAAAAGCCCACTTGCCAGCTGGAGCCTGCGCCGGCTCGTCACCATGCGAACTTGGCTCCCGGGATCGGCCCCACTCCCCCGTTCGTCGTGCCCCATCGAGCCGGGATTCATTTGTGAGTGCCAGGGCCGGCGAGTGGGGGCGGTGGGGGCATGCTCGGCCCCTTTTTCAGATTACTCCCTTTCTTGGGTATGGGCACTCCTGCGAAGGGGTCCGGAGGGGCTTTCGAGAGATCCGTGGGTGGCGGGGGCTGCTGGGCCCCCCCACAGCCGGCCATCGCCCACCCCAGAATGGCCACGATCATCACCAGGAAAGAACGTCTCATGGGTCTTCGGCTCCTGACTCCTGATCAAGTGAAGTCGGACGGTTGAGTTGTCAGGTGGGTGCAACCCACCACCGCCAAGCCTTGGTCGTCCTGAGGATCGGCGGGTTTCACCCACCCTACCAAATCCACCTCCGACCCTTCCGGAACCAACTCTCGATCAATAGGAATCGGAGCTGAGGACCTCGCCGCCGTTGCGGGTCCCGATCGCCCACCAGGGCTGGAGACCCACGCTGTTCTTCAAGAACCGGACGGAGCCGTCGCAAAAGACGATGTTAACCCCGCCGGGATGATTGCTGCACGGGGTCAGGGCGTCGTTCCAGCCCCCCGAGGTCGCCGCGGCGCCCGCGGAATTATTCGCAATGCAGGTCAGGCCGTTGGGCGTGTTGAAATGCGTGTAGGCGCCGTTGCACGCGGAACGCATCGAGGAGGCGCACCAGATGATGCCCGCGAACGTTTGGTAGTATCCGTCGGGCGTGGTTGCCGTGCCGGGAACCGCCTGGCAACCTTTGGCGAAGGCCGTCGCCTCGGTGGCGTTGTTCGTGTCATAGTTGACGGGGAGATTCGGGGTGCCATTCTGACCGTTCAGGACGAAGGCACCTCGGAGCGCGTTCGGCGATCCGGCGGGAATCGGTGCCGTGAGAATGATGCCGATCAACTTCTCGCTGAACAGGGCCGTGTTCGACGTCCCGTCCGTGAAGCTCTGCATGCCCAGGGGGCCGCAGTTGGGGCTGGCGTAGGCCCAGTTATTCCCATAGGCGTCGGAGCTATACGGCACGATC
Source organism: Isosphaeraceae bacterium (assembly GCA_021324445.1). Taxonomy (GTDB): domain Bacteria; phylum Planctomycetota; class Planctomycetia; order Isosphaerales; family Isosphaeraceae; genus JAJPJC01. The sequence continues at coordinate 7,048 of JAJPJC010000364.1, forward strand.
GCGCCGCTGAACGAGGCGGGGAAGTCGGCCGGGCCCCCGAGGTTGCTCACGTAGGAGTTGGTGCCCCAGTAGCCGTACCCGCCATAGGGATTGGGCACCGGGCTCTGGGCGTTGTTTTCCGACGGGCAGATCAGAAACCCGATCCGCGCGACGGAGACCGTGACGTTGTGGTTGTCCCACATGCCCAGATAGAAATTCACGGCGTTGTACAGCGGCGACTGCTCCAATTGGGGCAAGATGGCCGTGGGCCAGTCGGCCGGCCAGTTCTGCCAGTCGAAGGCCACATAGCCGGCACCGTTGTTGTTGCACAGATTCTGGCTGAACCCGGGGAAGCTGTTGGTTTGCGAGACGTAGTTGTGCACGGCCAGCCCGAGCTGCTTGAGGTTGTTGACGCACTGGGCGCGCCGCGCGGCTTCCCGCGCCGACTGGACAGCGGGCAAGAGCAGGGCGATGAGGACCGCGATGATGGCGATGACGACCAGCAACTCGATCAAGGTGAAACCGCGCCGAGATGATGTCCGTAGAGGCATGATCATAGCTCCTCGCCTTGTGAATGGAGTGGCACCCGGTCGGTGCCCGAGCCCGTGGGGAGAGAACGGAACACACCCACCGGCGCGCACACGATCACCGCCGGGAGAGAGGATGACCTGCGTGCCCGCCCGGGAGGGAAGGAAATCAAACCGGTCACAACGGCTCGCGATTCCGCGATGAATCGGGGAGCGGTCGCGAGTCTCTTCCGCACAACCCGAGTCGATTGATCGATGGACTGAACTCAGTCGGCCGGGCCGGACGGCACCCCGTCACTCAGACGGCGGAAGTCCCTGACGAGCCCGCGCCCGAAGACAACGCGCCATCCAGAAATGCCGGCCCTGGACTGCTCGATTGGGCGCGCCAGTAGCCGCGCAGCTCCTTTTCCAGACCCCGGCGAACGTGCGCACGCATCGCGGCGTCCGCCGCAACCGGGTCACGCTGCCAGATCAGATCAACCAGATGCCCGTGGTGTCGAGGAGGATCCGGCAGTTCTTCGACAAAAATCCAGTTGGCCTTCAGCCGTCCCAGAAGTTCGATCCGCTCCAGCTCGTTAACCAGGGCCGCACAGCGACTCAGCTCGGCGACCCGCCGATGGAACGACCAGTGCAGAACCGGACCTTCTCCCATCACCTGGAACTGCGTCTCGTCCCCCTGCTTGGCGGTCGCGTCCACCTCCTCGGCCAGTCGCGCCAGGAGTTCCAGCTCCGTCACGGTCGCCAGCTCGCAGGCCAGCCGAATCGCTTGCGTCTCGCACGCTTCCCGGAGGACGTAGTCACTGCGGATCTTCTCGATCGAGAGCCCGCGCACCCGGGCCATCTGATTCGATTCGGTCTCGACCAACCCGGCGTACTCCAGCCGGACCAGCGCTTCGATGACCGGCGTGTAGCTGCACCCGTACCGCCCTGCAATCTGGCGGCGAGAGAGCACCTCACCCGGCTTGAGCTTCCCCGCAATGATCTCGTCGCGGAGCCGGTCGTAGATCATCCGGGTCAGAACGACCGTGCCGCGGCCCGTCGATGAGGGGGACTTCTTGCTCAGCATACCCCTCCTTTCCGTCTGTCGTCTCGGGAGGCGGGAGACACCGCCCCTGACCGCTTTCCCGAGACGCCTGGCACCCCTGCCCCGGTGATATACCACCGATATACTAAGCGCTGATTTAAACGGTCCCGCCACGCTTGTCAAGAACCTGCACGCAAATCCGCGCGGAAATTCTCAGGGTTTCCCCAGGATCGAGGCGTGCCCTGGAGGCGGTTCCCGACTGGCGGTCCGACCATGCTTCCTCGCACGCCTGCCTTCAAGGTCGGAACGGGGACGGTGGGGGCCCGGTGCCCTCGGCTGGCACCGGGCCCCCGAGGGCGGCTGCCTCACCGTCCTCAGGGCGAGGGTCCCTTGACTTAAGCCGGTCGACTCGCGCTGCATCGCGGGCCGCCGCTGGGTAAGCTGGACGAACCACGGACCGTCTCCCAGGGTCAGGAGATGGGACCCGTACCGGCCATCCTCCCGGCCGTAATGATCAGATCGGTCGTCCGACCCGTCGAGACCCCGAGGCGATCCATGGACAGCGACCCTGCCCATTCCGAGCTACGATTCATCCGCAATATCGGCATCATTGCGCACATCGACGCCGGCAAGACGACGACGACCGAGCGGGTGCTGTACTACACCGGCGAGATCCACCGCATGGGGGAGGTCGACAAGGGGACGACCACGACCGACTACCTGGTGGAGGAGCGCGAGCGGGGGATCACGATCGTGGCGGCGGCGATCACCTGCCACTGGAAGGACGTCGAAGGCCGGCCGATCACGATCAACATCATCGACACGCCGGGACACGTCGACTTCACCGCCGAGGTCGAGCGGTCGCTGCGCGTGCTCGATGGCGCCGTCGTGGTGTTCTCGGCCGTGGAGGGAGTCGAGGCCCAGAGCGAGACGGTCTGGCGCCAGGCGGCCAAGTATCGCGTGCCCCGGCTTTGCTTCATCAACAAGATGGACCGCATCGGCGCCGAGTTCGAGCGGGTCTACGAGGAGATCCAGGACCGGTTACTGGAGAGCCATCCCATCCCGCTCCAGATCCCCATCGGCGCCGGACCCGAGGGGACCATGGGGGAGTTCCAGGGCCTGGTCGACCTGATCACCATGCAGGCCCTGTTCTACAAGACCGAGGACCTCGGCTCGACCATCACCCAGACGGAGATCCCCGAAGCGATCCGCCCGGAGGCCGAGCTCTGGCGGGAGAAGATGCTCAACGCCCTGGCCGATCGGGACGAAGCCTTCACCGAGGCGTACATGGCCCACCTGGAGGGGGCCGAGCTGTCCCAGGGCCAGATCACCGCCGCGCTGCGGCGGGCGACGTTGACCGGCCAGGCGCACCCGGTCCTCTGCGGCTCGAGCCTCCGCTATGTCGGCGTCCAGCGGCTGCTCGACGCGGTCGCCGCCTACCTGCCCAGCCCGCTGGACAAGCCGCCGGTCGTCGGCCACCACCCCAAGAAGGGGACCGAGATCACGCGCAAGCCCAGCCCCGACGAGCCGTTCTGCGGGCTGGTCTTCAAGATCACCAACGACGCCCACGGTGACCTCTCGTTCCTGCGGATCTACTCCGGCCGTCTCAAGGCCGGCAGCCGGGTGTACAACCCCGGCAAGGATCGCAAGGAGGTCTGCTCGCGGCTCTACCACATCCGCGCCGACGATCGCGAGCAGATCCAGGAGGCGCTGGCCGGCGACATCGTGGGCATCGTCGGCTTGAAGGACTCGGTCACCGGCGACACCCTCTGCGACGGCGCGCACCCGATCCTCCTGGAGCGGATCGAGTTCCCCGAGACGGTCATCAGCATGTCGATCGAGCCGGTGAGCTCGGCCGACAAGGGGAAGCTCGCCGAGACCTTGAACGCCCTGGCGCGCGAGGATCCGACGTTTCAGTTCCGGGTCAACGAGGAGACCGGCCAGACGTTGATCTCCGGCATGGGGGAGCTGCACCTGGAGATCCTCAAGAACCGGATGATCCGGGATTTCAAACTGAAAGTCCACGTGGGCCGGCCGCGGGTCAGCTACCGCGAGACAATCAAGCGGGCGGTCAAGCGGGTCGAGGGGAGCTGCATCCGCCAGACCGGCGGCGCCGGCCTCTATGCCAAGGTCACCATCGACCTCGAGCCCGAGACCCAACCCAAGGGCGCCCCGGTGCTCCACTTCGTGAACAAGACCAAGGGCGGGGTCATCCCCGCCGAGTTCCTGCCGGCGATCGAGGCCGGCCTGCGCGAGGAGGCCAAGTCGGGGGGCCGCACCGGATACCCGCTGGTCGACTTGAAGGTGACCCTCGTCGATGGCGCCACCCACGACGAGGACTCCAACGACCTGGCCTTCCGCTTCGCGGCCTCGGACGCCTTGCGCAAGGCCGCCCAGGAGGCCGGGGCTGTGCTCCTGGAGCCGATCATGCGGCTGGAGATCGTCACCCCCGAGGAGTACCTGGGCAACATCACGGCGGACCTCTCCAGCCGCCGCGCCCTGATCGATCGCACCAGCACCCGGGGTAAACTCATGGTCATCGAAGCCCGGGCGCCGCTGGAGCAGATGTTCGGCTATTCCACCGCCGTGCGCAGCCTCAGCCAGGGCCGCGCCAGCTATACCATGGAACCGATGGAATACGCCGCCGCGCCCGACAGTCTGCTCGAGACTCTCCTGTAGGTCGAGGTCTGGTTGGAAACTCCCGCGGCTGGCCCGGGTGCTCAGCCGGCCGCATGGACCAGCCGGGCGATGTTGCCGCCGAGGATGTCGTCTTTTTCGGCCTGGCTGATCGGCAGCCGCCGGACCTTTTCCAGCTCGTCGCGGGCGAAGGTGACGAGATTGGGATGTGCGTAAGGCCCGTCGGTGCCCCAGATGAGCTTGCCGGCGCCGAGGCGGCGCACGGCCTCGCCAATCTTGGCCTCCAGCGCCACCCCGCTCAGGTCCAGCCGCACGCCGCGGTGATCCTCGGCGAGCTGGATGAACGCGTCGACCAGCTTGGCGTTCTTCGTGCCATAGGCTCCCATGTGGGCGAAGATGATGGTATTCTCCGGGAACGCCTGGGCCAGCCGCTTGGCCGCCGCCTGGTTGCCGGCGGCGTCGATCAGGCACGGGACGTGGAACCGGCCGGCGAGCTTGAGCACGGGGTCGATGATGTACTCCGGCAGGGTACACTCGCCGGCATGGATCTTGATGCCCCGGAACAACCGGCCCGCCAGGGCCGATTCCAGCTCCTTGATCACGGGCCGCTCGTAATGCGGCAGCGCGTACGCGTACGGGATCAGGCGGTCCGGGTACTCGGCGACCGCGCGCTCGGCCATCTCGATCGAGCGCTGCGTCGTGGTACACATCGCGAAGACGATCGACTTGTCGATGCCGGCCTGGTTCATGATGTCGACGATCACCCGCGCCGGGAATTCGGTCCGGGCCGCGTCCCCGTGTTTCAGGTGCACGTGCGAATCGATCACGGCCTTGGCGCGGCCACGGCCCCCTGCCTGGGCCTGAGGCGCGGACTGTCCCGATGCCGGCGGATTCCCCGCCGCGATGATCGCGCCGGACGTGGCCACGGTCCCCACGAACTCCCGCCGGGAGATGGTGCTGGCCATCCTTCGCTCCCTTCTGGGCTCGGACCGAGACCCTCGATCGTGACGGATTCTCACGCCGGAGAGCACGTCGGTCGGGCGTTCCAGCCTGACGCGCCGGGAATGTCAGGCTGGAACGCCCGACCGACGTGACGTTCGTCTTGGTTGGGATCAGACGAACCAGGTGCGGAGTGCAGACTCCGCTGTGTCCGCGGAACTTGCAAGAGTTGTAACTGGAGTTTTGCAAATCGCCCGCCACGACTGTTAAAATAGGGGAAATCGACCCGTTCCGCCCTCAAATTGCCCTGGCGCATTTGGGTCATCGGAGCATCTGATCA
>JAJPJC010000144.1 GCA_021324445.1 Isosphaeraceae bacterium
CGCACCACACTGTCCTGGGCGATCGAGCAAGCTACCAAGTGGGAGCGTCCTCATGAGGAAATCCTGGCTCATCTGGGATTAACCTGAATTTGCAAAACTCCAGTACCTATCTGATCGCGACATCCTTTGGGCTGTCGAGAAGGGCACGTTGCTCATCCGGCCATCGTCGAAGATTGATCCCACCTCGATCGACTTGCACCTCGATCGGGTCGAGGAGGTGCCGATCTGGGACACCGCGAAGCTCATCGAGCGGAACGCCGCCGCGGGAAACGATGAGCCGGAGGTTCATCTCGGGAGCTTCCACTACGGCAGATTCTCAGAAGAATACCTCACCGCGCCGCCAGAGTATTCCCGTGAGGACAGGTCGGTCAAGGTTTGCCGGAGGGGCCCCCAGATCCTTGTGCGTCCGGGCGGCTTCTTGCTGTGGCAGACCAAGGAAGTGGTTGGGACGCCCCTCGACAACGCCCAATACATCGGCTTCGTCGATGGGAAGAGCACCAAGGCCCGAACTGGCATCATCGTCCATCTGACGGCACCGACGGTTCATGCGGGATGGGCAGGCAAGGTGGTCCTGGAAATCGCCAATTTAGGACCTCTGACCTTCGTGCTCCAAGAGGATGACGTCATCGCGCAACTTACGGTCGCGACCATCACCAGCATACCTCAGCAATCCCACCAACAGGCCGGGTCATTAACGCTGGGACAAATCACTGTAAAGGGCAGATGACTCGTCGGCCGATCTCAGTCCTCTCCATCCGAAGCGTAAGCGATCGCGCCGTGGAAGACGTCGAACCACGGCGGCCGCGGGGGACGATTGGCGCGGGCCCGGGCCTCGGCCTCGTTGTACCGCGCCTTGTTGTCCCGGACGGTCTCGACCGAGTCGAGGAAATACGCGGCGATCGGCTTGAGGCGCTGGCCCGTGGCGCGATCGAAGGCATAGAGCGCTTTCCCGTCCTCGATCACCCGCTTCAAGTCGGCGCCGGAGAACCCCTGGGTCGCGTCGACCAGGTCCGCCAGATCCCCGATCCGCAGCCCCGAGGGCAAGGCCGCGATCAATTGCTGGAGAATGGACCGGCGCGCCTCGTCATCGGGCAGTCGCATCTCCAGCCAGAGCTCGACCCGCCCCGAGCGCACCAGGGCCGGCGGCAGGTTGCCCACATCCATCGCCGTCATCATCACGCAGACTCGCGCCGCGCTCTTGCTCTCCAGGCCATCGAGCATCGTCAGCAGATATCGGTAGAGACCGTGTTCCTGGCCGCTCTCGAAGATCACGTCGCTGTCGTCGATGAAAATGATTGACGGGGCATTCTCCTTCGCTTCATGAAACACGCGATGGATCATCTGATAGAAATCCCGGGTCCCGGAGATGAACGTCCCGTCGATGAGGAAGAACTTCCCCTTGAGGCGATGGGCCAGCGCCCTGCCGACGGTCGTCTTGCCCGTGCCCGGCGGCCCGGCCAGCAGCACGCCCCGCTTGGGCTGGAGCTCCAGCTCCCTGGCCAGCTCGACGTGCTCCAGCGGGATCACGATGTTGGCCTCCAGGCTGCGGATCACGTCGTCGACCCCCTTCAGGTCATGGAGATCGACCTCGCTCACTTCACCCAGCTCGACGTTGCTGGTCAGCCGCATCGTCTGGAGGTACTCGATGAAGCGATCGGTGGAGACCTCGGCGTCCTGGAACCACGCGCAGGCGCCGCGCAGTTGATGACCGTTGAGGTTGGGCGCAAACCGATGGATTCGCTCCACATCCAGTTCCCCGGCGCGCGCGGAGCCGAGGAACGACGTGCAGAGGTGCCGGTAGTCGTCGGGAGTGAACTTGGCGATCGCCACGGAGTAGCACCGCTGTGCCAGCGGTTCGGGCAGATTGCCGGCACCGCCGCAGATGAGCCGCTTGCCGGCCGCGGCGGCATACGTGGCCAGGGCCGTCATCGGGGCATTCAGGAGGCCCGGCCGGAAGTAGATGCCACCGCATCCGCCCATCACCGCGGCGGCCACCTGCAAGTCGTCCACGAACACGTGGTCGTGCTTGCGCAGCGCATCGAGGGCCAGGCCGTAACAGGACTCCTCCATCGCCAGCGGATGCCGCTTGTCGAGGGCTTCGACGAAATCCCGGAGCGTGATGAAGGCTCCGCCCACAACCGAGTGGAGGGCCTGCAAGACCGTGCTCCGGCCCCGGCCGGGCTTGGACCTCAGCTCGAATATGCTGCTGGCTCGCAAGGCCGCCATGAGCTTGTCGTACGCCGCGCGCTGCGATGGACTGAGCTGGGCTGGGCCGGTCATGAGACTCCCTTGCGTTCGAGGTCGTTCCAGACGATCAGGTATTCCAGAGCGCAACGTCTGTCCGGTAGTATACCGGTCCTCCGCTCGGGAAAGTAGGGCCGGCTCGGCCGGCCGGACACCCATGGGATGTCGACCGCAGAGCACCAGTGACGACTTCCCGGCCGATTCCGGCCGGCACAGCCGGCCCTACTTCTCGAGTTGCAGGCGGATCGTCTGGATCTGGAAGGGGTGAAGGTCGAAGGATACGGCACCATCGACCACAAGGTCGACACCCGGGTCTTCCAGCAGGTTCACGGCTCGCGCTGAGGTCACCTTGGGCCGCAGCTTGACCTTGACTCCCGCCGCGGGCTGACCGGCGGCTTCGTAAACCCTCAACACGACCGCTCCGTCGCGCGCGGGCTGGAGAGCGGAGACGACGACGTTGGCGTGGGAGACGTCGAGCAGTCCCCACCGCTTCGGCAGGGGACCGGCCTGGGGGAGCACCTTGCGGCAGAGCAGCGGGTGGTTGAACTCCCAGCCGTCGCGGAAGATGCCCGCCGCGCGCCAGTCGCCGGCGTGGGGGACCAGCGCGTACCGCATCGTTCGTTCCTGGCCGAGCTGGAAGCCGGAGTCCGACGACATACCCGGCTCGTAGCCGCCCCCGAACCCATACGCGCCCAGGGTGTGCGCGCGGAGCAGCGAGACCATCATCGTCCCGTCGGTGGTGAGGTTGCCGGGCAGGCCGACGTTGAGCACGGCCAAGCCTCTTCGACCGTCGCCGTAGTCCGCCCAGTTCTGCGCGGGAAATTCGATTGCGCCGGGCCGCTCGATCGCGCCGAAGGGGATCTCGTGCGTCGTCTTCCCCCCCGCGATCGTGGTCGGGAACAGGACCTGGTAGCGGACGAACTTCTCGTTGTTGATCAGCCGCGTCGTGATCTCGATCCGGCGCAGCTCCCGGTAGAGGCGGACAGTCGTGGCGAACCGGCCGGAGCCGAAGGGACGCGCGACCCGGAGCTCAGAGAGGACCGGCCCGGTGCGGATTGTCCCCGACTCACCCTTCCCCTCGTCGCTGAAGACGGCCTCGCCCCGCTTCGGCACCGGCTGGCGGCTGGTCATCGCAATCCGGCTGCCGCCGTCGAGCCCTCGGTAGAGCTCCCACAGGTCGCCCCGGTCCGTCTGCCGGGCCACGACGTTGCCGCGGCCGGCGAGCACCTCCCAATCGCCCGGCTTGACCCGCAGGCCGGTGATCGCCCCGGTCGCCCGATCCAGGCTGACGCGAGAGAGGTCGTTCTGAAAGACGATGCCGGTCGTGGCCGGATCGCCGGGACCGGCCGGGTCTGTCCGGCGGCGGCTCGGGGCGACGTGATAGGTGTTATACCCCAGCGCGGGGACATCGCGGGCCACGAACGCGATCCGTGCTGTCTTCAAGCCGCCGTCGTCGAAACGGGATGCCTCGAGGATCTGGGCCGCTACGGTCTCACCATCGGGTCCGGTGACGTCCACCTCGCCAATCCCTCCCTCGGCGAATCCGAGCTCGACCTCGGCGATGTCCGAGCGAGCCCAGCCCAGGGGATTGAAGACGACGACGGGCGTCCCCGGTCCCCGGGTATCGATCCGATCGGCCAGCACGCCCCACTTCGAATCGATGACTTCATCCGACCGGCGGAGGGCGTACTCGTAGCTCCGGATCGTGTCCTCATGGACATGGTCGGTCATGACGCCCGAGGCCAGGTCGTGGGTCTGGTTGAAGAGCACGGGCTCCCAGATGCCCAGGATCGCGTCGACGTCGGCCGGCGACCCCTGCCAGGCCGCGATTGCGCTCAGTTTCTCCGCGGTGAGCAACTGCCGCTCCATTCGCCTCATCCAGTCCTTCAACTCGATCCGGCTGCTGTAAATGCCCTGGAAGATGGGGTTCAGCTCCCCCTTGAAGACGGGCCGGTTGGCGCGGTGGGCGACGACCGCTTCGTAATCAGCCGGCACGGCCAGTTTGATCGCGAAGGGAGCCTTGGCGTCGCGGTTGAACGCCTCGACGTTGGGCACGAGGTGCTCCTCGGGCGCGGAGACATCCGCCCCCGAGAGACCCACGCGGTCGGCCAGCCCCCGGCTGTTGGGCGTCAGGTGCTGGAACCGTGCCTGCGCGAAGGTCCGGAACTTCGCCGGATCCTTCGGGGTCGGATAAAGGAGTCCATAGCCGTGGGGCAGCCAGAACGCGGGGATCCGCGTGCCGTCGATCCCTTCCCAGAGGAACTCGGCGGGGAAGTCCTGCCGGGGCACGCCGCGGAAGAACCAGAAGGTCTTGAAGCCCCCGAGCGCCAGCAGTTGCGGCAACTGGGCATGGTGCCCGAACGTGTCCAGCAGCCAACCCGTCGTCACGTCGACGCCGAGCTTCCGGCGATAATACCCCTTGCCGTACTGGATCTGGCGGATGAAGGTCTCCCCGCCGGGCATGTTGTCATCGGGCATGACGTCCAGGGCGCCGACCAGCTGGAGCCGCCCCTCGGCGAGGAACCGCCGGAACGCCGCCTCCTCGGCCGGGTACCGCTCCAGGAACGGCTTGACGTAGGCCACCTGGTCGAGGGTGAACTTGAAGCCCGGCTGTTCCTTCAGCAGCCGCATCGCCTCGAGGATGTTGGGCAGGCCCATGTCGAGGTATTCCGCGCGGGTCTTGAAGACCGCCCCTTCCCAGTGGGTGTGGGGGATGACCCAGAAGGTCTCCTTGGGCGCGGGTTTCGGCTCGTCGGCCACGACCGAAACCGCGAGGAGCAGATGGGAACAGGCGACGATCCAACACGGTCGAAGGCTCATGGAACTCCCTCCGCCCGGCTTCGGTTTACTCTTGAGTTGGGCCGGTCGCCGCACCAAACGTCAGGTGCAGGTCGATCGGCGTCGCGATTGTGGCGTCGAGCCAGAGGGTCCGGCCGTCCCAGGCGTAGCGGGCCCTTTCGAGCGGGCGTCCTCCCAGCATAACCCGGAGCTCACCGGGCGGAGCACCCTCGAATTCGAAGACCGGATTCACGCACGGTGGACCGGGCTTGATCGTGATCACGACCGCGCGGCTCTCGGCGGTGAGCCGGATGGCCCGCCGCTCGGGGACATACGCGTCGAAGCCGAGCCGCGCACCCCGGACCTCCAGCGCCGGCGGCGTCGCGAAGCTCGTCGCCCATTCGAGCAGGCGGCGATCCGATGCATCGGTCATGCCGATCAGCCAGACCCACTCCCGTACGCTCATCAGCCGCGACCGGCCCCGGGTGTCCAGGGTCACCAGGTTGGCCGTTCGCAGCGGCGTCGGCCGGCTGCCGGCCCAGCTCATGACGCTGTTGTGGCAGGGTGTCCAGGCGATCCGATCGTCGATCTTCCAGCCGGTCGAGTTGCCCCGCGCCAGGGGCCAGTGGCTCCCCCAGTAGCACGGAGTGACCATCTCGCCCTGGTCGAAGAAGGGACCGAACACCACCGGAGGCAAGACCGTCAGGTTCGGGTTGAAAGAGACGGCGGCGAGCTGTTCCTCCTTGTTGAGCCGCAGGCGATAGATTGCCGAGACATCGGCTGAATTGGGCTTCCTGGCCGGATGGCTTACGGGGTTCGGAAAGCGGAAGGCGTGCTTCCGCCCATCCAGGAACAGGGCGTCGACCGGGTCGTCCGGCAGCACGGCGAAGGGATACGCACCCTGCGGTGTGAGGATGATGAACTCGCTCAGCTCGTAGTCGTTCTTGGGGTCGGCCTTGAGGTTCACGACCCTCGTCCCGAAGCCGTCCGCATAGAAGTAATAGTCTTCGACCGCCGCGTCGCCCCAGACCTTGTAATGGAAGTCGGTGGACTGGTAGGTCCAGCGGACGTGGACCCGCGCCGCGGTCGACTCGATGATCTCGACCCGCCCGTAGCGCAGCTCCTTGTCCATCAGCGGCTCGACGCAGTCCACGGCCCCACCGGGCTGTGAGATCATCTCGGCCCACTCGTAGCACGCGCCGGTGTTGTGTCGGCCGGCCCAGAACGGGATGTAGCTGGACCCGCGCCAGAAGACAAACCGCGCCCCGTTCGGCAGCCAGACGACGACATCCTTCAGCTTGGGATCCCACGCCCCCTCGTAAGGCACGGTGGAGAACGTTCCGGTCCTGGGATCGCGGACCGAGATCGGGGCGTCGTACCGGAGCCGCTCGTAACTGGCACCGAACCGTGGCCGCTGCGGCGGTCCCGGAACGAGCATGACCGGGATGGCCTTGCTCCACAACGGATGGCCGTCGCCGTCGTCGATCGCGACGGTCAAGGTATCCCGGTCCCGGTCTGGAGGAGGGGCGGGGAGCTTCAGTCGGAGCCGGTCCGTACGACCCGCACGGAGCGGAATCGGCGTCGTCGCGCCCGGAGCCCGAGCGGAGGCGTAATGGGCCGTGAGGCGGGCTCGCGGGAGATCGCGCACCCGGCTGATCGCCGCGACCTCGACCGTCGCGGATTGACCCGGCCCCAGGAGCAGCCAGCCCGTTGGGACCAGGATCGTCCCCAGATCGACGGGGTTGACCACCCGGTCCGGCCGGGCGATCGCGTCGGCCTCGAACTCTGGGACCTTGACCTCCTGCCGGAGCACCGGAACGCGCTCACCGCCAGCAGCGGCGAACCACCACAAAAGGAGCTCATCCGCGGACGCCGGCAACTCCAGTCGGGCGGTATAGGGAGGCTTCTCCGGGAACTTCACGGCCACGGTCTTGACAGTCTTCCCGTTCCGAACGGCTGAGAGGAAATGAGGCACCTCGAGCACGGGACGCTGGCCGGCCTCCACAACCACCATGATCGGACGCCCGACCCGATCCAGGCCGAACGGCGGGCGCCAGGGGTGGCCGCCCTCGACGCGAACCTGAAGACCCGGTCCGCTCTTGCTCGCTCCGGTCAGGATCGCGGCCAAACCGGCCAGGATCAGCCCGACAGCCTTCTTCCGCACCGCCATCGCCTGGCTCATGGAGTCTCCTCCTCGGCCCGACTCGTCAAGAGGAAGATTTAACCACGAAATACACGAAAGTCACGAAATTAAGTTATCATAGTATTTTTTTCCTTTTAAATTCTAATTAATATTCTATTTTTCGTGCCTTTAGTGTATTTCGTGGTTAAATCTCCGTTCCAGATTCTCATTTCTGGGCCGTTGCGGCCGCGGCCGGATTTCACGTGCTCATGACCGCCCGCGCAGCGGCGATGATCCGTGGTGGGTCGGGCCGATAGGCATTCTCCAGGATCGGGCTGAAGGGGACGGGCACATCGGCCGACGCGACCCGGACGACCGGGGTCAGCAGGCTCTCGCCGAATCGCTCCATGATCCCGGCCGCGATCTCGGCGCCAACGCCGCCGGTCTTGGGCCCTTCCTCGACGATGACGACGCGCCCCGTTTTCTGGACCGACTCGCCGATCGTCTCGTAGTCGATGGGTGCGAGGCTGCGCACGTCGATCACCTCGGCGTCGATCCCCTCGGGTGCAAGCTGCTCCGCGGCCTGGGCGGCGAAGTGGCTCATCAAGAGCCAGGCGAGGATGGTCACGTCGGTTCCCGGGCGGCGGATCGCCGCGCGATCGAGCGGGACGGTGTAATCGCCCTCGGGGATATCGCTGGTCGCATCGATGGACCCCGGTTCCCGCCGGGCGCCGGTCGAGCCATAGAGCAGCTTGTGCTCGAAGATCAGCAGCGGGTTCTCGTCCCGGACCGCCGACTTGAGGATGCCCTTGGCGTCGTAGGCGTTGGCGACCGCCACGACCTTGATCCCCGGCACGCCGGTGAAGAACCGCTCGAGGTTCTGCGCGTGCTGGGCGCCGCGCCCGGTGGCGCCGACCGGGGCGCGCATCACCATCGGCACCGTGATCGTGCCGCCAGACATGTAGCGCAGCTTGGCGGCGTTGTTGACGATCTGGTCCATGGCCAGGAAGAGGAAGTCGCCGTACTGGACATCCACGATCGGCCGCATCCCCAGGATCGCCGCCCCGACGGCCGCGCCGAAGAACCCCAGCTCGGCGATCGGCGTATTCAGCATCCGGTCGGGGAACTCTTGCTCCAGGCCCAGCGTCACCGTGAACGCGCCGCCCCAGCCGCCGGGGACGGCGATGTCTTCACCCATGCAGAAGACGGCCGGATCGCGCCGCATCTCCTCGGCGATCCCCTCGCGCAACGCTTCAGCAATGCTGAGCCGCTTCATCACCGCTCCGGATTCCCAGGTTGTTCACGCGGAGGGAGCCCCCAGCAGGGTCATCACCTCGTCCAGGCAATCGACGAGGAAATCGGCGTCGTCGACGGTCAGGCACATGGGGGGCTTGATCCGCAGGACATTTCCGTAGAGGCCGCCCTTGCCGAGCAGGAGCCCGCGCTCCTTGCAGAGCTCCAGGACATCGGCCGTCTGGCCGGTGGCCGGCTCTTTGGTCTGGCGGTCGCGCACCAGCTCGACGCCCAGCATCAAGCCGATCCCGCGGACCTCGCCGATCATCGGCTGGCGCTCCTGGAGGGCCAGCAGCCGCTCCTTGAGGTGGCCGCCGACGCGACGGGCGTTGGCCTGGATGCCCTCGGCGTCGATGACCGCGAGGGTTGCCAGACCCTGCGTCATCGACACGGGGTTGCCGCCGAAGGTATTGAAGTGGACGCGGCGGGTCAAGGTCCGCGCGATCTCGGGCCGGGTGACACAGGCGCCCAGGGGCGCGCCGTTGCCGATCCCCTTGGCCATCGTGACCAGGTCGGGGATGACGCCCCAGTTCTCGAAGCCCCAGAAGGCCGTCCCCGTGCGGCCGAAGCCGGTCTGCACCTCGTCGGCGATGCAGAGCCCCCCGTGCCGGCGGACCAGCTCATAGACGATCCCGAAATACTCCGGCGGCGGCGTGACCACTCCACCCACGCCCTGGATCGGCTCGCCGATGAAGCACCCGACCGCGCCCGAGGTCTCGTACCGGATCAGGTCCTCGACGTCGCGGGCGCATTTCAGGTCGCAACTGGGATAGGTCAGACCGAATGGGCAGCGATAGCAATAGCCGGGCGTGGTGTGCTTGATCCCGACCGTGGGATTGGTCGGGAACTTCCAGGTACCGATCGCCGTCAGCCCCATCACGCCTTGAGTGCTGCCGTGGAAGCCGTTGCGGAGGCTGATCACCTCCGCGTGGCCCGTGGACTCCCGCGCCATCAGGATGGCGATCTCATTGGCCTCGCTCCCCGAGTTGGTGAAGTAGCTGACGGTCAGGCCGCTCCCCTCGGGCATGTGCTCGGCCAGCCGCTTGCCCAGCATCGCCGCGGCGGGGTGGAGGTAAATGGTCGTGGTGTGCTGGAGCCGGCCGACCTGGGCGCGGACCTGCTCCACAATCCGGGGGTGGCAATGGCCGACCGAGACGGTGACGATCCCGGCGAAGCCGTCGAGGTACTGCTTGCCGGCCTCGTCCCAGAGGTATTGCATATGTCCCTCGACGACCAGGAGCGGCTCGCGGTAGTAGGTGATCAACCCGGGAGTCAGATACTCCCGGCGCATCGCCAGGACCTCGTCGCGCGCGGGACCCTCGTAGGGTGCCGGCGTGTGGGCGGAGGCCGGCGGGCCGGCGGTCTTCGGTGGGTTCACGATCGAGCTCACGAGCGATCCTCTCGCGGTGACGGTGACGGGACGGGAGGCCGAGGAAACCGGGACTGCGGAGCGGGTCCACTCCGGCCGTGGGTCAAGCCGACTCGACGATCTGCCGCAAGATCCCCATGATCTTGGGCAGGTTGTCGATGTAATACTCCGGCACATCGATTGTTAATAACGCCCCTTCCAACTGCAAGAACTTCCAGGCGCTGCCCGTACTGACCGCCCCGTAAACCCGCGCGATGGGCCGCCCTGAGTTCTGGTTGCAGAGCCGGGCAGCATACATGGCGGCGATGCACGGACCCAGCCCGGTGCGAATCAGGTCGTTCTTGGCTTCCACAATCGTCACGAACGGGGCGCTCAGGACGTACTGGCTCTCTCCTTTGGTCAGGATGAAGTCGCAAGAACCGTTGAGCCCCCGGCTGGAATCGGCTTCCCACTCGATTCCCGAGAAGAGGAAGAAGCGCGGTCCCAGGGCCCGACGGAGCTCGAGCAGGACCGGGGCGATGATGAACTCGGACTTGGCCTTTTCCGTGCTGTTGGCCACGGCCAAGGCCACGCCATCGCGGAGGAACGCCGCAAACTCCTCACGAATCGGGAACGGCGGTGCGGCAGCGAACAGGTCGGCATCGTGCAGGCTCAAGCCCAAGTCGTGCTGCACTTGGGGGAAGGTGAACTGCTGGAACGCCCTCGGAATTCTCCCGAGGCCGCGAGTGGGCCTGGACAGCCTCAACTCGAGGACCCGGCCACTCAGTGACTCGCGCCGTGTTCTGTCCAGCCCGGCCCGCCGCCGAAGACGCGGTTGGTCCCGGCCAGCGGCAGCCCGGTGATCATCGAGG
Organism: Isosphaeraceae bacterium; assembly: GCA_021324445.1. Taxonomy (GTDB): domain Bacteria; phylum Planctomycetota; class Planctomycetia; order Isosphaerales; family Isosphaeraceae; genus JAJPJC01. Next base: position 10,658 of record JAJPJC010000144.1, read on the forward strand.
CTTCGAGCGTCAAGGCGCGGAGGTCCTCCGGCTCGAGGTGGTGCACGTCGCTCTTGCCGCAGGCGCGCGCCAGGATCTGGATCTCCGAGGTGAGGGCATGGAAGAAGTTGGCCACCCGTTCGGCGGCGGGTTCGACTTCCAGCCGGGCGGTCAGCTGGGGATCCTGGGTGGTGATCCCGACCGGGCATCGCCCGGTGTGGCAGTGGTGGCAGGAATAGGGGGCAGCGCCGATCTTGTGGTAATCCTCGATGTAGAGCGGCTTGTTGCAATTCAAGGCGATCAGGAGTGCCGTGCCCAGGTAGCAGGCGTCGGCGCCCAGGGCCATCGCCTTGGCGCAATCGGAGCCGTGCCGCAGGCCGCCGGCGATGATGAGCTGGACCTTGCCGTAGAGGCCGATGTCTTCGAGAGCCGCCCGGGCTTCGCAGACGGCCGCCAGGGTCGGGATGCCGGTGTGCTCCTGGAGCAGCTCGGGCGAGGCCGCCGTCCCGCCCTCCATGCCGTCGACGACGACGACGTCGGCGCCCGCCTTGGCGGCCAGCCGGACGTCGTCGAAGACGCGCGACGCGCCCATCTTGACGAAGATCGGCACCCGGTAATCGGTCGCCTCGCGCAGCTCCTCGATCTTGATCACCAGGTCGTCGGGGCCGAGGAAGTCGGGATGCCGGCACGGCGAGCGCTGATCGACCCCGGGGGGCAAGTCGCGCAGCCGGGCGACCTCCGCGGAGACCTTCGAGCCCAGGAGCAAGCCGCCGGTCCCGGGCTTGGCGCCCTGGCCGATGGTCAGCTCGATGGCGTCGGCCTGGCGGAGGTGCTGGACGTTGATCCCGTACCGGCTGGGGAGCACCTCGTAGATCATCACCCGGCTTTCGGTGCGTTCCAGGTCGAGCATCCCCCCGTCGCCGGTGGTGGTCGAGGTCCCCGCCTGCTTCGCCCCGCGCGCCAGGGCGGCCTTGGCATTGCGGGAGAGCGCCCCGTAGCTCATCCCGGTGACCATCAGGGGGATCTCCAGCTCGATCGGCTGGGAGGCGAACCGGGTTCCCAGCACGGTCCGGGTCGAGCAGGACTCGCGGTACCCTTCCAGCGGGATGCGGGTCAGGGTCGCCGGGATGAACGTCAAGTCGTCCAGCGTCGCCCAGGTGCGCGGCCGCAGGGCACCGAAGCCGCGGATCCGGTACCGCGCCAGCTCCGACTTGATCTGGATGTCTTCGATGACGGCCGGAGTGAACGTGCCCGAGGATTCCGGCGGCGACGGATCGCCCCCCATCGCCACGGCCTGCTCGACCGCCGATCGCGACCGTTGAATCGGGCCTGGGTCGCCGGTCAAAGGACGTAATCCTCGGTCTTGGGCTCGGGCATCGCGGTCGTGGCCGGCGCACCGTTGACCTCCGCCGCGGCGGGCTCCGCCGGCGGGGCCGCGGCTTCGTATTGGCGGAGGTAGTTCTTGGCCGGATCCGCGTAATCCGAGTGATTGGTCAACTTGAGCACGCGGTGGAAATCGGCCAGGGCGTCGCTCACCTGCCCTTTCTTGAGCAGGCAGATCCCGCGGTTGAGGTACAGCTCCGGGTCGTTGCCTCGATTGACCAGGAGCTGTCCGAAGTCGGCCAGCGCGCCATCGAGATCGCCGGTCTCGGTGCTGAGCTTGGCCCGTTCGAGATAGGCCGGGAAGAGCCGGGGATCGCAGCGCAGCGCGTGGTCGAAGTCGGCGCGCGCCAGCGCGGTCTGGCCCAGGGCGTGATAGACGCAACCCCGGCCGTAATAGGCATCACCCCGGTAGGGGGCGATCTGGATGGTGCGGTTGTATTCCGCCAGCGCCGCCTCGTATTCCTTGTTCAGGAACCGTTTGCGTCCTTCCTTCAGTTGCCCGGGAATCCGCGCGCGAATCCGGCGTTTGGAATCCGCCCACACGGCCAGTGTCACCAGCACCGCCACGCACGGCAGCACGATCAAGCCGGCGCGGGCGAGAGAACGCTTCCCCTCGGCGTACTTCGGTCGGGTCACCGTGACGCTCTCCCCCACGCGAAATTGGACGGTCTGGGCGTCGATCAGCGCCAGCACGGCCAGGACGATCGCCAGCCCCACGGCCGCGAGGGCGCCGCAGAGCGGCCTGGGTCGGCCGGCGGCCAGGATCCAGCCTGCGACCAGCAGCAGCGCGACGCCCACGGCTGCGGCGATGGCCAGTCCTATCGGGCTCGGTCCGTTGAGAATGCGCTGGAAGATCTGAGCGACTATCATGGAAGGCGCTCCCGTCGTTCAGGCCGCATGGGTCGGGTCGGTCTCCACGCCGCGCCAGCTCACCTCGTCGTTGGGCGCCTCCGCCGCCGATCTCCGCCCCCGGTCGCCGGTCGCACCGAGTGCCGCGAACCTCCCGTGTGAGTGGGTCTTGCGACGGAGGGGCTCGGACAGCAAGGCGAGGAGGGACACTACCGTCGGTACAATCTACGTAGCACACGGTTCCCTGTCAATCAACCGGCCGGGCCCTCGGCCGCTTTTCTCGATATTGTCTTGATTTGTTCAGAGGGCGGATTTCCAGAGGTGTCGCTCGCTCTGCTGGAAATTCCACAGCCTCCTCCCGGCGACGAGCTTGCGGAAACCGGTCGCCGGCCTGGCGACCTGCCACTGCTCCAGCGTCGCGGCGATCAGTTCCTGGTCGCTGGCGGTGAGGTCCTCGAAGACCGCATCGGCCCCCAGCTCCCCATGCCGCCCCCCCAGGAAGACTGTCCCGGCGTACAGACTATCCGCCACGCCATCGGCCGCATCTCCGCAGACGATCATCACCCCCTTCTGCATCATGAACCCGGCCATCGGCCCGACGCTGCCGGTCACCAGCAGGATTCCCCCTTTCATCGCGATGCCCGCCCGTGTGGAGGCGTTGCCGTAGACCACCACCGTCCCCGCCCGGATCGACGCGGCCACCGCGTTGCCCACATCCCCATGGATCACGACGGTGCCATCATGCATACTTTCGGCGGCTCCCCAGCCGGCTCCGCCGTGGACGGTGACGCTGGCCCCGTCATTCAGGCCGGCGACATAGTAGCCGACGCTCCCCTCGATCATCAGCTCGATCCCGGCGGGAAGGGCCACTCCGAGGTTGTGCCGGCCGGCCGGGTTGCGCAGTTGGATTCGGGTCGCGCCCCCGGCGATGGCCGCGCGGACGGCCCGGTTGATCGCGCGGCTGGTCAGGTCGCCGCAATCGAGGACCACGGGCTGCTCGTTCATCGCGGTCGTCACCTTGGCGGGAGATCCGATCAGGTACGGCCGGCCGGTCCGCCCGCGGCGGCCGCCGCGGGGTGATCGGTGCCGGCCGAGACCGGGACAGGCACTGGGCGGGTTGCCTTCCTCGCCGCAGGGTCCAGGCAACCGGCGGCCTGCGACGGACAAGAGCTCATCGAGTAGAAGGTCGCCGATGCGGGCGGAGGCTCGACGGCCCGGTAGTCCCCGGGCAGGGCGCGGCGCAGGGCGATCTCCTCGGTCGCCACGGCGACGAAGTCGTCGGTCTCGGCCAGCACCAGCGGCTTGAAACCGTGGCGGTCCCGGACGATCCCCAGCCCGTCGGCCGAGGCGACCAGGTAGTTGAACGACCCGTCCAGGTCGTCCAGCGAGTCGGCCATCGCTTCGGGGAGGCTCCGTCCCTGCTGGAGCCGGTCCCGGAGATAGACCCCGATCACCTCGGAATCATTGTCGGTGTAGAAGGTCGTCCCCTGTTGTTCGGCGCGGCGGCGGAGCTGATGGTAGTTGGTGACGTGCCCATTGTGGACCGTCGCCAGGTCGGGCACCCCATGGACCCAGAAGGGCTGCGAATGGCTGAGGTCGATCCGGCTCTCGGTGGACATCCGCGTATGGCCGATGGCCAGCGGTCCGCCCCAGCTCGAGACCGAGTACGTGGCCTCGAGCTGCGCCGGCGAGCCGACTTGCTTGACCAGGTCGAGCCGCCGGCCGAGGCTCAGGACTTCCAGCCCGCCCCGCCGCGCGCCCAGGGCGCGCTCCAGGTCATCGACCGTCACCTGCGGAGCCGGCCGGAACGTGAACCGGAGCGATCCGCCGCTCCGCGCCCACACGCCGCCCGCTTCCGGCCGGACGACCGCGCCGAGCCCTTCCAGACGCTCGAGCGTCTCCTCGTCGAACCGAGCGATCCGGATCGACCACGCCCACTCCCGATCGGCTGCCGGCTCCGGACCGATCAGCGCCACCCCGGCGCTATCCGGACCGCGGCAGCCCAGGGCCTCGAGCATCGTCAGGACCACCCGCCCCGTCGAGGCGCCCCGCTGCCCGGTCTTGTCCCAGAACCCGATGATGCCGCACATAATCTTTTGTCCGTGGTCCGTGGTCCGTGGTCGGAGCTGCCGCTCCGCTGCGCCGTCGCCTTTTTTCGAGTGCGTGGCCTTTCCCGGACCAGGCGAGTCAGCCCGCGTCAGCGGACCCCGGACCCCGGACCCCGGACAAGAAAAGCGATTTTACTGGCTTGTGGCGCTGATGTCGTTAAAAATCTACCAGGGCGAGCGATCCAGGACTCAGGACCAAGGACCCAACATGCCCACGGTTGATGTCCAGCTTGGCGATCTCGAGCGGCGATTTCAAGATGATGGCATCAGCTACCTGATGATCCAGTTCGTCGACATCCACGGCGCGGCCAAGGTCAAGCTCGTGCCGGCGAAGACGTTGCGCGCCGTCGCGGAGGTCGGCGCGGGTTTCGCGGGGGGCGCCGTCTGGGGGATGGGACAAGGCCCGCATTCGCATGACATGTTCGCGCGGGCCGATCTGGCCAGCTACACGCCCTTGCCCTATGAACCCGGCGTGGCGCGGTTCGCCGCCGACCTGTATGTCGATGGCCAGCCCCACCCGTTCTGTCCCCGCGTGAACCTCCAGCGCGTGCTGGCCGGAGCCCGGGAGCACGGTTACGCCTTCAACGTCGGCATCGAGCCCGAGTTCTTCCTGGTGGTCAAGGAGGCCGGCGGCTCGATCCGCGGCTGGGATCCCCACAGTGTCGACGACCTCTCCAAACCGTGCTACGACTTCAAGGGCATCTCCGGCGCCCTGGGCTTTCTCCGGGCGCTCAACGACGGCCTGAACCAGCTTGGCTGGGGCGTCTACCAGTCCGACCACGAGGACGCCAACTACCAGTATGAAGTCAACTTTCAATATGCCGACGGTCTGGAGACGGCCGACCGCTATACCTTTTTCCGGATGATGGCCGGCCAGCTCGCGCAGCGGGTCGGCGCGATCGCCACCTTCATGGCCAAGCCCTTTGCCAGCCGCACGGGCTCGGGCGCCCACATGCATTACCACCTGACCGACGCCCAGAGCGGCGCCAACCTCTTCGCCGACGACTCGGATCCCCGCGGCCTGGGACTCTCGGCACTGGCCTATCAGTTTCTGGGCGGCGTGGTCCATCACGCCCCGGCACTCTGCGCGGTGACCTCACCGACGGTCAACTGCTACAAGCGGCTGCAAATGGGCCCGGCCCTGACCGGCTCGCGCTCGGGTTACACCTGGACCCCGGCGTTCATCTCCTACGGCGACAACAACCGGACGCAGATGCTCCGGGTCCCCGAGGGCGGTCACGTCGAGGATCGCTCGATCTCCAGCGCGTTCAATCCCTACCTGGGCATCGCGGCCTATCTGGCCGCCGGCCTGGACGGCATCGCGCGGCGGCTGGATCCCGGCGAGCCGAACCTGGGCAACCTCTACACGGCGGACCTGGAGACCATGGCCCGCCGCGGCATCCGCACCCTCCCCCAGAGCCTCCCCGAGGCCCTCGCCCACTTCGAGAAGGACGAGGTGATCCGCGCCAGCCTCGGCCCGATCGCCGACGAGTTCCTCCGGCTCAAGCGCGACGAGTGGCGCGAGTACCACGCGCAGGTCGAAGCGTGGGAGATCCAGCGCTATCTGACGGCGCTGTGAGCGAACGAGACGGCGACGCACGCACGGGGATGGTGTCGGCTGGGTCGGAGATGTCGAGAACGCCGGAGACTTGCCCGTGGCTTATGCCGAGTTCGATCTGAAAACCGCGGTCCGGAGCCTCGAGCTCTCCAGGCACGAGGACGCGGACCTCTTCAAGAATGTTGGGCCGATCAAGCCCAGCGACATCCTCCGAGGGTTGCTCGATGAGTTCGGGCCGGTCGCGCTGGGGATCAATACGCAGCAGGCCCGGCGCGAGTACATCATCGCGCCGATCTTGATGGAAGCCAAGCGGCGGTCACCCGTGGCGATCAATGTGCTGCCGGGGGTCACGCTCGCGGTCGATCCGGGCCGAGGTCTGAGCGGGTATTGCGACGATCTGATCACTCAGTCGCCGGAGCTCGACGACGTGGAGTCCCCCATCGTGGCGGTGGTCGAGGCCAAGAAAGAGGATCTGGTCGCGGGCCTCGGCCAAGCCGTCGCGGAGATGGTGGCCATCCAGTTGTTCAACGAGAAGGATGGCACGCCTGTCCCCGCGGTGTACGGTTGTGTGACGAGCGGGAGCGACTGGCGTTTCCTCAAGTTGCAGGGCAAAGACCTCTTCATCGATCGTCGCGAGTATCACCTCGACGAGGTGGCCACGATCCTGGGAATCCTGGTCAGCAGTGCCCAGGAGTGATGGCACTGGGCGCTCCAGCGGGTTGGTGGGATTCGCGGGCATTGGTCCTCGAAACCTCAGGTGGCTCTCCATGGAATCCCTCGAAGCCAGGAACGTCGTCATCGGCGCCGGCGCCATGGGCTCGGCCGCGGCCTACCACCTGGCGCGTCGCGGCGAGCCGGTCGTCTTGATCGAGCAGTTCGCCCTGGGGCACGACCGGGGCAGCTCGCACGGTGCGGCGCGAATCATCCGCCACTCGTACGGGGATGCCCGCTACGCCCGCTTGATGCCCGCGGCCTTCCGCGCCTGGAAGGAGCTGGAAGCGGATGCGGGGGAGGCGCTCTACATCCGCGCCGGCGGCGTCTCGTTCTCGCCGCCGGGCGTCGACTATGTGGCCCAGGTCGCGGCGAACCTCGAGGACCTCGGCGTGCCCCACTGGCGGACCTCGGGCCGGGAGTGGAACCAGCGTCAGGCCGCCTTCACTCTCGCCGGGGACTATGACATCGTCTTCGAGCCCGACGCCGGCCTGCTCGCCGCGTCGCGCGCCGTGGCGCTTCAGGTCGAGCTGGCGCGGTTTCACGGCGGGCCATGGACGCGGGTCGCCGATCAAACCCCGGTCCGGCATATCGACCTGGACGGCCGCCGGCCCGTCGTCGTGACCGACTCGGCGCGAATCGCGGCCGATCGGCTGATCGTCTCGGCCGGCGCCTGGGTCAAGAAGCTCCTGCCGGGGCTGCCGGTCGACCTCCGGGTCACCCGCCAGCAAGTGCTCTATTTCCGGCCCAAGGATCCCACGCCGTTCCGGCTCGGCCGCTTCCCGGTCTTCATCTTCATGCCGGCCGCCGGCCAGGACGTGTTCTACGGCATGCCCGAGTTCCTGGGCCTGGGCGTGAAGGTCGCGCGGCATGCCGGCCCCGAGATCGACCCCGACGTCGAGGATCGGACCGTCGGCGACGCGTACCGATCGCTCGTCCGGCGCTTCCTCCACGACCACATCCCGCTGCTGGCCGATGCGCCGATTGACTTCACCGAGACTTGCCTGTATACCCTTGCGCCCGGGGAGCAATTTCAGATTGACTTCCTCCCGGGCCGGCCGGATGTGATCGTCGCCAGCCCGTGCAGCGGGCATGGCTTCAAGTTTTCGTGCCTGATCGGCCGCGTCCTGGCCGACCTGGCCGTGACGGGTTCCACCGAGCCGGCTCATCGGTCATTAGTCATGAGTCATTGGTCACGTGATCACGGCGGGGAAGTAGGTCAGGCTTTCGCCTGACACGGTGCGGAAATACCAGCCTGAAAAGGACCGTGTCAGGCGAAAGCCTGACCTACGTGGATGACCGTGTCAGGCTCGGAGTCTGTCTCGGAAGGGTGGGGAAGTCGATGTTGTAGGGTGGGTGAAACCCACCGATCTTCAAGCCCGCCAAGGACTTCCGGTGGTGGGTTTCACCCACCCTACAACGATTAGACCAGGCTTGTGGAACAGACTCGAAATGACCTACGTGGATGAGGTACCCGGCCGATGCCTTTTCGCCTGTTGAGATTCGCCCTCAGCAAGACCTATCCCGAGCCGCGGATGTTCCGCCGGCCAGAGCGGCTCAAGGACCGTTACGATGCGGTGATCATCGGCGCGGGCGGGCACGGGCTGGCCGCTGCCTATTATCTGGCGCGCGACCACGGCATGACCGACGTCGCGGTGCTCGACAAGGGTTACCTCGGCGGTGGCAACACCGGCCGCAACACGGCGATCGTCCGTTCCAACTACCTCACGATCGAGGGCGTGAAGTTCTACGACGAGAGCGTGCGGCTGTTCGCCAAACTGTCGCAGGAGCTCGACTACAACTTGTTTTACTCCGAGCGCGGCCATTTCACGCTGGCCCACACCACCGCCACGCTACGCACGATGCGATGGCGAGCCGAGGTGAACAAGCACCTGGGCGTGAATAGCTATGTGATCACGCCCGAGGAGATTCACCGGATCTGCCCCACGATGGACCTGTCCTGCGGCGGCAAGGCCCCGATCGTCGGCGCGTTGTACCACCCGCCGGGCTCGGTCGTCCGCCACGACGCGGTCGCCTGGGCCTATGCGCGGGCCGCCGATCGCCTGGGCGTCGAGATCCACCAGAAGACCGCCGTCATCGACCTCGAGATCCAGGATGGGCAAGTCGTCGGCGTGCGGACCGACCGGGGTTCCATCAAGACCAACCGGGTGCTCTCGGCCGTGGCCGGCTACACGCCGCGGATCACCCGGATGGCTGGCCTGCGCACGCCGATCGTCGTCCACCCGCTCCAGGCGTGCGTCACCGAGCCGCTCAAGCCCTGGCTCGACCAGATCGTCGTCTCGTCGAACCTGCACCTGTATGTGAGCCAATCGGCGCGGGGCGAGCTGGTCATGGGGGCCGCGCTGGATCCTTACGAGCTGCACTCGGAGCGCTCGACGCTCGATTTCGTGGAGGGACTGGCCGGCCACCTGCTCGACCTGTTCCCGTTCCTGTCGGATGTGAAGGTCAACCGCCAGTGGTCGGGGATGTCGGACATGACGCCGGACTTCTCGCCGATCATGGGGACCACGCCGATCCGGGGCTTCTACCTCGACACCGGCTGGGGCACCTGGGGCTTCAAGGCCACCCCGGTCTGCGGCACCACGATGGCCTACACCCTGGCCAGGGACCAGGACCACGATCTGATCCGACCGTTCAACCTCGCGCGGTTCGCGAATTACGAGCTCGTCGGCGAAAAAGGCGCCGCCTCGGTGGGACACTGAACCATGAAGCTCTTGCGCTGCCCGCTCAACGGACCGCGGCCGCTCCAGGAATTCGTCTTCGGGGGCGAGGTCCGGACCATGCCCGACCCGGCGACGGCGACGGACGCCGAGTGGGCCGACTATGTGTTCAATCGTCAGGGCGAGCCCGGCGTGCGCCGGGAGTGGTGGTACCACCTGGCCAGCGGAACCTGGTTCATCGCCGAGCGCGACAATATCAAGGATGAATTCCTCCGCACTTACCTCCCCGACGATAGCAACCCGGCTCGGGACAGTGGATCATGACCCATCGCCTTCCCCCGCAGGCCAGCGAGTGGATCGATCGAAGCCGGCGGCTCGGCTTCCGCTTTGAAGGCCGGTCCTACACGGGCTTCGCCGGGGATACGATCACCAGCGCGCTGGCGGCCAACGGCGTTCGGCTCCTGGGCCGAAGCTTCAAGTATCACCGCGCCCGCGGCGTCTACAGCCTGGCCAACCATGATGTGAACGCCCTGATGGAAGACCGCAAGGGCGGCCGGACGAACCTCCGCGCCGACGTCACGCCGCTGGCCGAAGGAATGGCCCTCTCGGCCGTGAACACCTTCGGGGGTTTGCGCCAGGACCGGGCACGGCTGCTCGACTGGTTCGGCCGGTTCCTCCCCGTGGGCTTCTACTACAAGACGTTCTACAAGCCCCGGCGCCTGTTTCCCTTCTACGAGCGGCGCATGCGCGAGCTGGCGGGCCTGGGCGCGGTCGACCCCAGGCGGCCGCGGGTCTCCACAGCGAAGGCCTATGACTTCTGCGATGTGCTCGTCGTCGGCGCGGGGCCGGCGGGCCTGTCGGCGGCGATCGCGGCGGCCGAGGCGAGCGCCCGGGTCGTGGTCGTCGACGAGAACCCTCGGCCCGGCGGCAGCTTCCTGTATCAGTGGTCGGATCAGCCCGAGGCCCGTGCGCTGGCGACGGCGCTCCTGGAGCGGGCGGCCGCGCTGCCGAACCTGGAGATCCGGCCGGCGACCGTGGCGGCCGGGGCCTACGCCGACTTCTGGGTGGCGCTGGTCGACGATTTGCGGCTGGTGAAGCTGCGCGCCCGCAGCGTGATCATCGCCTCGGGTTGTATCGCACAGCCGGCGGTCTTCGGCAACAACGACCTGCCGGGCGTGATGCTCGCCACCGCCGCGCAGCGGCTGGTCCACCTGTATGCCGTCAAGCCCTTCGACCGCGGCGTCGTGCTGGCGGCCAACGCCGAGGGCTACCAGGCTGCGCTCGACTTGCATCGGGCCGGGGTCCCGGTCGCGGCGGTGATTGACCTGCGCCCCGGTGGAGAACCGAGCGCGATGGCCGATGAGGTCCGCACCGCGGGGATCGCGATCCACGCCGGCCATGCCGTCTCCCGCGCCCTCCCCGGCCCGGGCCGCGCCGCAATCCGCGGCGTCGAGGTTGCTCCCCTCGATGACGCGGGCCGAGTTGGGTTCAACCGAGCGTTCGAACTCCCCTGCGACGGCCTGATCATGAGCGTGGGCTGGGCGCCGGCCGATGGCCTGTTCTACCAGGCCGGAGGGCGCATGACCTGGTCCGAGTCGCTCCAGCAGTTCGTCCCGCGCTCCGAATCCACCCCGGCAGGCCTGTTCGCCGCCGGCCGCCTGAACGGGGTTTACCCGCTCCAGGACCAGCTTGCCGACGGCCGCCGCGCCGGCCAGGGTGCCGCGGCGTACCTGGGACTCACCCGAGGCGATTCCGCCCCCGCTCCTTCATCCGAAGGCACACTCACGCACCACGGATCCCCGCCCCCAAGCCATCCCTATCCGGTCTTTCCTCACCCCACGGCCAAGAGCTTCGTCGACCTGGATGAGGACGTGCAGTACAAGGACATCATCCACGCCGTCCAGGAGGGTTTCGACCACGTCGAGCTCTTGAAGCGGTACGCGACCCTGGGCATGGGTCCCACTCAGGGCAAGCTCGCCAACATGAACGCCATCCGGATCCTCAGCCAGGTCAAGGGTCAAACGGTCCTGGAGACCGGCGTCACCACCTCCCGTCCGTTTTATCATCCGGTCCCACTGGGGCACCTGGCCGGCCGCGGGTTCCACCCGCACCGGCTGACCGCCCTGCACAGCCGCCACCTGGCGGCGGGCGCCGTGTGGATGCCCGCCGGCGATTGGCAGCGTCCGGCGTACTACGCGGCGACCGGCCGGTCTCGGGAGGAGTCGATCGCCGAGGAGGTCCTGGCCGTGCGCAGCCGCGTCGGGCTCATCGACGTGAGCACGCTCGGCAAGCTGGAGATCAGCGGACCGGACGCCGGCGCGTTCATCGAGCGCGTGTACACGGGCCGGTTCGCATCGATGGCGATCGGCACGACGCGCTATGGCTTGATGTGTGACGAGTCCGGCACGGTCATCGACGACGGGGTCGTCGCCCGATTGGCCGAGGACCGCTACTATGTCACGACCACCACCACGGGCTCGGGAGCTGTCTACCGCGAGCTTCAGCGCTGGGCGATCCTCTGGGGCCTTCCGGTCGTCTTGACCAACGCGACCGGCAGCCTGGCGGCGATCAATCTCGCCGGCCCCCAGGCGCGCGAAGTCCTGCGCCCGCTTTGCGATTCGGGTCTCGACCTCAGCGCCGGGGCCTTCCCGTATCTCGGCGTGCGTGCCGGACGGCTGCTAGGGGTCCCGGCCCGCCTCCTGCGCGTGGGCTTCGTCGGCGAGCTCGGCTATGAGATCCACATCCCTGCGTACTCGGCGGGCCTGATCTGGGACCGGCTCCTCGAGGCCGGCCGGTCGCATCAGATCCGCCCCTTCGGCGTCGAGGCCCAGCGCGTGCTGCGGCTGGAGAAGGGCCACGTGATCATCGGCCAGGACACCGACGGTCTGACCCATCCCGTCGAGGCCGGCCTGGGGTGGGCCGTCAAGAGGGACAAGCCGTTCTTCGTCGGTCAGCGGAGCCTGGCGATCCTCGGCAAGAAACCGCTCGGGCGGCGACTGGTCGGTTTCACGTGCTCGTCCTCGGGGGGGGAACGTCGGATCGAGGAATGCAACCTGATCGTCGCCCAGGGCCAGATCCTCGGCCGGGTCACCTCGGTCTCCTACAGTCCGGTCCTCCGCACGGTGATCGGCCTGGCCTTCATCACCCCCGCGCACGCCGCGCCGGGGACCCGGTTCCCGATCCGGCTGGACGACGGCAGCCTCGTCACCGCCACCGTCGCCGAGCTGCCGTTTTATGATCCAAAGGACCAGCGTCAGACCCAGCCACTCGCTCCGAACTGATGACCCCCATGGCAGAACACCCCACCCGCTCGAGCCCGGTGCACGACCTGCTGGAACATCTCCATCCCCGGTGGGGCGTCCTGGACGGCATGCCCGTGCCGCTGACATGCGGCGGCCGGACCGTCGAGCAGGAGCGGGACCTGGCGCGGACGCTCGCTCTCTGCGACGTCAGCGCCCTGCAACGCCTGGTGCTCAAGGGGCCGGGTGCCGCGTCCCTCCTGGAAGCGCGCGCCGTTGCCCAAGCGCTTCCCGCGGACCTCTTCCACGTCCTGCCCTTGACCTCTGGAGGTTTGATCGCCCGCACCGGCCGTGCCGAGTTCTTCCTCGAGGACGCGCCCAGTGCCGGCGGCCGGCAGGAGGTGGTCGCGCCGCTAGCCGACTCCCTGCGGGATTCTCCCCAGCCCGGCGTCTATCCGGCGCTGCGGCAAGATGCGTCGTTCCTGCTCAGTGGCGACCGTGCCTCAGCCGTACTCCTGGAGACCTGCGGCTACAACTTCGGCCAGTCCGGGCTCGGTGCGTGTCCCGGCTCCGATTCGACGATGCGGCTGGTCATGACTCGCGTCGCGGGTGTCTCGACCTGGGTCCTGCACCGCACCCTCAACGGCCAGACGGTTTACCAGCTCTGGGCCGATGGGACCTATGGCCCTCATCTCTGGGAGACCTTGCTGAAGATCACGCGTGAGCGTGGCGGCGACGCCGTGGGTCTGTCCGGGTTCTTCCCAGAGGTGTAGCCCCGTTTCGCCGGAGTCCACCCCTGCGAGGTCCTCCCGCCCATCGGCCGCGGAGTGCTCCGCGCGTTGATGCGGAATCGCACTCCTGGCCGGAGCCCCCAGGATGTGCCGATCGTCAGCGCGAGACACTCCCTCGGTCGGGAGGGCCGTCGGACGTTGATGGGCGTCCTTGAGCCGAAGGAACGGCGTCTCGTAGTAACGATAGCTCACCTCGGCCATGATCCAGGAGAACAGCAACACCAGAACGAACTGGTCGAGCGGGAACCGCCACCCGGTGCTGGCCAGCAACGCCAGAGCGCCGTGGCATGCGATCATATGATAAAGGTAGATTCCGTAGCTGATGACGCCGATCCTGGCCACCGGGGCGAAGCGGAGGAGGCCGCGCAGCCAGTGGTCTTCCCGCACCACGCAGCTCGCCAGGAACACCATCATCAGGAGCTGGATGCTCAGGCGCGGCCAGCCGGCGAGCTTGGGCGGTACCACGTTGCAAGTCAGCACCAGAGCCGCCAGCACGACGAGCGACATCCAGGGGGGAAAGAGAATCCGCGCGACACGCCGGTACCCCAGGGGCGAATGGAGGACATGGGCCAGGAGCACGCCGAGGCAGATCGGCGTGTAGGTGATCCCCCTCATCCCTGAGGCGGTCAAGACGTCCCACCAACCGCCACTCCCCGGGTGTGCCGACGCGAAATTCACCACCTGGTTGACTGCAATCACCACCAGCAAGATCCCCACCGCCGAACGACTCAGCCACTTCTCGATCGGCGGCCACAGGAGGTAGAACTGCTCCTCCATGGCCAACGACCAGGCGATGAACATGAGGGTCGCCGGACGGATCCAGTTCGTGAGATAGGTCACGTAGAACGGCAAGTCCTTGAAGAAGCTCTGCGCTGTGCTCCCGTGGGGCCGCAGCCAGCAGAACAGGGTCAGTGCTGCCAGCAAACCATAATAGACGGGGAAGATCCGCAAGCCTCGCCGGAGGTAGAACCGTCGCAGGGAGATCTCACCCAGCCAATCCCGCTCTCTCAGCAGCAGCGTCACGATCAAGAAGCCGCTCAGGACGAAGAACATATCGACGCCCAGGAATCCCAGGTAGCTGGCGGGGAGCCAGGCGTACCCGTCCGTGCTGTGATGCCAGAGGACCACGAGGATGCTCAGGCAGCGAATCCCGTCCAGCGACCCGAAGACGCGGCGCGCCCGAAAGTTCTCGTACGCTGGATCCGATATTCCCGGTTTCGTCTTCACTGGGGCCTCGAGTCCGACGCGAGGGTCGAGGTACGAGCCCGTCCCGGCCGTGCCCATCACTCGATCGGCACCGTCGCGGTGGGGATTGCGGTCTGGCGCACCAGACTACTCCAATCCCACAGAGCAATTCGACATCCTTGGTTGTCATGGTGTTTCTTTTCAACTTGCATCCTTCTATTTAAGGTACTGCTGTGCGATGTAATACCGTTTCAAGCACTCGACCCGGCCATTTAAAAGACATCGGTGTGTACGAGAGCGGCGCAGGGTGAGGCAGCTTCCCGGGGGCGGCTGCCTGACGTTTCGATGGGGGGGCTGTTCCCGAAGCCTCGTCAGTCGGCTCCTGTGGCCGTTCCGGCCGCTTGGGAAGTGGGGCGGCGTCGCAGCCCCAGGGGGGTTGCCCTGGGCCGATTACCGTGATCGGCTTCACCGGGGGATCGGCATCGGTCGCACGACTCTGAGCAAGGAGTGACCGCCGCACTGCGGTGAAGTGGAAGCCGAACCAACCAGCCGTTGCGGGCGACGCCGATTGCCGTTTCTCGAACCCCGGATCATGGCGAAACCGCGATCGCGGCGAACTCATCATGGTGCTGCTGCCATCGGCGTGCCAGCTCGCGGACGCGCTCCGGGTGCTTGCGCGCGAGGTCATGGGTCTCGGTGCGATCCGTCGCGAGGTCGTAGAGTTCCCACGGCCCATCTCGACTGGCGACGAGCTTCCAGTCCCCCACCCGGATGGCCCGGTTGCCTTCGTGCTCCCACCAGAGGTCGTCATGCGGGACCGTGCCGTCGCGGGCGAAGGCCGGCACGAGGCTCTTACCGGGCGGCGCCGGGACTGGTGGGCCAGCCCCCGCGTCGAGGCGCGGCGCGCCCGCGACGTCTCGGAGGGTCGGCACCAGGTCGATGACGTGGCCGGGGTTGTGCCGCAGCTCGCCGCGGGCCGTCAGGCCCCTGGGCCAGTGGACGATCAAGGGCGTCGCGATGCCTCCTTCGTGCACCCAGGTCTTGTGACGGCGGAACGGCGTGTTGGCCACGGTGGACCAGCCTGGGCCCAGGCAGAGGTGCGATGCCGCCGAGCCGGCAGGCGCCGCCGGGTCGTGACCGTCGTCACGGACCATGATCTCCGCGCTGGCCCCATTATCCGAGAGGAAGACGATCAACGTGTCCTCAAAGGCGCCCATCGCGCGGAGCTGCGCCAGGACCCGGCCGATCTCCTGATCCATCCGGTCGACCATCGCGGCGTGAATCGCCATCTTCGTCGCCTGGAACCCGCGCTGGAACTCGGTCAGGTCGCTCCAAGGAATGGGACGATTAACCTCGCCGGGTCCCAGCACCTTCAGGGCGTCCGGGAAGGGGTAAGGGGGGCCGACCTGGCGCTCCACGGCCGAGAGCGGGCCGCTGACCAGGCCCAGCTCCTGGATCCGCTTCCAGCGCTGGGCGCGGACCACCTCCCAGCCTTCACGATATCGCCCGCGGTAAGGGGCAATATCCTCCGGCCGCGCCTGCAAGGGGAAATGCGGCGCGTTGAAGGCGAGATACAGGAAAAACGGCTGCTCGCCGTGCCGCACCGCATGCTCCTTGAGGTACGTGATGGCGTGATCGGCGATGGCGATCGTCGTGTAGTATCCGGCCCCTGGCTCGACCGGCGGCAGCTTGCGGTCGTCCTCGAAGAGCACGCGCGGGTGGAAGTAGCGACCGAGGTCCTCCAGGTGGTAGGAGCGGTCGAACCCGTTGGCCAGCGGCATGCCGTCGACGTGCCACTTGCCTGCGTGATACGACCGATAGCCGAGCGGCCGGAGCATTTCCGGCAGCAGCTTGGCCCACTTCGGTCGGGTCCCTTTGCCGCCGCTCGGCACGCCTGGTACGACGTCGCGCCGGACCTGCTGGGCATAGTAGCCCGTGAGCACGGCCGCGCGCGACGGCCAGCACCGCGCCGTGTTATAGAACTGGGTGAACCGTAACCCGCCGGCGGCCAGCCCATCCAGATGCGGCGTCCGGATCTCGCCGCCGTAGCAACCCAGGTCCGAGTAACCCAGGTCATCGGCCAGGATCATGACGATGTTGGGCCGCCTCGGTTGTTGCCTCGCCAGCAGGGACGCGCCGGGCAAGACGGTCGCGAGGACCGTGATCGTGGCAAAGGCGGTCGTCATGGACTCGTTCCTCTTCGAGCTCCCAGGGGATCGGAACATCCGGATTATACACGATGGGCCGACGTCTCCGGGCCCCGTGGCAGGCGGCCATTGCTTTTGCGGGCGTGGTTCGCCAGGATCGAGGGGAGTCCTGGCCGAGGGAGTTGGGCGATGTCCTTGCAAGACGAATCCGATCGAGAACCAACCCGGGAGGAGATCGACCGGACGAAGGGGCCGGTCGTGCTGGAGTTCGGCGCGAGCTGGTGCCCATTCTGCCAGGCGCTGGCCCCGAAGCTGGCCGAGCTCCTGCGGGATTATCCCGGAGTGCGGCACATCCAGGTCCAGGACGGGCCGGGTCAGCCGCTGGGGCGGTCGTTCCGGGTGAAGCTCTGGCCCAACCTGGTCTTCCTCCGCGACGGTGCGGTCATCAAGCAACTGGCCCGGCCAGACGTGGAGGAGGTCCGCCAAGGACTGGAAGCGATCGTCGGCGCGGGATGAGCGGCCAGCCTATCAGGCTGGCAGGCCCACGGTCAAGGCTCGCCGCCGGCGAACCGGCGGGCCCGCCGCGTCCCCTGGGCCCGGGCCATCGGCCAGAGCGTGCTCGTGTCGCCGATGTGCTGGACCAGGCTCGGGGTCGGGAGCCAGACGGGGATCCCGCGGCGATCGGCCCAGGAGCTGATTACTCCGCCGATCGCCGTGGCCGTCGCCTCGTCCGCGTGCCACCGATGTTCGATGACGTCGCGATCGCCGAGGAAGGCCTTGGCCAGATCCCGAGGGAAGACCAGGGCCACCGGCCCGCTCCTGACCTGGCCCGCGCTGGGATGCCAACCCGGCTCGATCGCGGTGTCGGCGTCGCTGCAGTACAACGACACCAGGCACGACGTGCGACCCGGCCAGAGGACCGCTTCCAGGTACGAGGTCAGGGGCTCGCGATCGGCGAACAGGGCGTCGTCCTGGACCAAAAGGTATGCGTCGGCGCGGGGATGGCGGAGCAGCAGCTCCGCCAGGGCGAGGTAATAGTTGGGCCACGCCCCGATCCGCTCGTCGCGGAGCGTGCACGGCAACCGGTCGAACGGCTCCGGGACACGGACGGCCGCGTCGATGAACAGGTGCGGCCGCTCCCAGCCGGCGCGGGCCAGGCTCTCCAAGCAGGTCGGCAGCACCGGCTGGACCCTCGGGGCCGTGGTGACCCCGACCGCCCAGCCGCGCACCCGCCGGCCATGCCGCGAACCCGGCGGCGGGACCAGCGCGGCCAGGGGCCGCACACCGGCGCCGGCGGCCGGGACGGTCGTCATCGGTTCGGCATAGACGATCTCGAGGCGCTCGCGCGCCCTCGCGGCCACCGACCGGAGCCGGTCGGCCTCGTCGCCGTGGGGCAGCGTCTCCGCCAGGCGCAACGCCCTCGAATAGAGCAATGAGGCCACGACCGGGTTCGGTTCCCCACGTGATGGAGGCGACCCCTCGCAGCAGGATTCGCACACGCCCCGCCCGACGAGGCAACCGCCGGCTCCCACGGCGCCGAGAGCTTCCTCGAGCAGCCCGCACCGGGCGATCTCAACGCCCCCGGGACCGGTCAGGACCACGGCGTGCCGGTAGGGGCAGTCCGCGACGCTCATCGGCCCGAACCCTCGAGGCTTCACGACCCACGCCCCCTCTCCCCGCAGCCTCACTGGCTCACCGGGCCAGCACCTGGATCAATCGGGGTAATGCATTCTCCCACGAGTGTTCCGTCTCGATGAACGAGCGGGCGGATGCACTCGCCGCGGCGATGTCGGTCCGGTACAACGTTTCCAAGCTGGCGGCAAGGTCTTCGGGCGTAACGTTGTGGGAGGTCAGCGCGTGCCGCCCCAGGATCGACACCAGCTCCGTCTCGGGCGCGGGGACGGCACGGAGGGGCCGGTATTCATTCATCGGCGGCGCGTCGGTGGTGACCAGGGGGAGGCCCGCCGCCTGGCACTCGAGCATCGACAAGCCCAGCCCTTCCCAGCGGCTCGGCTGAACGCAGACGTCGGCCTCGTCGTACAGTCGTTCGTTGCTCGCCGGCGGCAGGCGCAGCTCGACGTTCTCAGGGATCGGCAGCGTGGGCCGTTCCTGCGAGTAGACCAGGAACGGAATGGGCCGGAGCAGCCCAGCGGCCGCGAGGAGGATCTCCATCCCCTTCCGGCGGTATTGCGCCGGCGTCCCATCGTCCCGGAAGGCGCCGCAGCCCCCCGTCCCGTTCACGAACAGGAACCGCTCACACCGCCTGCGCATCCGGAAGCGGAACCGGCCCGTATCGATCGGCCAGGGGAGGTACGCCACGTCCCACCGAAAGTGGAAGCGCCGCTTCCAGTCGCCGAGGAGCTCATATGCGAATCGCGTCGGGCAGATCATCAGGTCACACAGGGACACCCAATCGGCCTCGAGGTCGGTCAGCTCCCACATCGGCACGCAGGCGACCCGGATCCCCAGCTCCCGTGCACACTGGGCCAAGCGGGGAAAGTAAGGGAATTCGGCGAACAGGACGCATTCGAGCCCGCGCAACCACGTCTTGATCTGGGCCGTCTCGAGCTCGAGTCGGACTGCGTCGATCCGGGTCAGAGTCCGAGGGGGATCCAGAGACGGGTAGACCGAGTGCTTGGGGACCAGCCATTTGGCTATCGGCAGATGGGTCGCAAGGTCGCGGTTGATGTAGCCGAGGCCGGTGGCCGTATTCCAGCCAACCAGGCCGACCTGGCCCAGGGCCTTGGCCGGGGAGCCGTCCTTGCCTCGTCCAGCGACGCTGACGTCGTCGCGCACCAGCTCGAGCTGATCGAGCACGAACCGTTGGGATCGGACCGCCTCTTCCCGCTCGCGCCAGGTCGCGCCCCCATCCGCCGCGATCTGGTTCGCCCCCTGGTAGACCAGCGACGCGATGACCGGGTTGAGGCGCGTCGGCGACGGGAGTGGGTAACCGCAACACTCGCGGCAGGTCTCCGGCGTGACCCGCCCGGCATCCTCGCGCGCCGTCCCCAGGATCTGCTGCACCAGGACACAGGTGAACGCCGCGCGATCACTCTCGCGGAGCCACGGCCGCCGGAGCTCGCACCGCTCGGGATCGCGATCCATGGGGGCTCCCTCTCCCTCGGTGGGCCTCACGCCGCGGTACGGCGTTCGACCCACTCTACTTGGGCGGGCATTCTTTGCGGACGACCTGCCCCTCATAGCTCCCCGGCTTCCCGGGGGGAGGCCCACACTCGCAGCCGGGCTGACCGCAATGAGCCAGTAACGTCCACTTCCCCTGCTCGTAGCACCAGATCGAGAACCCCGCAATGTGCTTGATCGCGAACCCGCAATGCCGATCTCCCGTCCTCACGACGAACGCACAACTGGCGTAGTGTTGATACGCCTTGCGGGCCCACCGGAGATTCCGCGCGATGTCGATCAGGACTCCCAGGATCCCCAGGAGGACGAGGACCGTGACTACCATGAACGCGCTGAGCATCGATCTCCCCCCAACACGTAGGACGGGTCTCCCGACCCGTCCCGACGGCTCGGAAGAGCCATCCTCCCTGTGCAAGTTACCGACCGTGGTAATCGTTGACGGTCCTGGCCAATCGCAGTCCGACGAAACTATTCTTGACATCGCACGACAGGCTGGTGATCTTCGCGGAGCGGATCTCGCTGGGCGTATGCCGATATCCCCCGCCGCGGAGCACCCGCTTGTCGACGGCGCCCGGTCGAAACTGATCGTCAGGGACCGGGGCCACGATCTTGCCGGCGTCGATCGTCCTCGGCGCGGTGTGGCACCACTCGAGGACATTCCCGTAGACGTCGAACAGCCCCCACGGGTTGGGTTTGAGGAGTCCTACGGGCCGGAGGTGATCGTCGGCGTTCTTGGTGAACCAGGCGTACTCGCCCAAGATCGACTCATCGTCGCCGAAGAATCGGCTGGTCACGGTACCCGCCCGGCAAGTGTACTCCCACTCGGCCTCGGTCGGCAACCGGTACCCGGTGCGGGAGAAGAAATCGTCGGGGAGCCTCATGTCCGGGCCGATCGCTTCGGGGTAGCACTGCTGGCTCTCCGGCAGGCCCTCTTGCTTCGTGAGCCAGCGACAGTACCGGACCGCGTCGTACCAGGTCACCCAACCGACCGGGGACCGAGGGTAGCGGCTCACGTCCCCGGACTGCACGAAGTCCGGCTGGAAACGGCGAAACTGCTCGATCGTCACTTCGTGGGCGGCGATGGCGAAGCTGCGGTCGATGAGGCGGGTGTGGCGGGTCTCCAGATGATCGCGCCGCGGCTCCGATTCGGGCGAGCCCATCTCGAAAACCACCGGCCCGCGGAAGACCACCAGGGTCTGACCCTGCCGGTTGACGTACCAGTTCCCCAGGGGCGGCCGCCCCTCCAGCTTTTTCTGAAGCTCGCTCAATTCCGCGGTCCGATCCCACTTCCTCAGGAGCCACTCCGCGCCCGCATGGACCCCCGCATCCGGGTCGTGCTCGTAGAGCCGGCGGCACTCGGCGAGGATGGTGGACCGCTCCGACTCCGTCAGGCGTTCCTTGGGGAAGCTGCCCAGCGCCTGCAGGACGGCCTGCCGTACGGCCGGCTCCCGAGGCGCCTCCAACCCCGTGATGAGGCTGGAGGGCGCCGCGGCCCGGCAGAGCCGGTGGATGAGCCGGGTCCGCATGGCGGGGTCCGGCGCCTGTCGAAGGAGCGGCCAGACCGCGTCCCAGCGCCCGAGATGCGCCAGCGTGAGGGCGACGTTGGCCGCCCGTTCCGGGCCGTGCGGTTCGGGGCCGGGCTGGTCCAGCACGCGGCGCATCCGGGCGGCGAACCCATCCGGATCCTGGGCGACCAGCCGGAAGAGGATCGCTCGCTGGTTGTCGTCCCCCTCGAGCAGGATCTCGGCCAGCCGCTCCGGCCGGTCCCGGCCCAGCACCGCCAGTGCCGAGGTGGCGATCAGCCGCTGCTCCTCGGGCCGGTTGTGATCCAGGCCGGCGCGCGCCAGGGGGTCGACGAGCACGCGGCCGACCGGCTCGAGCAGGTCGACCCAGCCGGTGAGCCGGAGCGGGTCCTTTTCCTCCAGGAGGGCGTGGGCCACGCCCGCCGCCACGACGGTCCACCGCGGGTTGGCCGGGTCGCTCCGGGCGAGCGCGCAGGCGAACCGGCATCGCGCCGCCGGGTCGAGATCCGCCTCGCCGAGCCGGGCCCAGAGCCGAGGGCCGAGCTGGTCGTGCCACCGCTGCACCTGGTCCCACGCGATCCGCAACTGCTGGGGGCTGGACGTGGCCAGGTCGTCGAGGAGACCCGCCGCGGTGGCCTCGTCGTAGGGCGCCATCGCCAGGCGAGCCCTCAGCCGCTGGGGCGAAGGACGAGACGAATCGTGGGCGATCCGGCTGACTTCCTCCCACCACGCCGACCGGTCTTCGCCCAGGAGCGGCAGGATGCCGGAGAGCCGATCCCACTCCGCGACCAAGAGCTGAGAGACCAGCGCACGGGCCTCGACTTGCCGCCGGCGGAGCTCGGCCCACGCGACCGTTGCCCCGAGGGCGGTCGCCGCCGCCACGATCAGCAGGCCGGTCCACGCTATGCGGGCCGAATACTTCCGGGACGCGGCGGCCATCATATGCCGCTGGGGAGCGGTCCAGCTCCGGCGGTCGGTCAGGAGCCGGATGCGGAACCACTCTCCCAACGTGGGCAGGTAGCGATTCTCCGGCTTGGCGGCCCAGAGCGCCGCAGATTCCTCCAGCGTCAGCTCGGCCCGGCCCTTGGAGGTCTCGCGCCGCTTGCGAGTCAGCCAGTCGCGCAGCGAGTGGACCAGGTAGTCGTGCGTCAGTTGGTAATGCCGCTGGGCCGCCGGCACCGACCCGGGCCGCTCCGCGCGGCCGGCGAGCCCTTCCGGCTCGGTGGGCGTGATCAAGCGGAGCTCGGTGTCGAGGATGCGGATCAGATCGTCGAAGTCGGCGGGGCGATGAGCATAGCCCGAGGCGCCGCGCAGGTCGGCTTCCGGTCGCATCTGGCCCTTGATGTCGGTCCCGCTCGCGGGGAGGAGGGCCCGGAGCACGCCCCGCGCCGCCTCCTGGTGCAAGCGATGCGCGGGGGGGGCCGTCGGGGCACTGAAGGTCTCCTCAAGGAACGTCACCCCGACCCCCTGCGTGCCGCCCACCGCCCGCAGGGTCGCCGGCGTCCACGACTTCCCCTTGACCATCTCGGCGAACAGCGCCAGGCGGACCGGGATGATCTTCCCATCCTGGGCCAGGCCGGCGATGGACCGGTCGAGGAACGCCCGGTGCTCGGGACCGAGCTTCGAGCTCTGCGCCGGCAGCGCCCCGTAAGCCTGACCGAATGCCGTAAGGACGACCCGCGCGTGGGGGGGATCGAACAGGTCGACCAGGGCGCTGTTCTCCCCCTCGACGAGCCGGACCTCCAGGTCGCGCATGAACCGGCTGGAGGCCAACCAGAAGTCGTCGCGTACCAGGATGAGGGCCTGCACGTGTTCGCCGTCGCACTGGCGGAGGGCGTCGACCAACTCGGCCTGCGACTCGCCCCGCCGGGCGAAGAGCCACTGCTCGAACTGGTCGAGAACGATTAGCACCTTCTGGCCGCGTGGGAGCACCCCCCTGCGGCGGAGCTCGGCCAGCGCCGCGGCCAGGCCCCGGCCGGCATCCAGCTCCGGGCACGCCTGGCGCAGGGCCCGGTCCAGCCGGGTCTCGGTCTCCTCCGCGGTGGACTCGACGTAGACCGAGCGGACCTGCCGTGCCAGCCGCGGCAGCAGCCCCGCTCGGATCAGCGACGACTTGCCGCAGCCCGACGGGCCGTACACCAGGCCGACCCGGAACGTCTTGTCCGGGTCGGATGTCTCGATCCGGTTCTTCCAGAACCGCAGGCTCTCCGGCAGGCCGTCGCGGTCCCTGGGCCCGGACAGGAGTCCCAGGAAGAAATCGGCATCGTGCTCGTCGAAGGCCCGCAGGCCCTTGGGGACGACGCGGATCGTCCGGACCTGGGAGTCCGGCTGCCCCGCAGCGTGCGCCGGCGGGGTCCCGTCCGGGGCCGATCCGGCGGCGACCGTCATGGCGGCCGGGCCGGCGCCGGCCTGGAAGATCCGCACGTCCTCGGCCATGTCGCGGGCGGTGGCGTACCGCTCGGAGGCGCGCTTGGCCAGGGCCTTGAGGCAGATCCGCTCCAACTCCCTGGGGATCGAGTCCACGAGCTGGCGGGGAGGGCGGACATCCGAGCCGGTGATCTGGGCCAGGATCTCCTGCAAGGTGGCGCCGCGGAAGGGGCGGCGGCCCGTCAGCAGCTCGTAGAGGACCACGCCCAGGCTGAAGATGTCCGAGCGGCCGTCGACTCGGTGCCCTTCGCCCCGCGCCTGCTCGGGGCTCATGTAGCCTGGCGTCCCCACCAGCAGCGGCGACTTGCCGAAGTCCTCGTCCCTCAGCGCCAGCCCGAAGTCGACCACGACCGGGTGCCCCGCCGCATCCACGAGGATGTTCGCCGGCTTGATGTCGCGGTGCACCAGTCCGTGACTGTGCGCGTAGTGGAGGGCCTCGGCCACGTCGGCCACGAGCTCCGCCGCCTGGGGGTACGGCATGGGTCCCTGACTGATCCGCGCCGCCAGGTCGCTCCCCTCCACCAGCTTCGACACGACATAGCAGAGGCCATCGGCCGTGCGGCCCACATCGAAGACCGGGACGATGTGGGGATGATCGAGACGGGCGAGGATCCGCGCCTCGGCCAGGTACGCCGCCACATCCTCCGGATGCGTAATCCGGTGGGGGTGCGGCACCTTGATGGCCACCGGCCGGTCCAGGTCATCATCGTGGCCGAGGTAGACCAGGCCGAATCCTCCCTGACCAAGCCTCCTGACGACTCGGTAGCGACCGATGGTCCGCGGGTCAACTTCGGGGGCAGGCGCGGGGAGACCCCGGCTGGCTCCCGGATGCGCCGGCTCGTCCATCTGGGCCGTCGCCTCCCCGGCCGGGGAGGCCTCCTGAAGCATCAGGAAGGCCTCGAACCGCTTGAGCTGCTGGATCCGATCGCGCAGAGCCGCGGCCTGAACGGGATCGGTGACCCCGAGCGACTCCGGCGCGGCGTCCTCGTTGCGACGGTAGCGCTCCTCCCCCCGCTCCAGCGGGTAGAGGAGCGGGTCGTTCTCGGCCTCGGGACCGGCCGCCCCCCGGTCGCGCTCGCCCTCGGCGCGCCCTCGGGGGCCGCCCTCGGGATCCAGGCGCGGCGGCGCGGAGGCGGTTCCCTCTCCCGCCGCTTCGCCGCGCGGGTGGAATGTGACCGTGGAACGGTCCCATGCGCCGCGTTCCTCCCCCGACCGCTTCAGGAGCTGGCTGACCCGCTCGACGAAGGCCCGGTGGGATGGCCCCAGCGCGCGGAACGACTCGAGGACCCGCTCGGAGTCTCCCCCGTGGCGCCCGATCTGTTCCTCGACCCGCCGCTCCAGAGCGTCGCGCAGGCCGGCGCTGAGGCAACCCGACTCCACCAGGACCCGGCCCAGAGGCCGGTTCTTGTCGGCGGCCCAGTCCGCCAGGGCGGCGAGCAGGGGGTCGCTGCCGGCAAAGCCCCCCTCGAGCGCCAGCCAGACGAGGATCTGTTCCCGGGCGTACTCCGTGCTGAGCGTCGCGTCGTGGGGCGACTGGACCGGGGGGGACGCCGCGGCGAACGCGGCCCTGACCAGGTCGGTCTCCGCGGGGAACCGCGCCGCGTACTCGGCCTCGGTCGGCTGCTCCCGGTCCTTCCTTCGCTGGGCGAGCTCGACTGCCAGCAGCCTCGGGAGTAGCGCCGCGCGCACCCGGGCCGGGCTCTGTTCGAGCGTGCCTTCGATCTGCGGCCGCCGGCCCAGGGCCCAGGCCGACGCGAAGGCCGCCACGGCCAGGTCGATGCGGTGGTCGGTCGAACTCGCCTGCAAGTCAGTATCCATGGATCGCCATCTTATCCGCTGCGGACCGCCGCCGCGAGGGCTCAGGAATGGTCCCTGCGCCGGCTGAGCCGCTCCGGACAGGACGATCGCGAGGGGCGGGGTCATGGGCGCCGAGTCTTCGCCGCCGGGATCCGATCGAGCTCACGGTCCCAGACGATCGAGGGCGTCGTCGCGATCCCGTGGCGGGCACCCTGACCCGGGTGCTTGACCGCCAGCCGGATCCAGCCGCAGGTCAGCCCAACCGACACTACGCCCGCAACCGCGACAGCCAGGTACTCCGGCCACTCCGCGACGCCCTCTCCGAAGTCACGGAGGAGGTCCGACCCCGTGATCCAGAGGACCGTCAGGGCGGACGTCGTCCCGATCCCGAGGGCCAGCGTGCCCCAGAGTCGCGGCGTGCCGATCGTGTCCCCCCGGCCGGTGACCGCGATGACGATCCCCCAGCCTCCCAACACGGCCAGGATCAGCGGCCAGACGCCGAACCACTGCGTCCCGCTCGGCGTCCGATCCAGGACCGCTTCGGATGGGTCGGCCGGATTGACGTAGCAGGTCGCCCGCATGCCTGGCGGATGTCGGCGAACCACTCCCCGTGCACCGTAGTACCAGGGCGATCCCAGCGCGGAGGCATTGTACGTGTTCGACCGGTAGGCCACGCCGCCGACCTCGTAGCGGTACACGAGGTCGGGCCAGTGGGCCGTGAAGGAGATCAAGCCGCCGTGAAACTCCGGCCGCACCACGCCGGATTGGATGACGCAAGGCGTCGCCCGCCATCCCAGAGAGCTGAGCCCCTTCCACAGCGGCCGGCCGAAGAAGCCGACGTAACCGGACAGTCCCAGGATGATGAGGAAGGGGGCGCCCAGGAGCAGCGATCTGGGGCGTGGGAAGAATCGGACCGCGGCGAGAAACGCCCCGTTGAGGAACATGGCGACGGCGAGGACCGTCGCAATCCAGGGGTTGTCAGGCTCGAGCACGGCCTGGGATGGCTTCCGCGGGTTCACGTAACAAACCCGGTTTGAGCCGATCGGGAAGGCCCGAGCCAGGCGATCGGCCTCGGCGATGTCGGCGGAGCCGCGATAGTCCTCCTGGTACGTCCGCCCCTCGTACCCTCTCGCGCCCCACGAATAGCGGTACTTCACCTGGAAGATATAGGGCTTCTCCCGATCGCCCTTGTCCACCCAGCTCACCAGGACAATGCACGGTACGGCCGGCCAGTGGCGGGCCAGCGACCAGCAGAGGGCCGTATACGCGGCCCATCCGGCCATGCCCCAGGCAAGGGCGGCCACGATCAGCTGGAAGTTCTTCATCGGCGCGACCTCCTCCACTGCCCCAGACACGCCGATCGGCTCCAGGTTCCCCTCATCATACGCCCGCCGTTACCTTGGACGCGACGGCGCAGATGCATGGGCTCGACCCCGGTTGCGCCTTCCACCCAGGGCAGGCGAATACGACAGGCCGTTGGTTCTTGTCCGGCTGCTATCGCAAGGCCGAGATTCGCGCTGACGCCGTGGCCCGAGAGGAATCGTGGTCAATTCTCAGGAGGCGATTTGATCAACCGAACCCACTGTGCATTCTCGGCGAGAATCTTGGATGCCTTCTTCATCGCACTCGGGGTCGGATAGACAATGACACGGTGGGCAGCGTCGGGATTCTCGGGGGTCCTGGCGACGATGCCGCCCAGCGATCGGGGAAGACGGGCTGGGATGGCCGCCAAACTTTCACCAGGATATTTCGACATCAAAGAGTCTTCGTCCGCCATGTCCGCGACGAACACGGAGATCTCGAAGGTGCGACGATCCACGAAGGCGATCGACTGGGGGCGATACCTTCCCTCGTCATTGATGATCCCGTGGGGCAGGATTCGACGCCACAGAATCCGTTCGTCACCCAGGGTCTCATCGTCGATCCGGGTCATGGTCTGCCCTAAGGTTCAGGGAGAACACCATCAGCAAGAGCCCAGAAGCCATCGAGCGAGCTGGTGGACCTTGGCGAGCTGATCCCGGGGAATCTGGCCGTCTTCCATCTGATCGACGTCAAAACCCGTCGCGGTTTTCTCCGATTTCAAGTATTCGATCGATCCGTCCGGGAGGATCTCCAGATTGAGGTCGCGCTCGCCGAGCCGCCACTCGATCCCAAGCCCTCCTCCCGGGACGGGGCCAATCTGGGCCATTGGCATCTCGTACGGTTCGATCTCGGACAGGACGCGGAGGGCTTCCTCGATCACGACGGGCTTGGGAGCAGGACTCCCCTCCCCATCCCAGTTGTCAGGAAGCAGCGCGAGCCGAGAAACCGAACGATGTGCCTCGGCCAACCAGGGTCGCGGATCCCCCAACGTCGTCACATGGCTCTGCAGTTTATTCACAATCGCCCTCCGGATCGAACGCGACTGACCCGAAAGAGTCAATAAGAGTCCCTGGGGAGGTTGTTCCCTCGGAGAGACCTTTGCATCCTCTTCCGGCGCCGCTAGTATTGCTCAATTATATATCTAGAGCGGCTGCCGCGAGCAACGCGAACCTTCGATCCGAGCCAGGCGGGAGATATTGGGATGCCGAGGTCCATCACGGCCATTTCCGCCCTCTGGGTCCTCCTCGCCGCCGGATCTCACGCCCAGGAGGTCATCCCCCACCGCCAGGACCACATGCCGAACCGCCCCTATTCCCCCGAAGAGGCGATCGAGGCGATGACGGTCCCGCCAGGCTTCTCGGTCGAGCTGGTGGCGGCGGAGCCCGACATCGTCAACCCCATCGCCATGGCCTTCGACGACCGGGGCCGGATCTGGGTGACCGAGAGCCTCGAATACCCCCGCAAGGAGGCCGGACCCGGGCGCGACCGCGTCAAGGTCCTGGAAGATACCGACGGCGACGGCCGCGCCGATAAGATCACGGTCTTCGCCGACGGCTTGAATATCCCGACCGGCGTCGCGGTCGGCTACGGCGGCGCCTGGGTGCTCAACGCCCCTCATCTCCTGTTCCTGCGGGACGCCGACGGTGATGGCCGGGCCGACCGGGACCCGACCGAAGTCGTCCTCGACGGCTTCGGGCGGGCCGACGCCCACGAGCTGCCCAGCACGCTGACCTGGGGGCCCGACGGCTGGCTGTACGGTCTCAACGGTGTCTTCAACCCCAGCCGGATCGCGTCCGAGGGCAAGACGCACGCCTTCACCTGCGCGATGTGGCGGGTCCACCCCCGCACCCGCCGGTTTCAGGTCGTCAGCGAAGGGACCAGCAATCCGTACGGCATCGCCTGGGACCCCGAGGGGAGCGCCATCGTCGAGGCGTGCCACTGGGCCAACGATCACCTGTTCCACTTCGTCGAGACCGGATACTACAAGCGACAGGCGGGCGCTTATCCACCGTATGCGATGGTGCTCGGCGCGATCACCGACCACTCGCACCAGAAGACCGCGTATTGCGGGCTGGCCTACTTCGACAGCGAGGCGTACCCCGAGCCATACCGCGACCGGCTTTATACGGGCAACATTCATGGCGGCTGCGTCAACTCCGACCGCCTGGCCCGCGACGGCTCGACCTACCGGGCCCGCGCCGAGCCGGACTTCCTGACCGCCCACGACGCCTGGTTCATGCCGGTGGCCCAGAAGGTCGGTCCGGACGGTTGCCTCTACGTCCTGGATTGGTATGACCGGTATCACTGCTACCAGGATGCCAATCGCGACGCCCAGGGCGTCGACCGGCTCAAGGGGCGGCTCTACCGGGTCCGGTACGGGACCGCGCCGCGGGCGCCGCGGTTCGACCTGACACGCGAGCGCGACGAGGACCTGGTCCGGCGCCTCTCCAGCCCGAACATCTACTTCCGCGAAGCGGCCCAGCGGCTGCTCGCCGAGCGGGACAGCCCGGCGAGTCGCCAGCTCCTGCGGCGCCTCGTCCTGGACGATGCCGCCCCCCGGAAGGCACGGCTGCACGGCCTGTGGGCCTTGATCGGCACCGGCCGCCTGGAGCCCGAGTTTCACGCCAGGCTGCTGCATCATGGGGACCCAGCCTTCCGCGCCTGGGGCGTCCGGGCCGCCGGAGATTTCCACCGGGTTGAGCCCGAGCTCCGCGATCGTCTGGCGGTCCTGGCACAAGACCAGTCCCCGAATGTGCAGCTCCAGGTCGTCATCGCGGCCCGGAAGGTTGAGGGGCTCGATCCGCTGCCCGTGTTCGTCGAAGTCCTGTCCGCCTGTGGCGAGGACCGGCTCATCCCGGCGATCGTCTGGCAGAACCTCCACCCGCTCCTGCCCGACCAGGGCGCGCGATTCGTCCGGCTGACCGGTCGGGTCGAGCTCGCGGATGCCCCCGCGCTGGCCAAGCTCCTGCCCCGGGCCGTCGATCGCATCCTGGGCGAGCCCACGGCAGACCTGGGGCCGGTCCGCGAGATCCTCAGCCGTCTGGTTGCCGCGAATCCCGGGCTGGTCCAGCATTGCCTCGCCGCGATCTCGGACCGGCTCAAGGAGATGGCCGAGACTCGGCGCGGGGTGCTCCGGGATCAGCTCCAGCCGGTGATCCGGCCCATCCTGGCCGGTGACCCGTCGGGACCCCTCTGGTTCGACGCCCAGCTCCTGGCCGCGCGGCTCGGGATGAATTCGATCGACGCCAGCCTCGTCCGCGCGCACTTTGCCGCGGCGGACCAGCCCGAGCCCGTCCGGCTGCGTGCCCTGGACGCCCTCATCGCGTTCCAGGATCCCGGGCTGCCCGGGTCGATCCGCCAGGTCCTGGCCTCGGCCTCACCGGGGTTTCTTGCCCGCGTCCTGGCGGCACTGGGGCGGTCGCAGGACCCGAGGGTCGCCCAGGTCGTGCTGGCACGGTTTCCGGTCCTCAACCCGGAACTCCAACCCCTGGCCGTCGACCTGATGCTCCAGCGCGAGCCCTGGGCGCGAAAACTGCTCGACGCCGTCCTGGCCGGTAAGCTCCCGCGGAGCACTCTGGACGCCAACCACCTCCGCAAGATCCTGGAGAGCAACGACCGCGAGGCCATCTGGGCGGTCGAGAAAGCCTGGGGCACGATCCGCGCGGAACGGGATCCGCAGCGCGAGCAGGTGGTCATCGCCATGGGGGACTACCTGCGGCGGCATGCCGGCGACCCCCGCGCCGGGCGGGCCGTCTTCCGCAAGCTCTGCGCCCAGTGCCATGTCCTTTACGGCGAGGGCCAGGCGGTCGGTCCGGACCTGACCAGCAACGGGCGCGGCTCGTTCGACCAGTTGCTCGCCAGCATCTTCGACCCCAGCCTGGTCATCGGACCATCCTACCAGACCACGACCGTCGTGACCGAAAGCGGGCGCAACCTCACCGGGCTGGTCGTCGAGGACAGCGAGCGCCGGATTGTGCTCAAGCTCCCCGGCGGCGGGCAGGAGGTCGTACCCCGCAACGACGTGAAATACACCCGGGTCGGCAAGCTCTCGATGATGCCCGAGGGGATCGAAAACCTGCTGGACAAGCACGAACTGGCGGACCTGTTCGCCTTCCTGGCCCTGGACCGCCCGCCCGACGACCCGCAGGCGCGCCCCATCCCCGGCGCGCCGGGATCGTCCCCGGCCGCCCCGCACGCCGGGGGTCGAGCAGCCGGCCGCTGAGGCCCACCCGCCGACGGGATTCGCGCCCGGATCGGTGACGGGAAGGATCGCCGGTCCCGGGCATCGGGAAAACCGACGCGACCCGATGCTCTGGTCCTTGCCGCGGGAGGGACAGCGCGGTACAACGTCGTTGCCGACCGGGCGGAGGGATCGACCCATGGCTACCGACGCATCGAATGAGTCACCTGCCCCGACACCGGCCAGGCCGGTCAGGGAGATCCTGGTCCGGGACACGTTCCTCAACAGGGTTTGGACCATCCTGGCCGAGACGTTTGCGCATCCGCGTACCCGATCGGTCTTGCACTTCGAACCCTCAGATCAGGTCCGCTCCGAGCCCTCCCAGTAGGCGAAGCAAAGGGGCTCATCGATGGAGAAGATGGGAGAGAAGCCAGCCGCGAAAAAACCGGTCGTGGCGCTGGTCAAGCCGGTCGCCCACACGCTCGAGATCAGCCCTCCCTTCAAGCTGGTCTTCGTCACGATCGCCGCGTGGACCGCCTTCTGGCTTCTGATCGGCTTGCTGGCCACCCTGAGATACCCAGACCCTCCGGCCGTTCAGACCGCGGACTTTTGTTTCGAGCTGGCAAAGCTGGGATTCGTCGCCATGATCGGGTTGCTCGGCGGCAAGGTGCTGTAGACTCCCCGCCACCGCCATCGAGGCCCCGGTCCTCCCGGCGGCCGCGGACACTCCGCAGCCGAGCCGGCGAAGGCATCGTCGGTCTCCTCGCCGAGGCGGTCGAGCCTGGGGGTGCGGGGCATCACGGGCCTCCCAGGACCGAAAGGAAGAACGCCGCGGCCAGGCACGTCGCGGCGTCGGTGATGATCGCCCTGTCCGGGTTCGGCAGCGCCGCGATCGGCACCGTGGTCAAAAGCGGCCGGTCGGGGATCGTGAGCAGGTCGAAGCCGGGCTCAGCCGGGGGATCGCCGAAGAGGCAGAGGATCAGCGACTGGAGGCCCTCCAGCGCCTTCCGATCGTCGCCCGGGTTGATCCCGGGGGCCAGCGCCGAGCTGATGACCGGGGCACCTCCGGCCCAGAACGTGGCCATGGCTGCCGAGCCCGCTCGGGCGAGGGCGAGTTCGATGTGTTCCAGCCCTTTCACTGGGAGCGGCCCGCGGAACTCCACCCCGTGCCGCTGGACCAGGTCGCGGAAGTTCTCGACGGTCGCCGGCAGGAGCGTCGCGGAGTCATGGGTCCGCCGCGAGGCGATGGACCCGATCCGGATGGTGACCTCGTGGAAGAGCACGGTCGGCCTCCTGACCCGGTGTGATGCCGGTGCATCGACCCAAAGTGTCTGTCACGGCCGGGCCGCCCGTCCCGGGAACGGACCTTGCTGCCAGGACCAGGCCGGCCAGCGCGTGTTGGCGGTCTTCATCGTCTGCTCGCCGTTGACGTAGCCGGCGAGAAACACCACGATCGCCAGGATGGCGACCGCACCAGCCAGCCAACCGGCCCAGGAGAAACGCGGTTCCAACTCGGTGCCGGGATCTTCCGGAACCGGCACAGGCCGCGGCCGCGCCAGCGCGGCATACAGTGCCATCAGGCCGAACATCGCCCAGAAGACGTTATGCATGTTGATGTAGTTTGAACGATGCGGGTAGAAGAAGTAAAGTGCATTCAGATTCTGATACAGAAGCATCGTCCCCGAGAGCCAGAGCACCGGCAGCATGGCCCAGCGCTGCCGGCGCCGGAAGTGGATCACCATCCAGAGCGCCGCGCCGACGAATCCCAGCGCACAGACTCCATCGATCAGCCAGAGCACGGTCCGAGCCAGCCCCTCGGGGTCGGAATAACCGTAGGACTTCAGGGATTTGGCCCAGTCGGCGAGCTTGGTGCCCACCGGCTGGATGCGGTTGAGCCGGTGCCAGAGCGGGATCACGCCCAGTACGTAGAGGATCCCGTAGGCCGAGGCCAGGGGAATGTTCTCATCCTCCGGCGGCTCCGGGTAGGCGCGGCCCACCATGCCGAAGCAGTAAATGAAGCCGGCGATGAAACCGCACGAGGTCTCCATGACGTTCCAGTGATTGATCGTGGAGCCGGATGGACCCTGAAGGACGTTGGCGACGTTGCCGAGCAGCCGGCCGCCCGCCATTCCCAGCCCGAAGCCAACGTAGCCGAGGACCCCGCCCCGCAGGCCGATCGGCTTGTGGTTGCAGGCCAGCCAGATCAGTTGCGCAAGGGCGGCGCCCATGAAGGCGATCGAGCCGTTATTGCGCGGCGGGTTGATCTGGAAGCCGAGCACGTCCACGACCAGGAACGACGTGAGCCAGCCGCCCAGGAGGACGCTGCCGATCAGGCCCAGCCACTCGCCCGTGCGCAACGGCTCGCGCTCAAGCATCAGGCCGATCAGGGCGCCGCCGAAGGTCCCCCACGCCGAGCCCTGGAGGAACAGGGTGAAGAAGCCGTAGGCGTAGTTGACCAGCGTGTCGGACTGGGCGTAGCCGTGCAGGAGGGCATAGCTCATCATCCCGCCCGAGCCGATGGCCAGACCCGAGAGCGCCGCGAGGATCGGCATCCAGCGGAAAAGCGACCGCTGGCCGCTGACAGACGCCAGCGCCAGGCCCAGCGCCGCCCCCGGGTACATCGCTCCCACCAGGTGGCCGAAGTCCCCGCGGATTCCCCACCCCAGCCCGACGGCCATCGCCACGAACAGGCTCCGGCCGATGCGATCCGCGAGGCTCATGGAGAGTGCTCCCTTGGCTCGTAGCGAGATCTCGATCAAGATACGCAGGGTCGGGAGACAAGCGGTTCCCGCTGAAAGGCTTGCCACCCGACCGCTCAAACCGGGATTATCGACCGAACGGCCGCCGGTCGCAACGAACAGTTTCCCCGGGTGTCGAGACGGCGCACGATCGACGGCCGTATCGCTCGGTTTCCCCAGCGGGAGCCCGAGCCGCGAGTCGCGGCTGCGCTTGCGTGCTCGCTTGCGAATCGAGTTCGGCAAGACGGTTGAGGAAGCGGGAGCCGGGATGGCGAGGAAAGGGGGTTGCACCATGAGGCTATCGAAGGCGCTGTTCGTCTGGATGATGCTGCCGGTACTGGGTATCGCGGCCGACGAGCCGCCGGTCGTCCCGCTCTGGCCGTCCGGGGCGCCGGGCTCGGAGGGGAAGACGGAGCCGGAAGTTGTCGTCGAGCAGGCGAAGAACGGCGGTCACGACCGCCGGGTCTCGCGGATTCATCATCCGTCGTTGACGGTCTACCTGCCGCCGCGCGACCAGGCCACGGGCGCCGCGGTGATCATCTGCCCGGGAGGCGGGCACAGACTGCTGGCGATCGACCACGAGGGGCACGAAGTCGCCCGCTGGCTGAATCGCATCGGCGTGGCGGGCTTCGTCCTCAAGTACCGCCTGGCGCGGACCGAGGGGGCCGGCTACAAGGTCGAAGTCCATGCCTTGCAGGATGCCCAGCGCGCCATCCGGCTGGTCCGCAGCCGTGCCGGCGAGTGGGGGATCGACCCCAAGCGCGTGGGCCTCATGGGGTTCTCCGCCGGCGGTGAAGTCACCGCCTTGGCGGGCACTCGGTTCGAGCCCGGCAGTGAAGGAGCGAGCGACCCGATCGACCGCCTCAGTTCACGGCCGGACTTTCTGGTCATGGTCTATCCCGGCGGCCGGCCGGAGACCCTGACGATCACCAAGCAGACGCCCCCCGCCTTCCTCCTCGTCGCGGATGATGACCGCCTGGCGGATCGGACCATCGCCCTGTATTCGGCCTACAAGAAGGCCGGCGTCTCCGCCGAGCTGCACATCTACGCCCGCGGCGGCCATGGCTTCGGGATGCGGAAGCAATCCATCCCGGTCTCACAATGGACGAACCGCCTCCAGGACTGGATGGCCGACCGGGGGCTGCTCAAGAAACCGTGACTCCGCGAGCGACTGAGCCGCAACCGAACCGGAATCCTTACCGCAGATTTAACCACGAAAAACACGAAAGACACGAAAATGGAGGAGGGTTCCAAGACTTCTTCCAAGATCTCCGACTTCCCTTCTTCTCTTTTTCGTGCCTTTCGTGTTTTTCGTGGTTAAATCTTAACAAGAATACGGAGGACAATCCTCATGCCCAACGTCCAGGAACTCCGGATCAATGGCAAGGCGGTGCGCGTCGAGGCTGATCGGGAGCGGTCGCTCCTCGGCGTGCTCCGGGACGACCTCGGCCTGAGCGGCGCCAAGTATGGTTGCGGCGAAGGCCGGTGCGGGGCCTGCACCGTGCTGATCGACGGGACGCCGACCCGGTCGTGCATCACCAAGCTCGGCGCGGTCGCCAGCCGCGAGATCACCACCATCGAAGGACTTGAAGTCGATGGCAAGCTGCACCCGCTCCAGGAGGCTTTCCTCGATGCCGGCGCCATGCAGTGCGGCTATTGCACCTGCGGCATGATCGTGACCGGCGTCGCGCTCTTGCGTGAGAAGCCCCAGCCGACCCGCGAGGAGATCGTCGAGTACATGGACGGCAACATCTGCCGGTGTGGGACCTATCCCCGGATCATCGCTGCCATCCGCAGGGCCGCGCAGGCGGTGAAGGAGGCGCGCCGATGAACGAGTCACGGGACATCCTGACTGGGGTTGAGATCGAGCCCGAGCGCTACGAGTTGTTTGAAGGCCCGGCGTACCAGTTCGAGCTGGACCGGCGCGACTTCTTGAAGGCCCTGGGCGGCGGTCTCCTGGTCCTCTACCTGCTGGATCAGGAGCCGGCCGAGGCCCAGCCGCCCGGCGGCGGGCGCGGGCGTGGCCGGGGCGGATTCGGCGGCCAGGCCGCGCCGCAGGATATCGGCGCCTGGCTGCACATCGGCGAGGACGGCCGGATCACCGTCTTCACCGGCAAGGCGGAAGTCGGGCAGAACATCCGCACGTCCTTGACCCAGGTCGTCGCCGAGGAGCTGCACGCGCCGATGGACGCGATCCACCTGGTCATGGCCGACACGCAACTGACCCCTTACGACATGGGGACCTTCGGCAGCAGGACGACGCCGAGCATGTCGCCACAGTTGCGACGGGTCGCCGCCGCCGCCCGCGAGCAGCTCCTGGAGATCGCGGCCGAGACCTGGAAGGTCGACCGCGCGGCACTGACGGCCGCCGACGGGGCCGTTCTCAACACCCGGACCAGGGAGAAGCTCGAGTACGGTAAGCTGACCAAGGGGCGGAAGCTCACGAAGACCGTCTCCGCCCAGGCCCCGATGACCTCCCCGGAGCGCTGGACGGTCGCCGGCCAACCGGCGGCGAAGGTCGACGGCCGGGCCTTCGTGACCGGCACACATCAGTACGCCACGGACGTCCGCCTGGCCGGGATGTGGCATGGGAAAGTCCTCCGCCGACCCTCCTACGGCGCGACGCTGGTCGCGCTGGATACCTCGGCGGCCAAGGCGATGGGCGACGTGGTCGTCGTCCGCGACGGCGATTTCGTCGGGGTCGTGGCGCCCACCGAATTCCTGGCGACTCGCGCGCTGGGGGCCATCAAGGCGGAGTGGAAGCCCGGTCCGGCCATCTCGGGCAAGGCCCTTTTCCAGGAGTTGAAGAAGCCCGCGCGGGGAGGACAAGGCGGGCGCGGGGGTGGAGGCGGCGGCTTTGGCGGTTCGAGCCAGCCGAGAGGCTCGATCCAGGAGGGCCTGAAGGCCGCGGACGTCCGGCTGGAGCAGACCTACACCATCGCCTACATCGCCCATGCTCCGCTGGAGCCGCGCGCGGCGGTGGCGCAGTGGGAGAACGGCAAATTGACGGTCTGGACCGGATCACAGCGGCCGTTCGGAGTCAAGGGCGAGCTGGCCGGCGCGTTCCGGCTGGCCGATGACGCCGTGCGCGTGATCGTGCCCGACACCGGGGCCGGCTACGGCGGCAAGCATTCGGGCGAGGCGGCCGTCGAGGCGGCCCGGCTGGCCCGCGCGGCGGGCCGGCCGGTCAAGCTGGTCTGGACCCGGGAAGAGGAGTTCACCTGGGCGTACTTCCGCCCGGCCGGCGTCATCGACATCGTCGGCGGCGTGCGTTCCGATGGCACGCTCACCGCCTGGGAGTTCCACAACTACAACTCGGGCGGATCGGGGATCCGCACCCCCTACGAAGTGCCCAACCAGGTCAACGCCTTCCACCAGGCGGAATCGCCCTTGCGGCAGGGATCGTATCGGGCCCTGGCCGCCACGGCCAACCACTTCGCCCGCGAGTCGCACATGGACGAGCTGGCCCATGCCGTCCATCTCGACCCGCTGGAGTTCCGCCTCAAGAACCTCAAGGACGATCGCCTGCGCGCGGTGCTCGTGGCCGCCGCCGGCGCCTTCGGCTGGGGCCGGAAGACGGGCCCCGATCGCGGGACCGGCCTGGCGGTGGGCACCGAGAAAGGCGGCTATGTCGCCACCTGCGCCGAGGTCGCCGTCGATCGCTCCAGCGGCCGCGTGCAGGTCGTCCGCGCCGTCAGTGCGTTCGATTGCGGCACCGTCATCAACCCGGACCACCTCAAGAACCAGGTGGAAGGCGCGATGATCATGGGGCTGGGCGGGGCCCTGTTCGAGGCCATCGAGTTCGAGGACGGCAAGATCCTCAACCCGCGGTTCTCCAAGTACCGCGTGCCGCGGTTCCGCGACGCGCCGGAGATCGAGGTCGTCCTGCTCGACCGCAAGGACCTGCCCCCGGCCGGCGCAGGCGAGACCCCGATCGTCGCCATCGCCCCGGCCGTCGGCAACGCGATCTTCGCCGCGACGGGTGTCCGCATCCGCTCGATGCCCATGGTGCCGCGGGGCATCAAGGTCTGAGGCGCGGGGCAAGCCGCCGCGAGGGAGAGGGTTGGCGTTTCTCTTTCCTCCCTTGCGATGAGGAGCGCAGAGAGGGGGTTCTCCGGGATGGCCGAGCGCACCGCCGGACGCCCACCCCCCCAACCCCCCCCTTAGCAAGGGGGGGAAAGGTACACGGCCTACCCCCGCTTTTTCCACGTTGTGGCAAGGTCTCCCGACCTTGCCACCCTGCTGACCGAAGGTCTCCAGTCCCTGGGCTGGGTCGAGCGAGAGTCAGAAAAAGCCTCCGCGTTCTTGGGAGACCTTCGGTCGGCCGCTCGGCGGGGTCTGGAGACCCGCGCCGAACGGAGCTCAAGAGCAAGGGGGGAAACGATCATCGACTCCATCACCGTCGCGGTGGAGTCTTCGGCCGGCGCGGCTCCGGCTTCTCCGAGCGGCGCGACTCCGACTTCTCCATCGTGACGGTGATGCGCGCGACCTCCAGACTGTCCAGGCTGGCGAGCGGGCAATGGCCGCGGAAGACCAGGTAAAGGAGCCGGTCATCGGGGATGAGGACCAGGGTGTCGAGCACCAGGGATGGCGACTCGTCGGCGGTGGGGGCATCGGCGAGAGTGACCGATCGTCCCTCCTGGAGCCGGCGATCGAGCCACTCCAGCGGCGGTGTCGTCCACCTGGCGACCGACACCCTGGGTCGGATCCCGGGCAGGCGGAACTCGATCAGCGAGTCGGGGCTGACGTTCTTCAGCTCGACCGGCTCATCCCCCTTGAGGTAGCCTTTCACCTGAAGGTCGGGGTGTGCGCCGTTGAAGAACTCGTAGGAGAAATCCGTGGCGATCCCCCGCCGGCGCTCGTCGGGATCAACCGGCTCGGGGTGGGGCGTGCCGACGTGCTTGAGCCGGGGCATCCAGCCCCGGCCGTAGAAGCCGAAGCCGGCCGGCCTGGGCCGGGTGTCCCAGGACCCGATCAGGTGCTCCGGATCCTCGATGTTGGGCAGCGGCCGATCCTGGATAGCGCCCGTCGTCTTCTTGCCGATGAAGCCCGTGCCGGCGAGGTTCTCGTCGCTCCACATCGAGGACGCCACGTCGATGCCGCCGAAGGCCCGCTCATAGACCAGCTCCATCGTGACGAACGGCCTGGGCTGGGTGATCGTCGGGGTCATCGACAGCTTGCTGGGGAATGACCAGGTGCGATCGCCGAAGACGCGGAGCGTCCTCGCGAGCGACCCAACGCGGAGCGAGACATCCAGCGGCGTCGCGCGGGGCTCTGCTCCCGGCGCGTACGCCTTGCCCACCAGGACCACGTCCGCCAGCGGCTTGAACGGGACCATGTCGGTTTCGAACCGGACCGGCGCGGCGGGATCGTCGCCGGAGGGGACATCCGCCGTGAAGATCGGCAGCGGCTCCTCCGCAAACGCGGCCGGCGCGCCGTGCGTCATCCGGAACGTGCCCTTGAGGATGACCGACAGATGGGCTGTGCCCTTGAGGTCCTCCCAAAGCATCGTCGCGACGGCCAGGGGGGTCTCGTTGATGATGTCCATGGTCATCTCCGCGCGCCGATGGCCGGGTCGCGCCGGCCCGCGGGGCTCGGGCCGGGAGTTGCCGGCTGCTCGGGTCCGGAGAGCACGTCGAGGTAGACGGCGCGC
Source organism: Isosphaeraceae bacterium (assembly GCA_021324445.1). Taxonomy (GTDB): domain Bacteria; phylum Planctomycetota; class Planctomycetia; order Isosphaerales; family Isosphaeraceae; genus JAJPJC01. Next base: position 50,110 of record JAJPJC010000144.1, read on the forward strand.
TCTTGCGGTGTCGCGGCCGTCCGGTAGAGCGGGAGTACCTGGACATCGATCGCCTTCCGGTTCGCCGGGGCGAAGGCGGCCGGGGCCGGGGCCGGCCAGCGCGCCCCCGTCGTGGTGCAGCCCTCCATCACGAACGAACCCAGCTCGGTCCAGAAGAAGTCGGCTCCGGTGAGGTTGCAGCCGACGGCCCTGGCCTGGTCGAGCGCCGCGCCGACGAAGATGGCCCGCATCAAGTCGGCCTGCTCCATCAGGGCGTTGCCCAGGTCGGCGAACTCGAAGTTGGCGTCGACCGCGACCGTGCCGGCCATCCGGGCGCGGAGGAAACTCGCCCGTTCGAAGATCGCCATCGAGATCCGCGCGCGCTCGAGGTTGCAGTCCGAGAGGTCGGCCAGCCGCACGGTGGCTCCCTCCAGGATCGCCTGCGCGAGGATTGCGCCGGCGAACCTGGCCCGGGTGAGGTCCGCGTGGGCGAGAATGGCTCCGGTGAGATCGGCTTCGACGAAGGCGGCCTCGGAGAGATTCCCCGGGCTGAAGCGCGTGCCGCGGCACCGCGCCCGCGCCAGGTTCGCCTGGACGAAGGCCGACTCGGGGAAGCGGCAGCCGCTGAGGTCGCAGCCGGCGAGGGTCGCTCCGTTGAAGACGCACGTGGTGAACGCGGCACCGCGGAATGTGGCCCGGCGCAGGTCGGCGCCGCTGAAGTCGCTCTCGGTGACCCGGACGCCGTCGAGCCGGGCCGAGCCGAGCACGGCCCTGGTGAAGAATGAGCCGGCGATCGATGCGCCCCGAAGATCGGCGCCGGCGAGGTCCGCGCCGCGGAGATCGACCCCTGCAAGCTTCGCGCCCCGAAGGTTGGCACCGCGCAGGATCGCCCCGGGCACCATCGCCGAGGGGTCCGGCGGTCCGGCGAGCGTCGCCGCGGGTTCGGCAGCTCCGGCGACGGCCCCCTGGGGTCGCTCCGGCCCGCGACGCGCCTCGCGCGACTGTTTCCCGACTCCGGGTTTCTTCATTTCGAGATTAACCAAGACAATCTAGCCGAGCCGCCAGGTCCCCCAGCAACGAACGACCTCGGCCCAGGCGTGGTGCCTGGCCCGGCGGAATCGGGGCACGAGGCCCAGCGGATTGGACCAGCCGATCGGGTTGGGACCGTAGATGTACCGCCCATGGTGGACCTGGCGAGCGCCCGGGTTCGGCGCCAGGAAGCGGCCCACTTCGGGATCATAATAACGCCAGCGGTTGTAAGACAAACCAGTCTCGGGGTCGGCCGATTGCCCGAGCATCCGGAAGGGCGGATCGGCCTCGGCGCGGGCGCAATGGACAGTCTGCCGGGCACCGAAGGACCGATATCGGTACCGCGCCACTTCGTGGGCGGCATCATCATAGACCTCGACGATCAGGCCGCGCGGGTTGACGTCGTAGTGGAATGTCCGCCCATTTTGATGGTGACCGAGCGGCTGGAACGATCCGGGGAGGAAGAGATAAGCCCGGACCTCCTCGCCCGCTGTCGACGTCGTCACCTCCATCAGCGGGACATCCCGGTCCCAGTAGTACCGGACGTCCAGGCCCGGGCCGTGCTTGGCGACCCTCCGGCCGAGGCCGTCATACTCGTATCGATAGAGAGCTCCCTCCGGCAGACTGACCCGCTCGATCAGGCCGCCCAGGCCATGGGTGAAGCTCAGGGCCGCTCGGTCCCGGGACCGCGCCAGGACCCGCCCGGCGGGATCGTAATCGTATCGGAGCGTATCCCAGGACCGCAACCGCCCTTGCTCGAAGCCGGCGGGCCGGCCGCCGATGGCCGTGAGGTTCCCATCGAGGTCGTAGCGGAAGGACTCGTGGTCGCCACGATCGCAGCGCCGGCTCAGGAGCCGAGACCCCGGGTCGTAGTCGAAGGTCTCGGCCCCGTCGCCGAGGGTCTCCGCGCGGGCGATCTCACCGGTCGGGCCGTAGGCGTAGGTCCGCTCCCGCAGGACCGAACCGTCGGGGTGTTGCGTGACGACCCGGACGAGCGCATCGTCCTCGTCGTAGGCGAAACAGCGACGGATGCCGTTGGGCAGGACGTGGACCGCCTTCCGGCCATGCGGGTCGCGCTCGAAACGGTGGGTCCCGAAGAGGCTGTCGTCGATCTCCAGGAGCTGCCCGCGCAGGTTGTAACGATAACGGGTGACGCGGCCGGTCCGATCGTGGCGGGCCGTCACAAGCCCGACGGCGTTGGATTCGTATTCGATCGCGAAGCCGTCCTGAAGTTCGCTCTGGAGGCTGCCGGTCGCGGCGTACTTCCGATCGACGCGATGGCTGCCGGCCTCGGCGACGGTGCAGCGGCCCGCCAGGTCGTATTGGAAGGCCGCCCTGTGCTCGCCGCTGCGAATCTCGGCGAGCCGCCCGCCGGCGAGATAGCGCCGGAGCGTGGCCATGCCCCCGCATTCGACGATCGCGGATCGACCCCCTTGATCGTCATACTCGATCGTTTCCACGCGGCCGTCGCCAAAGGTTCGCTCGACCAGCCGGCCGCGATCGTCGTAGCGGCAGTGTGCGTCCAACCCCGAGGAGGTCCGCGCGGCGATCCGCCGGCGCTCGTCGTCGTAGTCATAGCGGATCGAGCGGCCGGTCGGCTCGGTCCACCCCAGGAGGAGCCCGAAGCGATCGCGTTCATATCGCGTCACGTTGCCGGCGAAGTCGACCCGCTCGACGAGATGCCCTTCGGCGTCGTACCGCCGCCTGGCGGTCGCCTTCCTGGTGGTGCCGATCGTCACCGCCACCAGCCGGCCGGCCCCGTCGTACTGGAGCTGGGTGGCCGACCCGGAGGGAAGCTCGATCCGGATGGCGTTGCCCGCGGCGTCGTACTGGACCGCGTGCAGCCGACCCAGGCTGTCTTCGAGTCTCCTCGTGCCGGTACCGGCGCGGGTCGCGCGGACGGTGTTGCCCAGCGGGGTCACCATCGCCACCAGCCGGCCCTGGGCGTCGAGCTGGAACGACCACTCCGCCCCGGCACCATCGACCGAACGGACCACATGGTTGCCGTTCTCATAATCGAACCGGCTCAACGCGCCGGTCGGGTCCGCCGCCTCGACCATCCGGCCCCGATCATCATAGGACCAACTGCGTGTCTCACCACCGGGTCCGATCGTCTCCACAACGTTCTGGAGGGCGTCGCGCTTGATGACCGTCGGGGGAATCCCGTCGCCGATGACGCTCATCGGCCGCCGGCTGTGCAGATAGACGCGCCGGACGACCGAGCCGTCGAAGCGTGTTTCCTCATCCATCACGCTCGGCTCGAGGAACCGCCACACGACGCGCCGGCCGGCCGCGTCCGTGACGAGGACCGTGCGCCTCCGGTCGTCGTATTGATAGCGGCGCAGCCGGGTGTGTCCATCCTGCCAGGTGGCCAGACAGCGGCGGCGATCGTCGTACTCGAAGTAAAGTGAACCGCGGAGCCGGTTGGTGCGCCGGACCAGGAGCCCGCCGGAATACTCATAGACCGTCGCCCGGCCCTCGGCATCGCGGGCCTGGATCAGGTGTCCCTCCGGGTCGTAGACGTACTGGACCAGCGGCCGGGCCGCCTCGTTGTCTCCCAGGCGGATGGCCTCGATCCGGCCGGCCGCGCTGGTGGCGAGCTGGATCTTGTGCCCGTGCGTGGTCCTCAGTTGGGCGAGGCGGCCGTCGTGATAACGCAGCCAGACCGAGCTCTGGCCGGTCTGATCGAACCGGACCATCGGCAATCGCCCGGCGGCGCCGGGGTCGGGGCTGAAGGTCGACCGAGCTCCCCCGGGCTCGTGAAGGGCGAAGCTCCGCCCGCCGCGCTCGACGACCAGGCCCTCCGCCGGGATCGGCACCACCTGACCGGGCGCGGGGCGCACCAGCGGGATTCGCCGGGCTTGCTCGTCGATCAGGATGAGGCTCTCGGCGGACTCGACGAGTTGACGGTCGAAGCGGTGACTCCAACCTGGTCCCAAGGCCCCGGCGCCCTCGGACAGGTTGGAGTACCGGCGCGTCCAGACGAAGGGGAGCTCGCCATTGAGATGGAAATCCTCCTCGTCCAGGAGGACCCGGCCCGTTGAGGGCTCGACCTCAACCTCGTCCATCAGACTGACCTGCCTTCCCGGGAAGGCCGCGCCACGCCGCAGGCCCTGGATCCTTCCCGGGCTCGCCGACGAAGCCGATCCGATTGGCGCGGGACCTCACAGCTTTAGGATACTCCGAACGCGGCCATCGGCCACAACCCAAGAGGAATGGCAGATTCCAGATTCGCGATCCCAGAGTCTTCCCGATTTGGAATCTGGAATCTGTGATTGGGCATTCCCAGGACGCGCGCAGGGCGCGAAGATCCGACGCAGCGCGACTCTAACCCATCGCGATCAGCACGGTGAACTCACCCACGACGATGTTGTTGGGCGGCGGCAGAGGCACGATCGCGCCGGGCTCCATCACGATGTCCCCGACCCGCGCCGCGGGCTTGCCGCCGAGCAGGCAGATCCCCTCTCCACCGTCGGGGATGGGGGTCGTGATGCCGACGGCGTGTGGGGAACCGGAGCAGACCGGCGGCGGTGCGTTGGGGATCGGGCAGGTGTGCTGGCCGGTGATCTGCCAGGCGGGCACGCAGCCGATCAGGACCGTGGGACAGGGCGCCCCCAACAAGGGAGGGCCGTGTGTCGTTGCGTCGCCGAGCCGAGCCGCGGGTTTGCCCATGATTCGCTTTGATCCTCTTAATTGACCTTCACCAGTGCGCCTTTGATTGTATTGATGCCGCTGGCCTCGACATTGACCAGCGCTCCCGAGACCTTGTTAATCGCATCAGCCTGCGAGGTGATCTGGGGGCCCTGGAGCTGCACCTTGGCATTCCCCTGGATCGAGATCGAGGACCCCGAAATCGTGATCGTCCCGTCGCTCTTCATCGAGATGCTGGCCGCTCCCGTCGTGATCGTGATCGAGTTGTTGGCCGTGATCGACAGGTTCTGGCTCACGCTGAGGGAGTCGCTCTTGCCCACGCTGACCGTGCGCCCGCCCGAGATGGTGATGCTCTCGTCCTTGCTCACGTTCTCGGTGCGATTGCCCTGGATGGTGATCGACTCGTCCTTCTGCACCGTCTCGGTGCGATTGCCCTGGATGGTGATCGACTCGTCCTTCTGCACCGTCTCGGTGCGATTGCCCTGGATGGTGATCGACTCGTCCTTCTGCACCGTCTCCGTCCGGTTGTTCTTGATCGTGATCGTCTCGTTGTTGTCGACGGTCTCGGTCCGGTCGTGCTTGACGTGCGTGGTCTCATCGTGGTCGATCGTCTTGGTGCGGTCGTGGCCGACCGTGTGGCTCTCGTCGTTCTCGACCTCGATGGTCTGGTCCTTCTCGGCGTGGATGTACAGCAGCTCGGAGCCTTTCTTGTCCTCGAACATGATCTCGTTGAAGTTGCCGGTGCCCCCTTGCTTGGTGCTTCGGCTGATGATGGTGCTCTGAGTCATCTGGGCTGGGCCGTGCGGCGGCATCTGCTCGGCGTTGTAGACCCGCCCGGTGATGATCGGGCGATCCGGATCCCCTTCGAGGAAGTCGACGATGACTTCCTGGCCGATCCGGGGGTGGAAGAGGGTCCCCCAGCCCTTGCCGGCCCAGACCTCGGCGACGCGAATCCAGCACGAGCTGTTCTGGTCGTTCTTCCCCAGGCGGTCCCAGAAGAACTGCACCTTGACCCGGCAGTAGTCGTCGATGTAAATTTCTTCTCCCGAAGGCCCGACGACCACGGCGGTCTGCACGCCCTGCACGATCGGCTTGGGGGTGATCCGTTCCGGGCGGAAGACGACGGAAGCGGGGATGCAGGTGAAGGCGTTGCTGTACTGGCCCCCGACCGTGCTCGTTCCATAGCTGGGCTCGCTGGCCGAGTGCTGGATCGAGGTGATCATGTAGGTCGCATTCTCGGCGTCCACCTCGTGCCCTTCGAGCTGGAATTTGCCGCAGGTCGTGAAGCTCCTGCACCGGCTCGTCCCGGTCACGACCTCATAGCCGGCCTCGAGTTCCTCCATCCGGACCTTGGTGATCGGATCCCCCACCGCCGTGGTGGGGTACGTGCCCGGGTAGTCGAAGAGCTCGTACTTCTTGGCCACATCCAGGGGGACCACCGTGGTGGTCGTGGTCTGGAGGTTGTTGCTGGGCGTCTGGAAGTTGTAATCGGTCCGCGTCCACTTGCCCGGACGGAGCTCGAAATGATGCTCCCAGGTCAGGACCTGGTTCGCGGCGGCCATCTTCGCCTCGAAGAACTTGACGGGGCTCTCGGGGACGTCCTGGTAGGCAGACGTGGAGTCGGCCAGGACCATGATGTGCTTGCCCGGTGGCTCGCTGAATTCGTGGCGGAAGAAATAGAAGATCCCCTCGTGCTCCATCAGCCGCGAGATGAAGTTGAACGCGGTCTCGCGGTACTGCACGCAGTATTCCCACTGGGCGTAGGAGCCCGTGAGGTTGCTGACGTCGAAGTCGCTGAATCCGTACGCGCCGAAGATGGCCTTGATGATGTCGGGGGTCGTCTGGTTCTGGAAGATGCGGCAGTCGGTGGTGCGGGTGAGGAACCAGGTCCAGGGGACGACCTCGGCGCGGTAGGTCCGCAGCCCGAGCCGATTCACGCCGCCGGCGACGAACTTGCTGACGACCCCGTTGAAGTAGCGGGGCGACTCCTCGTTGTGGGCCACGCTCCAGGTGACCGGCTGGCCGATGATGTCCTGGGCGGCGATCGTCTCGGTCTCGGAGGCCAGCTCGAGGTAATAGGTGAACAGCCGGGAGATCGACTCCTTCCCCGAGAAGCCCAGCAAAAGCAGGACATCCTGACCGAGGCTCGAGGTGATCCAGAGACCGCGCTGCTGTTCCGTGAACGTGGCCATGTGAACCTGCCGTCGCGTCCAAACCTGTGGAAGTAGCCAAGCCTGTATAGCGGATCCCCGGGGCCGAAGCAAGTCTCCCCGGACCTCGCCCCTTGCGGAACTCTAGAACGTCTACTGGCTCGCAGGGGTGTCGTGACCTGCGCCGCGGGCCCGATGCGGCGGGATGCGGAGCGGTCCGGGCAGGAGTGGCCCGGGTTGGGTCCAGTCCCTCACGCCTTGCACGAGACGTAGCCGTAGTAATTCTGGAGCCACTGCTTGAGGGTCAGCTTCGAGACCGGGTTGCGGCCGGGCTGGGGCACGGCGTACTGGCCGTTGCCCCAGGAGAAGACCTGGAACTGAACCGAGCCGTCCGGGTCGAACGTGATGCTGGAATTCAGGACGACCCAATGGTTGGCGCACGTGAAGATCTGGCGGACGGCGCCCCGAGTCGCGGGGGACTCGGCAATCCCTTTCATGTCGATCAGCAGGCAGACCTCGGCGCCGTCGCGCTTCCGCTGGGCGGCATCACGGAAGTTCTTCTCACCCTTGGTCAAGTAGAGGTTTGTCTCGTTGAAGACGTTCCGGAAGCCGACGCGTTCCAGCCAGCCCGCCAGTGTCGCCGGCAGCGTGATCCCGGCCGCCTCGTCCGAGGTGTTGCTGTACTGGAGGAGGGCGTTCTCCGAATCGCGGACGCCGGCCAGCGCGACCCAGTCGGCCGGGTCGATCTTGCCGAAGGGGTCGAAGTTCCGGCAGCCCTTGCTGGGTTCGATGGTCAGGCGGTTGATCTTGGCCCTGCCAAACTCGTAGAGGTCCGCGACAAACTTGTAGTAGACCGCGGGCCAGTGCTTGGCGACGAGGAACATCAGCGCGGCCGGTCCGCAGAGGCTGGAGACGCTCTGGTCGATCTTCGAGGGGTCCTCCATCCGCTGCCGCGCCGAGAGGTAGAGCTCGTCCCGGCGGATGTGCGGGAAGGCGGCCGTCCCCTGGTGCGCGCCGGACAGGCCACTGGGGCCGGGGCTCGACACCAGGCCCAGGGAGAATCCACCGGGGATGACCGTCCCGTTGCCGCCTCCCACCGGATGAAGGTCAGGCGCGCCGGCCTCCACGCGGCTGTGGTCCAGGCCGATCGGCCCGGGAATGCGAAACGTTGGCTGCGACATGCCGAGCCCCTCCACTCGATCGACCGGGCGAGTCCCCGAAACGAAGCGAATCCGATCGGATCGGATCCGGACCCGTCCGGCAACAGCGGTACGGCCCACGGGAGGCCGGCGTGACCACCGCCGTGCGGCTCGGGCATGCGACACGACGCGACACGACGCGACGCGACGCGACGCGACGCGACGCCCGCGCGGGATGCTCCATGGTATCCGACTCCCCGCGATCCGGAAAGCGGCGGATCGCCATGAGCGGGTGGAGGACAGCATTCAGGAGCCTCGCCCTCTTCGGAGGGACGGCGTGCCTTGCGGGTGCCAGGGCCGGGCTGGATGACGCTTAAGTCATCGAAGGCACACGGCGTCAGCCGCCGGTGAGGAGTCCAGGCGACGATCGAGCGTTGGCAACGCCGGCGCAGGCCCGTTCGTACTCCGCGCGCCGGTTGCCCCTGCCGGTGCCCGGAGCACGTCGCGGCCGGGAGGCCCGGGAAATGAGCGAAGCCGATGGCGAGGGACCCCGGATCTACACCCCCGAGCAGATCGCCGCGCGGGCCGGGGGGATCAGCGTCAAGAGCCTCAGCGCATGGATCCGCGACCGCGGCCTGGAGACCACGACCCTGGGGTACGCCCAGCCCTCGCGCAAGGGAGGACCCCGGCGCCGTCTCTGGGGCATGACCGACGCGCAGCTCGAAGTGCTCCTGGCCTCGAGGCGGCGTCGGCCCTGAGCCGGCCACGGGAGGATTCGCCACTCGGGCCTGGGAATTGGGCTTCCGCTTGCTGCGGTTCCAGGTTATGTGTTATCGCCGCCCGCCCGCCCGGGGCGGCTCCTGGAGGCAGGAGGAATCGAACCAGCGCGGTGCGGAGACCTGGGGCGGGGACCGGGGACGCGGCCTATGGGCGAGGATCGGCCCACGGCGAGACCCCTGCGGCGGAGTCGCGGCCGACGCCTGGCGGCGCGCGGCCTGATGGTCTCGGCCCTGTTCCTGCTCGCCTGTGGGGCCTGCCGGATGGCCGGCTTGCCGCGCGGCGAATTCGGCGACGTCCGGGCCAGAGCCCAGGCGCGTGGTGCCGCGGGTCCGGCCGTGCTCCAGGTCGAGGGACGGCACTTCGTCGGTCCGGATGGCCGCGTCGTCCTGCTCCGCGGAGTCAACCTCGGCGGCGACGGCAAGCTCCCCCCATTCCCCACCCTGGAGGACCCGGCCGTCCTGGACCGATTGGTCGAGCTGGGCTTTAACGCGATCCGCCTCCCCTTCATCTGGGAGGCGTACGAGCCCCAGCCGGGCTGCTACGAGGAGGGGTACCTGGCGCGGCAGGTCAACGTGGCCGCCGCGGCCTGGGCGCGCGGGCTCTACGTGATTGTCGACATCCATCAGGACGGCTTCGCCCGCACGGTCTCCGGCGGCTGCGGCGACGGCTTCCCCTTGTGGGCCGTCTCCCCCGGCGCTCCGACCCACCCACCCGATCCCGGCCGGGGTCGCAAAGATTGGGCCCTCCTGGCCCTGACGGATGCGGGCACGCACCGGTCGTTTGTCGATTTCTACGCGGACACCTACGGCGTCCGCACCCGCTACCTCCTGATGCTCGGTCGAATTGCGGGGGCCTTCGCCGCGGTCCCGGGGGTCGTCGGCTACGACCCGCTCAACGAGCCGCTGGGCGACGAGCGGCGGGAAATCGCTCCCCTGTACCGCGACGCCGCCGCCGCGCTGCGGGCCTGGCATCCCAGTGCCATCCTGTTCCTCCAGGGGCACGGCACGACCGCCGTGGGCTTCCACTGCCGGCTCCCCGACCCGGGCCTGGACAACATCGCCTTCGCCCCCCATTACTACAAACCCATGGCCCTGGTGCGCGAGGACGGCGGCGGGCGGACCGACGTCATTGACCGGGCCTTCCAGCGCATGGAAGCCAAGGCCGCCGAATGGGGCGTGCCACTGCTGGTCGGCGAGGTCGGCATCCCGGGCGGCGCGCGGCGGGCCGGCCTGTATGTCGACTACCTCTACGACCGGCTCGACGCGGTGCTGGCTTCGGCGATGCAGTGGACCGTCGCCCCGCGCTGGACGCCCCAGTCCGGCGACGGCTGGAACGGCGAGGACTTCAGCCTGCTCGACCAGACCGGCCGGCCGCGGCCGAATTACCGGCCGCGCCCCTATCCGCGGCGGGTGGCCGGGGTCCCCGTGTGCTTTCGCTTCGAGGCGGCGGCGCCGCCCTGCGGCTGCCCGCGCCTGGTGTTCGTCTGGGCGCATCAGCCCGGGCTCGGACCCACGGAGATCCTCGTGCCCGCCGGGCTGTTCCCACCGGGATCCCGCCCCAGGGTCGAGCCGGCCGACGCGACCTGCGTCTGGGACCAGTCGCGCCGGCTCCTGACCGGAGACGCGCCCCGGGCCACCACGGTCCGGATTGTGCTCGAGTAGCCGGGAATGGTCGGTCGCCTGGTTCAGACCATTGCCGCTGGCTTCAAATCCGTCTCGGTCCACGCCGGTTCGAGGTCGAAGTACAAGACGTCCGGGTCGATGTCCGCACCGTTTGGCCAGGAGATGGTCCTGGCCCCAGGCTCGACCGTCACTTCGCGGAAACGAGCCGGGTCGGTCCGGATTGGTTCGAAGATCGGACCTCTCAGGTATTTCTCGAGATCGACCTCCCGAGCGGTCCCGTCGGTGAACTCCAATCGGACCAGGAATCCGGAGATCGGTGTAACTGAGCGAATTCTCACGAGACCTTGCATGGTTCAGCTTGACCTCGTTCGTTAGTCCAAGGGCTCGATCGCCTGGAGTGGCACTCCCTGTCGCGCGAGATTCCAGTTGGCTACAAGCTCATCGTGGTGCAACGTTGCCCATTCTACGACCAAGGCCCGAACGCGCCGAGGGACACCGCCGCGCAAAAATCTGAAGCGTATCAATCGTGAAGAGCGCCTCATCTTCCGCGTATTCCGCGTGGAAATGCGGTGGTGCATGATCGTTGTAATACATGTAGATCGCGATTCCGTAGAACTGGCTGACGCGCGGCATCAGATGGTCTCCACCGGCAAGCAATGAACTGCATCGTCCGCGGTGATGCATTCCTGCTGCAGGGCATGACCCGATCCTCTGGGTCCGGTTTCAGCGGCTCCCTCGATACAACGGCTCCTGTCCGAGCTGCTGCCGCACGTGCTCGACCTGGAAGGGGTCGTTGACCGGATAGGTGGGCGGGTCGCCGCGGAGCACTCCCAGGATTTCCTGGGCGATCGTGGTCGCCATGTTCCTCAGGGCTTCCTCGGTCTGGGCTGCGCTATGGGGCGTGAGCAAGACGTCCGGGCGCCCGATCAAGGGGTGGCCCGGTTCCGGCGGTTCCACGGTGAAGACGTCGGCGCCGTAACCCCAAAGCCGGCCGGCATCGAGGGCCTCGGCGACCGCCGGCTCATCCACGACCGGTCCCCGGCACGTATTGATCAGGATGGCGTCGGGGCGCATCCACGCCAGGGTCTCCCGGTTGATCAGGCCGCGCGTGCTGGCGTCGAGCGGGACGTGCAGTGTCACGTAATCCGCGACTTGGAGCAGCTCGCGGAGTCCCAGCCGGCGGGCCTTGCAACGGCGCTCGTCCTCCTCGGGCGGGTCGACGATATCGTTGTACAGCACGGTCATCCCGAAGCCCAGGTGGGCGATCTCGCCCACCCGCCGGCCGATCTTGCCGAAGCCGACAATGCCCAGCGTCTTGCCGGCAATCTCGCGACCGGTCATGCTGGTTCGTGCGAGGTAGTTCCCCGCAACCAGCTCGGCGGTCATCCGCGTGAAATGGCGGGAAATCCCGATCATCAGCGCAATGGTATGCTCGGCAACGCTTTGCGTGTTCGCTCCCGGCGTGTACACGACCTGGATGCCGCGGGCCGTGGCCGCCTCGACGTCGATCTGGTCGTAGCCGACGCCGTGCCGGCCCACGACCCTGAGGGTCCGGCCCCGGTCCAAGAGTGCGGCATCGACGACGCCGCCCGTACGGATGATCAAGGCTTCGGCGCCGACGACCTCGCGCTGGAGTGTGGCCGGATCCAGGGCGCTGGCCATGCGCAGCTCCGCCGCAGCGCGGAGCATCCGCAAGCCCGATTCGTGCATGCCCGTCAGAGAGAAGATGATCGGACGATGTTCCATGGCGTTTTCTCGCTGGCTGTCCGGTTCGGCGGGATCCGGTCCGCGGGATGATCCCGGAGCAAGGTCAGTATCGACGCCCCGGACCGGATCTCGCAAGACCGTGCTGCATCGCCTCATCCGTCACCCGCTGGGGCTGGTCATCCTGCTGGCGGTCGGGGCGCGGGCGGCGGTGATGGTCCGGGGCTCCGGGACGTTCGACGACCCGGACAATTATCGCCCCCTGGCGCAGACCCTCGCCGCGGGCGAAGGGTTCGCACACAAGGGGCGTCCGACGGCCTATCGGCCGCCGCTGTATCCCGTCCTCCTGGCCCCGATCCTTTGGGCCCTGGGTGATCGGGCCGATTGGGGAATTGCCTTGCTTCACCTCGGCCTGGGAGCCGGCACGGTCTGGATGACCGCGGCCGCCGCCAGGGGCTGGGGCTTGTCCGATGGCCGCGTCGTGGTGGCGGCGCTGGTGGTCGCGTGCGATCCGGTCCTGATCTGGCAGAGCCGGTCGGTCATGACCGAGACCCCCGCGGCCTTCCTGGTCGCCGCCAGCCTCGCCGGCCTGTCCCGAGGGGGATGGTGGGGCCCGGCCTGGGGAGGTCTGGGGTTGGGCCTGGCTGGCCTGTGCCGGCCCAGTCTCCTGGCGGGCGCCGTCCTGACGGTCCTGGCCGGACTGGTGGTCCCGCCGGGCACCGGGCGCGACCGCCTGGCGCGGAGCGGGTTGCTGGCCATCACTGTCGCCCTGGTCCTCTTGCCCTGGATGGTCCGAAACCTCTGGGTCTTCGGCGAGCCGGTCTGGACCACGACTCACGGCGGTTACACCCTGGCGCTGGCGAACAACCCGGTGTACTACCGGGAGGTCCTCAACGGGCCGCCGGGCCGGACCTGGACCGGCCCCGACCAGTGGTCCTGGTGGGACTCCGTCAACCGGGCGACGGCGGGAATGTCCGAGCCCCAGGCCGACCGCGTCTTGAAGGCGATGGTCTGGCGCCTGGCCCGGGAACGCCCGCGCGAGTTCTGCCGGGCCTCGTGGGCGCGTCTCGGTCGTTTCTGGGGGGTGGCTCCGGCCGCTGCGGTGTACTCCCGATTGTCGCGGTGGGCCACCCGCGCCTGGACTCTGCCGCTGTGGATCGCCCTGGCCCTGGGGCTGGTGCAAGCCTCGCTTTGGCGATGGCCGCGAATCGCCGCACCCCTGCTGGTGATCGGCCTGACGCTGGTCCACGCGGTCTTCTGGACCGATCTGCGGATGCGTGCCCCCATTGTGCCGGCAATCGCCCTGATCGCCGCCGCGGCGCGGCTGCCCAGGGCCCGCCTCCGGCGCGCCGACGCCGGGGTCTTGACGAGACGGACAAGACCGAGGTGGCTCGGGTGGGCAACTGGTGGAAGTTGAGCGAGGCGGGCACGGAGGTCCGCCGGCCCAGCGGCCCGAATCCTCGCCTCTCCAGTGGGGCGAGCGGGTCCCACCAGAAAACCGACAGGAGCCTCCTGGGTTTCTGGCCCGGGCCGCCGATCAATCACGCTTGTGTACGGGCTAGTATCGACGCCTCCGCAGCTCGGCGGCCATCCGCTCGAAGACTGGAACCCGCACTATGTGATCGACCTGGCGGAAGATCCGCAGCGTCGGTATCACGGGTTGTCTCCCCGGTGCGTCACCCACCGCCAGTCCGGCATCGTCGACAGCGGCATCCACACCGGCACTCCCAGCGCACCGGCCAGGTGCGCCACCGCCATATCCGAGGTGATGAACAGGTCGAGGTTCACCAACACGGCCGTTTCCAGGAACGGACCGGTCGTCTCGTCCAGCCGGCTGCCCAGGTCGGTCACCGGGGATTTCCCCTGAAGCACCGCCAGTTGCTCCAGCCCGGCATTCTTCTGCAAGCTGAACAGCCGCACGCCCGGCACCCGAGCCAGCGGCTCGAACTGCGCCAGCGGGATCGACCGGTGGCGGTCCCCGGCGTACCTCGGGTTCGCCGTGGGCCTAGGCCTCGGCGTAATCGGGCTTGAGCCGGAGTGCCCGCTGGTCGCTGACGGCGGACGCCTCCAGCTTACCCCGGCTGGCCAGGGCCAGGCCAAGGTTATGGTGCGCCTCGGGGTCGTTCGGCCGGAGTCCTCGGCGGGATCTCCCTGGCAGGGAGGAAGGATCCAAAGAATGGGCGAGGATCGTGCCGTGTTCGGTCAGTCGGGACCCGACAGCGGCCGGGCGTTCAGCCGGAGATCGAACCCGCTGGTTTCCATCCAGTCGGCGTTCCATCCCGTGCCGGTCGCCGCGACGCGGTCCGGCAGGGTCGACGAGGAGTCAGACCAGCTCGGCGCCCGAGCGAGCAACTGGCCCGCATCCTCGCTGTGCAGGGGGTGCGAGAAGAGGTAACCCTGGCCATACTGGCAGCCGAGTTCCCGCAAGTGCGTGAGTTGATAAGGTGCCTCGATGCCTTCGGCCACCACTTCGAGCCCCAGTCCCTGGGCCAGCGCGACGATCGTCCGCACGACCTCGGAGTTCTCGCCGTGGGCGCCCATGCGCGCGACGAACCCCTGATCGATCTTGAGCACGTCGCAGGGGAGCTGGTGGAGGTAACTGAGCGAGGAGTACCCCTTGCCGAAGTCGTCGATGGCCAGGCGGATGCCCAGCGACTTGAGTCGGGCCAGGACCGCCAGCGCGGTCTCCACTTGATCCATGATCGCGCTCTCGGTGATCTCCAGCCTCAGGCAGCTCCCGTCCACGCCGGTCTCCAGGAGGATGCGCTCGATCTGGTAGACCAGGTCGGATTGCAGGAACTGGCGACAGGACAGATTGACGCTCATCTTCAACGGGGGCTTCGTCCGGTGGGTCAACTGCCAGCGGCGGAGTTGTTCGGCGGCCTCGCGGAGGACCCACAGGCCCAGGGGTAAGATCAGCTTGGTCTCCTCGGCGACCGGGATGAACTGATCGGGGGAGACCATCCCGCGCTCGGAATTGTTCCAGCGGAGCAGCGCCTCGAAGCCGGCGATCCGGCCGGTCCGGAGCGAGACGATCGGCTGGTAATGCAATTGAAACTCGCGGCGCATGGCGGCCTGGCGCAGGTCGGCCTCCAGCTTCATCCGCGTCATCGCGCTGGCGTGCATCGCCTCGTCAAAGACCACGTAACCGCCCTTGCCCCGCGACTTGGCCTGATACATGGCGATATCGGCGTCGCGCAGCAGGGTCTCGGCGGAGGAATCGCGGGAACCACTCAAGGCGATGCCGATGCTCGCGGTCGTCACCAGCTCCAGCCCGTTGAGCAAGAAGGGCCGCTGCAATTCCTGGAGGGCGCGGTCGGCGAGGTTGAGCACGTCCTTGAGGTCCTCGATGTCGTCGACCAGGATGACGAATTCATCCCCGCCCAGCCGGGCGATGGTATCGCCCTGGCGCAGGCAGGTCTCCAGCCGGCGGCTCACGGCGATCAGGAGTTGATCGCCGGTCTGGTGTCCCAGGCTGTCGTTGACGACCTTGAAGCCATCGAGGTCGATGAAGAGGACCGCGAACCGGTGCTCGGTCCGCCGCGCCATCCGCACGATCGAGCGCTCGAGGCGGTCGAGGAGGAGGACCCGGTTGGGCAGGCCGGTCAGGGCGTCGTGGAAGGCGTCGTGGAGCAGCCGGTCCTCGGCCGCCTTGCGCTGGGTGATGTCGGTCTGCGACCCCGCCGCGCGGAGGATCCCCCCCTTGGCGTCGCGCACGACCAGGCCGCGGGTGAGGACCCAGCGGTAGGTGCCGTCGTCGTGTCGCATCCGGTGCTCGGTCTGGAGCTGTGGGGTCTGACCCGCGAGGTGCTCGGCGACTTCCGCCTGGACCCGGTCGATGTCCAGGGGATGGATCCGACTGAACCACTCCTCCGGGCTATCACCGATGGCATCGTCGGAGTAACCCAGCATCGACTTCCAGCGGGGGCTGTAATAGATCTTGCCGGCGACCAGGTCCCAGTCCCAGAGCCCGTCGTTGGCCCCCCGGGCGGCCAGGGCGTAGCGTTCCTCGCTCAGCCGCAGGGCCTCGAGGGTCTGCTGGCGCTCGACGGCGTAACCGATCGCGTAGCGGATCGACCGTTCGAGCAGCCGCCCATCGAACCGGCCCTTGACGACGTAATCGGCCGCCCCGGCCTTCATCGCCTCGACGTCGACATCACGATCGTCGTTGCCGGTCAGGAGGATGATCGGCGTCCGGCATCCCCGGGCGATCGCCCGGCGGAGCAGCTCCAGGCCCGTCCGTTGACCGAGGTGATAATCGAGCAGGCAGACGTCGAAGTCGCCGTCCACCAGGGCCTGCTCGGCCGGTTCGAAGGCCGGCAGCCATCGAACCTCGAGCTGATCCTGGTACACTTCCTGGAGGATGCCGCGCGTGAGGATAAAGTCGTCCTCATCGTCGTCAATGAGGAGGACCTTCAGCCGGCCGCTGCCGCTCATTTCGGGGTCTCCGCGGGACGGCGGCCGACCGGCAATTCGACGATATCGAACCAGTACCGGCCGATCGCTTTCATGACCTCGACCAGGCCGTCGAAGCTCACCGGCTTGGCCACGTAGGAGCTCACGCCCAGGTCGTACGTCCGGTAGATGTCCTCCTCGGCCTTCGAGGTGGTCATCACGACGATCGGCGTCCGGCGGAGCTGGGGATCGGCCTTGATCTCACGGAGGGCCTCGCGGCCGTCCATCTTGGGCATGTTCAGGTCGAGCAGGATCAGCCCGGGCCGCGGGGCGGCGCCCGGCTCGGCGAAGCGGCCTTGCCGGCGCAGGTAGGCCAGTAGCTCCACCCCGTTCTCGACGAAGTGGACCGCGTTGGCCAGCCGGCACTCCTCCAGGGCCTCCTGGGCCATCATCCGATCGTCGGCGTCGTCGTCGGCGATGAGGATCGTGATCGAATTAGACCGTGGGTCCATGATTGTCCGTCTCCTTCGCGTGCCGGGTCGGCAACGTCACGATGAACGAGGAGCCTGCACCGGGTGTGCTCCGCGCCGTGATCGACCCGCCGTGCCGCTCGACGATCTTGCGGCAAACCGCCAGGCCGACGCCCGTCCCTTCATACTCCGAGCGGCCGTGCAGCCGCTGGAAGATCGTGAAGATCCGCTCCGCATAGATCTCCTCGAAGCCGATCCCGTTGTCATCGATCAGGATCTGGCACTGATCGCGCGCACGGTCCGCGACCGGCTGGCTGTAGACCTTCACGACCGGGGGGACATCCCGGCGGTGGTACTTCAGCGCATTGCCGATCAGGTTCTGCATGAGCTGCCGCATCTGGAGGGGGTCCGCCTCCACCAGGGGCAGGTCGCCCAGCTCGACGCGCCCCTGGACCTCCTCGATGCGCGCTTCCAGGTCGTTGACGACCTCGCGGGTGGTGGCGCCCAGATCGGTCGGGACGAACGGCTGGGCCTTGGTCGTGACCCGCGAGAACGTCAGCAGGTCGTTGATCAGGACCTGCATCCGCTTGGCCGCGTTGCGGATCCGCTCGAGATAGTCGCGGCCCTGGTCGTCCAGCGCCGCGCCGCATTTCGATTGGAGCCGGTCGCCGAAGGCCTGGATCTTCCGCAAGGGCTCTTGCAGGTCATGGGAGGCGACCGAGGCGAAGTCTTGCAGCTCCTTGTTGCTCCGCTCCAGCCGCGCGGCGTAGCTCTTCAACTCCGCGTGCGACCGGCGGATGTCGTCCATGAAGGCCTGGATCTTCCTCACCGCGGGGCTGATCACGAAGGTCCCTTCGATCAGCAGCACGACCATCACCAGCGCGAACAGACTGGATTCCAGGCGCTCGAGTCGGTCGATCTCGGAGGCTCCTTGCCGCTCGAGGTAAGCCATGGCCTCCTCCGCGGCCGTGTGCGAGGCGCTCTCCGCGGCGATGATGGTCTGGACCAGTCGACGGATCTCGGCTGCGGGGGCCGGGGCCGGGGCCGGGCCGGCGCCGCCGAGCGTGGCCAGCAGGGTCTCGGCGGCCTCGATCGCCGCGATGCCCTGCGGCCGGGCCTTGAGCAGGAGCCGATCCGAGGCGGCTGCGGGCGTGTTCTGCTCGTGGGTGGGGGCCTCCGGGGACGGGGGCGTGGGCAACGCCGCGCGACGGCTCTCGACCGCCGCGCGAAGGGCCTCCAGGTGCCGCTGGCGGGCGGTGGGATCGTGCTCGGCCAGGACGGACAAGACCGCCTGGCTCAAGGACTCATCGAGGGCCACTTGCCGGGCGGCGCGACTGATCTCGTTGAGCATACTGCTCCGACGCCCCAGCTCCTTCACGATGAGAACCTGCCCCAGAGCCAGGAGGATGGCGATCATGCTGAGCGAGGCGAGGTAGAGGAGATCGAGGCGTCGCGCGGGGGACTCTTCGTTGGCTTTCGGTCCGTTGGTCTTCATGCGATTCCCGGGGATGCCGCCATTCGTCCACGGAACCCACACCGCTCCGTGTGGAGTCGGGGCGCTCGGCGAACGTTCAGCGGCCCCACTGTGGGAACTCTAGGTCGCGTTCCGGAGAAGGCCAACGGGGACGGGGAGCGGTGTCAAGAAGACGTGACGGGACAGGAGGCACGGTCCGCCGCGAGCCGCCGCGCCCGGCGACCGGCGGACGTCTGGATCTGCCGACGGCGCCGCGAGTCGTTGGAAAGGTGAAGAAGTCGCTGCGTCCCCGTTTCGCGTTCCGGATCTCAGCTACGTCCCCGTTTCGGGTCTCGCCGCCGCCGAGTCAGGGCGAAGGCTCCGGCGAGGATCCCAATGAAGATTAATAAAAGATAATTATGTTTGTAATTTTCTTCTTCTTCCGGCCATCCCCGTTTGGGATACGGGTCTGCGTGGGGCTGCGTGCGCGAAGAATCCAGGGGGATTGATGCAACTTTTGCCCGATTCGGCGGATCTTTTCTGATGTGTGATCGTTTGCAGCGGCCCATCTTCATCCCAGGACACCGAGTGAGTCACCCCGGGGGGCTGCGAGAAGAGCCAAAGGCAAAATGCGGGAACGAACCCAGTTCTTCACAAAATCTTCACAATTCGGCCGTAACACCATGCGGGACGCAGCGAGTATTGACGCCCATCCCGACGTTCACGGTCCTGGCCGCCATCGGGGCCGACCTCCTGGAGTCGGCCTATCCCCTCACCGGGCCCGAGTTGGACTGGGATGACCCCATCCGGGTCGAGGCTCGCAGCGAAGGACTCGAGCGGGGCAGCGAGTTCGTCGTGCGGCTGCCGACGGTTGTGGTCCGCCGGGACCAGGCCTGGCCCGGACACACGAGTGCTCTGCGCCTGCCGCGGAAAAGCGGCGGGCGTCTCCATCCCGCAACTCTACGCCGTACGAGCAAGTGGATATCCTGCCAGCTTCTCCAGGATTGCGATGGGCGCTCGCTCAGGACAGGCCAGGCTCGATCGCCGGACGATGAAGGTCTGCTCCAGGGCGTACTGGCCGCTCAGGCAGGCGTGGCTGGCGCTGTCGGTGAAGACGATCCAGGTTGAGCCGGCTGGAAACTCCCAGCGGTCCTTGCGGCAGGTCGCCTGGAACTCGACGTCCTCCTTCATGGCGTGGTGGATCTTGAGCATGAAGCGGTCGTAGGGGGGGCGGGCGACGACCGGCAGCCCCAGCTTGGCGGCGGCGCGGACCGTCCAATCCTGGCAGACCGCCAGCGGACCCCGCTGCCGGTAGAGTCCGACCCGCTCGGCAAACCGGCCGGCCAGCGCCTCGAAGTGGTCCGTGGTGATCCAGGTCCTCGGCCGCTCGGGATGGATGTTGGTGAAGAGGCGCAACAGCCGGTCACCATGCGACGGCCGGGTCGGGAACGAGTCAAAGTGCAGGAGATCATTGCGCGAATGCAACGCGACCCGCCGCCCGTCTTCCTCGATGGGGCGGAAACTGGCGAAGTCGATCTTCCAGGTCGCCGCGTACCGCTTGAGCAAGGCCGCCATGAAGGCAACGGATCGTTGCGAATAGCTGCGCATGATCTCGTGCATCCGCGCCCACTGCGCCGCATCATCCTGGTCCACACCCTTCAAGCGGTCCTCCAGGGGCCGGTAGCTGATGTTCTTGTGATACGGGGCGTCAACCTGCTTCTGGGTGACCAGGAAGGCCCGGTCCTGCTCGGTCACGAGTGGCGGTGAGATCGGGAAATACAGGATGTCGCCCGCCTCCAGGCCGCGATATTCCGACTCGCTGGCCTCGGTGCCGAACCGCTCCACTCCCATCGTGATCCGTGCCATGTCTTGTCCTCGGGTCCACCCCGGACTCCGTTCCGTCGGCCGTTCAGGCCGGTTCGATCCGGTCCATCTTCAGGATCTCCCTCGGGGATCATACCTGGATCGCCTGTTGAGGAAAGAGGAACTTGCCGGCCAGCCGCTTGGCCCGTGGCCGCTTGGGGGTGGCCGGTGGTGGGAGGGGCGGTCCTTGGCCCTGGACTTGGCGACTCACCAGTGCATCACGTACCCGCCATCGACGTTGATTGTCTGGCCGGTGATGTTTCGGCCCTGGCTCGAGGCGAGGAAGACCGCCATGGCGGCGATGTCCTCGGGTTGCTGCCATCGGTTCAGGGGGACGAGCCTGCGGATCTTCTCGGCGGACCATTCCTCGTAGGAGGGCCGTCCCGTTTCGGGCTGCTCCCGGGCCCAGGCCTCATAGACCGAGCGGTTGAGCGGGGTCTGGACCATGCCCGGACAAAGGGCGTTCACCCGCACACCGTAGGGTGCCAGGTCCTTGGCGGCGCACTGCGCGAAGTTGATGACCGCGGCCTTGGCCGCGCTGTAAGGAGGGTCGGTCTGCGAGCCGATCTGACCGGCGACCGAGGAGAGGAAGAGCAGGGAACGAGATGAGCTGATGTCTTGGTCGGTACCCAGCCGGCCCGCTTCGGCCATCGCCGGGGCGAACGCGTGCGCCACGTGGACCGCGCCGATCAGGTTGACCTTGAGCACGGCGTCCCAGTCCTGGGGATCGAGCTTCCAGAACGGGAAGCCGAACTTGCCCGAGCCGGCGCCCACAGCGAAGACGACGTGGTCCGTGCGGCCGAAGCGGCGCGTGACCTCCTCGGCCGCGCGGCGGACCGCGGCGAAGTCGGTCACATCGGCCACCAGGCCCAAGGCCGGTGGCCCGGGGCGCGGCGCGGAACCTGGGAGTTGGCCTGCCAGCTCGAGGACGCTGGGATCGCGGTCAACGGCCATGATGGCCGCACCCTCCACCGCAAACGCTCGGGCGATCGCCGTTCCGATCCCCCGTGCCGCCCCGAAGACGACCACGACGGCCCCGGCTAAACCCAATTCCATCGCCGGACCTCCGGAACGCGGCAACGCCGATCACTTTCCGCGCTGGCGGCCGGCCTGCTGATTCCCGCGGCCGATCTCGACCATCCGGTCGCGGGTCGAGGCTTCGGCGTTCTTCGCCTGGGTACTTTCCCGGGCCTCGCGGAGCTGTTCGGCGGCCAGTCCGGCGGACGACGATTTGCCGGCCTCGCCGGCGGGACGGCCCTTGCCCTTGCGCTGGCCCTTACCGCGACCGGAGTAGTTTCCCGCGCCCCCCCGGCCAGGGCCCCCAGGCAGCGAGTCCTCCGCCCTGGCTGGCTCCTGGGGCAGCGCATCAGTCAGCTTGTAGCGTCCAAATCCCGCCATTGTGGTGGTCTCCCATTGGCTTGCAGGGCCCGGGGTCGGACCTCCCGGGTCGAGCTTCTCTCTCAGTTAGTAGAGCGGAATCGCGCTCCGTTTTCACTATCAACTTGACCGCGGGGTGCCCGTCCCGGGCTCACCGCCTGAGCCCGCCGAGCAGGCTGTCGATCTCGCGGTGAACCTCCGGGGTGTGGCGAATGATCAAGGCGGGGGGCATGGGCCAGGGGACCATCGCGCCGATCGGGCGAGCGTCGTTGAGTCCCTGTCCCTGGGCCCGGCGGGCGCGGCGCTGCCGGCGCTTCTGGAGCGTTTGGCGGATCGAATCGCGAAACGCCTGGCTGGGCTCGCGCCGGGGTGGTTGCGCCTGGGCCGCAGCCGCGGCCTGGTCCTTCCCACGCGCGGGATTCCCCGCACGGCTGCCGGCGGCATCCGGCTTCGATCGGCCGGCGGCCTGAGCGTCCCGGGCCGGCGGTTGACCGGCGCCGGAGCCCGTCCCGGGGGGCTGGGCTCGGGCCCGGTCCCGCGCGAGAATCACGCCGCAAACCAGCAGCGACACCAGGATCCACCTTGTCGGCTCTGTCCGAGATGATAGGCTGTCCATGGGAGAGATCCTCCGGATCCTTGCCGGTCCCGGCGAGGCGGCATTCGAGCCCGAACCGCGGCGCGGTTGGGGAGGGCCCTGGCAGCGACCGGGAGGGAGGACGGGCTCGTTGTTGGGATCGACGGCATATCTTAACATTGTACTGGAGTTTTGCAAATCGCCCGCCACGACTGTTAAAATAGGGGAAATCGACCCGTTCCGCCCTCAAATTGCCCTGGCGCATTTGGGTCATCGGAGCATCTGATCA
>JAJPJC010000075.1 GCA_021324445.1 Isosphaeraceae bacterium
CCTCAGAAGATGAAAGACGCGGTGCGTAGCCACACCGATTGTCTCATCCGTAGGGCTGGGCGCCACTGTGTTTTACGCACAAAAACCTCGGTGGGGATGTCTCAGGGGCCGATCCCCTGGCAAGCCGATCCCAGGCCTGGTACGATGAGGCAGTGTGAAGCCCAGGCCACGGAGAGCCGTCGATTCGCGGTCGCAACGCGAGTCGAGCACGACCGTGACCTCGCGCCGAAGTGGCGGAATGGCAGACGCGCCGGACTCAAAATCCGGTCCCCGCAAGGGGGTGTGGGTTCAAGTCCCACCTTCGGTACTCGCCCGTCAGGCCGCGTCTGGAGCCGCACAAGGCCGTCCAGAGCCTTCTTTTCCAGGCTTTTTCCTTGCATCGAAGCTTGGACATCTAATCCCGTCATCCCGCCGGATCGCGCATCAGTCCGGCTCTGTCCGTCCCCAGAAAGGCGCAAGGAAGGCGCAAACGTCTCCCGATGGGTTGCCCGTTCCGGGCTGGTTTCCTCGGGGTTCGGCAAGGCCGGTCCGGTTGGATCGGACAAAAGTCGTGGCGCAAACCGGCCGTCGGTCCCCGTCGCGCCCATGACCTCGGGCTGATTCCCCTTGGGCTTGAGAGAGGGCAACAGCGACGCGGCGGCGTCGATATCCACGGCGCGCGGCTTGGTGTAGCGCCCGGTCAGCTCAAGGGTCGAATGCCGCATGAGCCGTTGCACGACTCGGGGAGAGACTCCGGCTTGATCCGCCAGTGTCGCCGTCTCACACCGCAGGGAATGGAAATCGAACACCAGCCCCGCGGCGTCGCGGTAGGGGATCCCCGCGGCCTCTAAGTCGACGCGGAGCATCTCGGCGCCACGGCCACGGCGGGGCAACGGGAAGACGGGTGTTCCGGGTTCCAGCGTCGCAACGTACGCCGCTAGGTCGTCCGCCAGGTCCCTGGGTAGGGGGAGCGTTGCCGGGTCTCCGTTCTTGGTATAAGCGGCAGCTACCGTGACGCTGGGAGCCTCCCAGTCGAATGACCCGGGCGTGATGGACTTGATCTCCGAGAATCGCAGCCCGGTCGCCGATGCCAGGCGGTAGCAGAGCGCTCGCATCGGGCCGGTCATCCGGTTGAGGCGCCGCCCGCGGTGCGCCACTTCGACAAGCCGGCACAACTCATCGAGGGAGACGGTCCGACGGTCATGGCGACGATCTTCCTTGGCGTTGAACTTCTCGACTCCTCGGAGGGGATACTCCCTGAGCCGATGGGTATCGTAACACCACTTCGCGAAGGCACAGACCGCCGTCGCGTGATGGTTGCACGTCGCCAGTGATCGGCCTTCCTCCCGGAGTCTCCTCAGGGACTTCTGGACACGCTCGGCAGTGAGATGAGAGAGTCGGGCCGGGACGATCCATTGTGCCAGCGCCTGGCTCGCCCTGGCCAGCTCCGCGGCGGCGGAATTCGCAGGCTCGATCTCCGTCAACGAGGCACCCCGGAACAGCGCGATGACCCGCCGCACGCGGCCGACGGACAGGGCCACGTGCGCCACGGTCCGGCCCTTGTCCGCCAGGTGTGCCGAGTAGGCGGCCAGGTGATCCACCAGGGGCGTCGCCTCGTGGTCGCGATAGGCAGTTTCCTTGGGGTCAACCAGGCCAGCCCGCACCTTGGCCGCCTCCAGCTCGGCGGCTGTGGCCATCTGTTCGGTCACCCGGCGGTCGGCGCAGCCCTTGCGCATGACTCGCCGGCCCTCGTGGGACGTGAACCGGTAGTACCAGTACTTGCCGCGCTTGACGATCTCCGCCATGGTCAACCGTCCTTTCGCTTGCGGGGCATCCGGACTTCCAGCCCCAGCACTTCCACCAGTTTGTCGACCGACTCCAGGTTCAGGCTGCGCTTCCCGGCGACGAACCGGCTCAGTGCCGCCTGGTTCACGCCGCTCTTCACCGAGATGGCGTAACGTGTCAGGCCGCTCTCGAGGATCGCGCGCCGCAGCAGGGAGGAAAAGGGTTCTCTCATAGTGCTCATGTTACTGTTTTGCTTGATTTTTGTCAACTAGAATTTCCTCGGGTTGAGAGTCCTGCCGCGCGCTCGGCGTCCTCGCGAGCGAGGCCGCCGTCGAACTCCATGATGGCGGCGCGTTCCACGCGGGCGTAAGGGTCGAGCGAGTCCGCGACGCCCGAGGCCGCGAGCGATCGGGGCGGCCTGGGCCCATCGATTACGATTCCAGGCGTCTCGTCCTCCGGGCCGGAGCCCCAGCGCCGCCGCGCCAGCTCCTCCCAAGTCGAGCGCACAGGGCGCTCGATCCCCCCCAGCCGGTCGTGCCACCATCGGGCCAGGTTGACCCCGGATCGGGCCGCCTCGGTCCAATCCTTGTCGGGACCCGGGGGCCGGACGCGTTGCGCCCGGGCCGGCCAGCCCGCGGCGGCGCGGTCGCCAGCTTCATCCGCGTCGTGGGCCGTGAAGATCGGGCCGGACCCGGCCAAGAGCCAGAGGATTGCCGGGTCGAGCCGGGCCGAGGCCGAGCCCAGGGTCACGACCGCCGCCGATCCCTCGAGCTCTTGGGCGAGCAAGAGGGCGTCGAACTCCCCTTCGGTCACGATCAACGGCATGCCCGGCCGAACCACCGAGGGAGCCGGATAGAGCCGCGGGCCGTCCCGGAACGCCTCGACGTATTTCGGCTGCCGACCCTCGGGCTGGCGGATCTTGATCATGGTCAGACGGACCCCCTCGAACCAGGGGATGACGATCCCGGCGGCGGGGAAGCACCCGCCGCCGCGTTGCTTGGCGACTCTCACGCCTGGCGTCCACCCCAGCCGGGCGGCGCGGATCGTCGGCTCGGTCAGCCCGCGGCGGAGCAGGCAGGCCCGATACGCCGCTCCGTCGGGTGCCCAGAGCCTTTGCTCGGCATCGGCCACCAGCGCCAGGGCCTCCGCCAGCGACAAGCCGGGGGGCGGCTTGGGCGCGGCCTTGGGGGCCTCCGCGCGGGTCGCCGCCCTTGGCCCCGGGTGATCGATCGGCCACCGGCTCGGCGAGGCGATGCCGCCGGCGCGCGCGGTCAGGGCCTCCCGCGCCTGGGCGAAGGTGATCCCCCGGACTCGCATGAGCAAGTCGGCGGCATCGCCCCGGGCACCGCAGCCGAAGCAGCGCCACTCTGAGCGCCCCGGACTGATGCAGAACGACGGGTTGCGATCGGGATGGAGCGGGCAGAGCCACCACAGCCGGCCCGCGCCCCCGCACTTCTGGGGGGCGCCCAGCAGGTCGGTCGCCACGGCCGCCAGGTCGATGCACCGCTTGACGGATGACCAGTCGGTCCAGCCATCCCGCATGCGTGCATCCTGGCGGCCGAGGCGCCCAGAGATTTCACGTCGCTCCATAGATTTCCTAGATTTCAAGCTGGAGTTTTGCAAATCGCCCGCCACGACTGTTAAAATAGGGGAAATCGACCCGTTCCGCCCTCAAATTGCCCTGGCGCATTTGGGTCATCGGAGCATCTGATCA
>JAJPJC010000298.1 GCA_021324445.1 Isosphaeraceae bacterium
AGGGTGCGTTTGATCACCGGACGCACCCGAGGTTCGTTGTCCGCGCCACCGGCGCGGAATTGGGGAGAGAAACTCCTCGAAGATTGAGTAAAATCGCCAGAGTCGAGCAGGATACAAGCTCCTCGCCTACAATCCGCTCAACTACGCGGCCTCATGCAAAGTCTGCAACACGGTCCTGAAAAAGAACTTCTTCCCCATCGCCGGGACACGAAATGTGACGGAGCGGGACCCGTCCTCGATGATGGCTGAGCGACCGTTCCTCCCCTACCCGATCGGGGGCTTTGATGAAGACCCGGAATCCCTGATCGAGTTCCGTGGGCTGACGCCTCGGCCGAAGGCGGACGGTTTCGGCCGCCAGCGTGCGCTGGTGGCCATCGCGATCTTCCAATTGAATAACAGCAGGCGGCGCGGCGAACTCTTCGAGGACCGGGCACGACAAATCGTCACTTTGTATTTGGCCCTACAGGGGCGAGAGCAGGGTTCATCTGCCAGGATGGTCCGGCAGTCAGAAAAGCTCGTTCGTTATTACACCTCAGATCGGGCGCCCCACGCGAACTGCCTGCGATCGTTCCACCGCCTCTATCAATCCGACCGGCCCGCGGCCGAGAACATCTTTCGTCTCGCGGCCAAACTGCTGGGCTCCTACGTGGGGTCACATGAGCAAGCGGCCACCGATCGTTGACTACACGCCCAGGCTGCCGTGCACGACGGCCTCGATGGTCGAGGGCGCATTGCCCTCCAGCCGGTTGTTGACGAACACGAACGCCGGCTTGCCGTTGCGGCGGGAGTCCTCGGCGATCCGGCGCAGGGCCTCGCGGGTCGGCGGATGGGGCTCCTGGACGGCCCGATAGGGTTCGAACCGGGATACGGCCTGTTCGTAGGTCCGGCCGGGGCGGAGCAAGGCGCGAATGACCGTGAAATCCGCCGTGAAGGCACCGGGCAGGCCGGCCTGGACCCCGATCTCCGGCATTCGCGTCCAGGCGTTGAAGACATGGGCGACACCATAGGCGGAGAGCATCGCGAAGTAGTCCGGACCGAGGTACTCCGGGTTGCGGATCTCGACCGCGTACCGGAACCCCCCCGGCAGGGCCTCGAGGAACCGGTCGAGCCGGCCGGTGAATGCGTCGGCCGTGGGAAGGACCGATTTCGGGATCGTCCCGAACTCGAAGATCAGGGTGGCGACCCGGTCGCGATACGGGTCCAGCGCCCGGGCGAACGCACGCTCGAACAGCCCGGCGTCGAGGAACGACGCGTTGGCCTGACCGGCCCGGGCGCCGTACCGGGCGTGCCGCGGCCAGGCGGCGACGGTGATCTCCTCGGGGACCTTGAAGCCGAATTGCAGCGCGGCCGGCGTCCCGCCGAAGAGCTCGCGCCAGAAGTCCGGGCTGGGGAACTGGTAGAAGCTGAAGTCGCCGCAGACGACCGGGAAGGTCTCAGCGTACTCCGCCAGGCATTCGGCCTCGAATTTCCGGTGCGAGAACTTGCCGCGCACCGTGTAGCGGTCCGGCGTGTAGATCGATCCCAGCCAGCCCTCGTATTTCCAGGAGCTCGTGCCGAAGTAGATTCCCTGCGCGGCCAAGGCGCGCAGCCGCGGCGCCAGCCGGGTGGCCTGCGCAGGCCGGTCGTCGAAGAGTGTCAGTTGCGCCATGGGGTCAACCCGGTGTTGATGCGCAGGGAACGGAGCTCGACAGCGCGGACCTCAGTCCTCCAGGTCGAACAGGTCCTGCACCGGCAGCCGGAATCCCGGCAGGACGTCGCCTCCGTCCAGGGTGTCGTCGAGGCCCAGCACCACCGACTCCCGGGGTGAAGTATGGACACGGACGGTCTGCGTCTTGGGATCCACGACCCAGGCCAGCCGGGTCCCCGCGGCGAAGTATTCGTCCAGCTTCCGGGCAATCTCGGCCTGGGTATTGCTCTTGCTGATGACCTCGACGGCCAGGTCGGCCGCAACCGACGGCACGCGCTGCCCGCCGCGCTTGGAGCGCGTGAGCTTGCCGCGCGCCAGGAAGGAGACGTCGGGGACACGCACCAGACCGGGGACCAGCCGGAGCATGCCGTCCGGCGGCAGCACCGTGCCGAGCTTCCGGGGCCTGACGAAGGCGATCAGGAAGTGGATAATCAAGCCGGCGATCGCCGCTTCTTCCCACCCCATCGGTTTCTCCACCAGGCACCCGTCGACCAGCTCGCAGATCGCCGACTTGAACTTGCTCTCGTTGTTGCGGATCAGGTCCTTCTCGGTGGCCGTCCCGGGTGTCGGATGGAGCCGCACGCGATGGGCCGGGACGTTGCCCAACCGCCGCAGCAGGTCGGCCACGGTCTCGGGCCGGTCTTCGATGAGAGGGGACCTACGACCTGCGGTAACCGTGGCCATGGTGGATGACCTCACGACGCCAAAGAAAAGAAAAAAGGGGACGCCTCGATTCTACACCAAGGCGACCCCTGAAGTAACGACGCGGGTCAAACCAGACAGGTCGTCCGGCGGTCAATGGGGAGAAAGGCCGCTTCTGGCTCACAGCATCGGCAGATCGAGCTTCTCCTCGCTGGCGATCTTGCGGAGCTTGTCCTGGGCGCGGGACTCGATCTGGCGGACGCGTTCCTTGGTGATGCCCAGCTCGCGGCCGAGCTGCTCGAGCGTCTGCTCGCTGGCCCCGCCCAGTCCGAAGCGGCTGACGATGATCTTGCGCTCGCGCTCGTCGAGCCGGCCGAGCATTCCCTTGACCGCCTCCTGCATCCGCTTGAGGGCACTCTCGTACTCATGCTCGTCGGTGCGGTTGTCGGCGGCCGCCTCGAACATCTCCTCATGGCCGGTGACGAACCGGTCGCGGCGATAATTCTCCTCGGGGATCGTCCGCGCGAAGTTCTTCATGATGGCCCACGAGGCATAGGTGCTGAACTTGTTGCCGCGCGAGAAGTCGAACTTCTCGACGGCCCGGATCAGCGACATGTTGCCGTCGGAGACCAGCTCGAAGAAGTTGTTGGCCGGGCCGACGTGCCGCTTGGCGATCGAGACGACCAGCCGGAGGTTCGCCCGGATGATCTGGTTCTTCACCGCCAGGGCCTCTTCCTGGAGCCGCTCGATCTCGTCGAGGTCGGACGTCCTGGCCCGGCTGGGGTCGACTTTCAGGCGAAGCTGGTTGGCCCGGTACTTGAGATAATTCATCTTGCGGAACAGGTGCATCTCCTGCTCACGGTCCAGCAGCGGGACCTCGTAGAGACTCGCCAGGTAGGGGGGAAGCCCCTTGGGGGCCTTGGGCCGCCGTGGCGGCTTGCCGTCGGCCGGCTCGGGCATCGGGCCGAGAATCGCCTCGGCGTGCTCCGGCTGGGCGAAGCTGGCGTGATCGATGAATTCCAGCTTGGTGCCGAGGATGCGCCGGGCGCGCATCTCGTTGATAATCCGGTAGATACTCGAACGGGTCCGGCCATGCTGCCGGGCCAGGACCTCGGCCGAGACGCCCATGCGAAAGCGCCGATAAATCTGCGCCTTGGCGTCATCGTCCAGCGCCGGTGCCATGGCGGGAAAGATCGCCCGGTCGGGATGGTCCCGATCGTAGGCCTTCAAGGTCAGCCGAACGGTTTCTGTAGAGCGTGCCATCTTGCGTGCGATCCTCCGCGCGATCTCGACCAGGCCGGCCTGCCCTGGGCGGACGAGCGCCATGCGGCGGGCACGGCGAATGATCTCGTCGCGCTCCGCCTCGGTCAGTTGCCGAAACCGTGAGCCCCGTTCGACCTGGGCGCGATGGGCCGCGACAAAGCGCTGCAGGCTCGACTCGAGGAACCCAACCTTGGTGCGGCGGTCGATGACGAAACGCCGCGCCACCAGACCCTGGCGGCGCCATCGCGTCACCGTGCGGGGTGACACGTTGTACCGCCGACTGACCTCCTCGACCGTCAAAACCGGCTCCGCCACGTGTTCGACGGCCTGCCGCGCCGTCGCCGAGAGATCCTCGACGAACAGGCGCAAATCGTGCTGCACATCGCCCCCGTCCAGCACCAGTGCCGGCCAACCTTCGGGGCGATAGCCGGTGATCCGATAGCACAGGTATTCGTAAGGATAACGCTTCGCGCCCTCGATCTCCGTCAAGAGCTGCTCGGCGCGGTCAATCTGCTCCAGCCGTCGCTCCCGTGGCGCGTACCGCGTCTGCTGGTCCTTCAATTGTTTCATCGCGGGGTGACGGTACATCTTGCCCATCCTGGAAAATCCCCCCAAACTCGGCTGGCCAATCGGACCCCAACTGGTTCACTCTACCAGATCATCCATGACTTCGTCCATCCGTTGATAATATCGACCTTGCCGCCGCCCAGGCGGCGAAGAGAATCGGACTCGCGGCTGGATTTCCTCTGATTCTCGAACGCCTCCCGTCCAGCAATTCGTTCGTGCAAGCCGTTTTCTTCTTGGCTTTTCTGTCAAGAGCCCGGCACCCTCGGGCTCTTGGACCGCCTCAATCCTTGAAATGCCTTCTTCCTACGCCTCAACGTGAACGGAGGGTCGCCACTTTCTGGGACCAGAGACGATGTCCTTCCCATGCAATGATGCGCCACGGTCTCTTTTGGTTCCCAGGATGGTCCCGGAAAGCTCCCACTCGCGGAACCGCCCCAGGGCTGGGGACCCGTTTTCTCCGCAGCAAACTCGATACCGAGACTCGTTTTCATTATCGATGCGCCTGACTCCAGCCGCGGTGGGTGAACCACATCGCCTTCGAACAACTGTTTTAAACAGACGTTTTAATCCGGTCTTTTGTTCGCCAAATTCGTAAGTGATTCGGAACAAACCGTTTGGGCGGACAGCGCTTCCGTCCGACACGCATGGCTGACCCCATGGTATCAGTACCGGGCGAGCGCCACCAGCGCCGCTGAACTCCGGATGGCGATCGCGTCTGGGAGTTCTTTCTCCAATTCCCTACAGAGAGTATGGGACGCCCAGGGCGGCGAGACGAACCCTCCCCAGGTGCCGGGTGAGAAAACCGGAGTCCCGCCCGGCCTGGATCACCGACGTAACCCAGGGTTTATCTCGAGGGGGATCGGAACTCCGCAAAGGAAACGACGCAAATCGCTGAGCATGGACGACTTGCGACCGAGGCGTCCTGGCGGGCCCGCCTGCCGCAAGTCGAGTAACGGCAGAGACTTTGGATAAAGTTCCGAACATGCTCGAAAGATGTTGCGGTGGTCACAGCTCGGCCTCCCGGTCCCAATGGGTTGTTTTCCAGATGGTCTCGAACTAATCATGATTGATTGACTGCCTGGTGAATTGCAATAGGAGTGAGCCCAAATTGACGGCTGGGAGGAAGTTTCCATAATTGATGTCGGGAGACTGGCCCGGGGTCGATCAGGACGGACGTGGAAGCAAGGAGTCAGGGATGGCCGAGGGAATGGGGGGGTGGCGGGGTGAGCTGCGGCGATCGGCGGCGATGGCCTGTGTGGTGGCACTGGGGATCCGCTGTGGCACGCCCTTGACTGCGGGCCAGCCCGCGACGAGCCTCGTGCTGGGCGAGGCGATGCGCCGGGGCAGCACGGCGCGCGTCTGGATCGAGTTGAAGGGACAAGGGCTCTTCCGTCCTGGCCTGCCGCCGGGGCCGGTGGCGGCCGCGGCCCGAATGCCCAAGCCGCTGGCTTTGGATGTCCAGACGCGGCTGGTCTACAGCGAGCGCGTCCTGGAGCTGGTTGAGGACGCGGTGCCCGGGGCGAGGCGGGCTGTGGACGCGGGGTCGTCGACTGGGCCGCCGGCGGGGGCGAGCGGCCGGGCGCGGAAGGTCGTGCGTCACGTGCTTCAGGCGGCCTCGGCGATCAACGGGGAAGTCCGGCCGACGTCGGCGGCGATCCGGCCGGAGGTCGGGTTGCTGGTCGCCGAACGTCGGGATCGCGACGAGCCGGTGGTCGTCGTCAGCCCCGCGGGGCCGCTGACGCGGTCCGAGCTCGAGCTGGTGCAGACTGTCGGGGATCCCCTGGCGCTGGCCGACTTGCTGCCAGGTGCACCGGTACGTCTTGGGGAGCACTGGCGGGTCGGCGAGCGGGCCGCGCAGGCGGTCAGCGGCTACGACGTCCTGACCACCAACGCCCTGGACGCCACCCTCGAATCCCTGGATGACACCCGGGCGCGGGTCCGACTCAAAGGGCGGGTTGAAGGCACGGCGCTGGGGGGGGCGGGCCTGATGAACTGCGAGGGGTTCCTGACCTTCGATCGCCGGATGGGCTGGATCGACCGGCTCGAGCTGAACCGAGCGGAGACCCGGCGCCCCGGCCCGATCGAGGCCGGGCTGGACGTCAAGAGCACCCTGAGCATGACCCGGCAGGCGGAGCGGCCCCCGGCCACGCTCACCGATGCCGGGTTGGCCGGGATCCCCCTGGAGATCACCCCCCTGAGTCTGCGACTGCTCCTGGTCGCCCCGGACGGCAAGTCGTCGCTGCTGCATGACCGCCACTGGCACGCCTTCTGGGATGACCCCAAGCGGATCGTCCTGAAGCGGCTCGAGGGGAGCCAGGTCGTCGCCCAGTGCAACATCGCCGTCGGTCCCGCCGCCGGCAAGGGGCGACACCAGGATCCCGCCCAGTTCCGCGACGACATTCGCCGGGCCTTGCGCCATCGGTTCGTCCAGTTCCTGGGCGCCGGCGAGGTCGACGGCGACCCGGCCGGCGGGTTCCGCTACAAGGTGGGAGTCCAGGGCCGGGAAGGGGACCTCGGCATCGTCTGGTACTACTACCTCGTGGCCAGCCCCGCGGGAGACCAGCTCCTGGTCACCTTCACCCTGTCCGAGGAATCCGCGCGCGGCTTCGGCGACCAGGACGCGGAGATGATCGGCTCCCTCCGATGGTCGGCCGCGAGCCGCGGCACGAATCCCCAATGACTGATAAAGTCGGCCCCGATTTGGTCTAATGGGAAGACGGCGGGATTGGGGTCGGCGATCGAATCGAGCCGCGAGGGTGGTGGATCATGAGCGAGAGCCAAAACCGCAGGGTCGGTGCAGGGGGGAAGCGTGCCGGTGCTGGGGCGTCCGGGTCGGAGGCAGGCCCGTTGCCTGGGAAAGCTCACCCCGGCCGCCGGGTCGCTGGCGGCCCGCTGGGAGGGTTGATGGTGCTGGGATGGGCCCTGGCCCAGGCCGGTCCGTCGACCGGGCAGGAGCCGCCGGCCGGGGACGCGGCCGCTCCGCCCGCTCCGGCACAGCCCCAGGAATCGACCGAGGCGCTGAGCACCCGCTACCGGTTCCTCGAAAAATATGCGCTCGCGCCGGATCCGGCCAAGCCTGAGCTGATCACCCAGTACCAGGTCGGCGCGCTCCAGACGCTCAAGACCGAGACGGAGAAGGCTCAGGGTGCACCGGATCGGAAGGAGATCACGACCCGGACGATCTACACCGAGCGGCCAGCGAAAGTGACTCGGTTGGGCGAAGTGACCGATACGGTTCGGCACTACGATTCGTTCCGCATCCAGATCACCCCAAAGGACCTGTCCCCCAATGCGTCCCTGTTCAAGGACCTGAGCATCTGGTATCGACTGCGCCCGGGTCGGTTGCCCGAGCTCTTGAGCTTGACGGAAGCCCGCCCGCTGCGCGACGTCGAATACCACGCGATCGTCGGCGATCAATTGTTCTTGCCTCAGCTCGCGGCCATCCTGCCTCGGACGCCGGTGCGGGTGGGTGATACCTGGTCGATCCCGCGTCAGGCGGGCCAGGCGCTGCTGGGCCGGATTACCGATGAGGGGGACTACGCGCTGGAAGGGACCTTGCGCGAGGTCCGGAAAGCGGAGCGGGGCACCGGGCGGACCGCAGTCCTGGAATTCTCCGGCCACCTGACGGTGGAGCCGAGGGCGGGAGAAGTCCGTGCCGAGGTCCTGTTCGTGTTCGACTTACCGGCGGCCGTCACGACGCCGCCGGTCCCCGGCTCGACCCCCGAGCCCAAGACCGTCGAACGGGCGAGCGACAAAGCGGCCGACCGCAAGACGGGGACCGTCGAGGCCCGGGGCCGGATCACCCAGGTGCGCCTGGGTGGAGTCATGTCGACTCCGATCGACGAGAATAGACGGCTGAAGCAGATCGTGACCCGGGAATTAAACCTCCAGCGGCGGCCCGCCCCCACGCCCGGCGCGGCCGACGCCGCCTCACCCGCGGGGCTGACCATCCCCGAGCCACCGCCGACGGCCACCGAGGCGAACTCCTGGCTGCTCCACGACGATCCCCAGAGACGGTTCCATTTCCGGCATCCCCAGGAGCTTACGGTCCAGAGAGAAAATCCCGATGAGTTGGACCTGATCTATCCCCGCCCGGACGGCGGGTCGGATGTGCTGCGGATCATCCTGGTGCCCGAGCTGAAGGATCCTCAGCGCGACCGCATGGCTCGCGATCCGGAGGCACTCCGGCAAGCACTCCGGGCCGAGTGGGAGAGAAAACGCTACGACCTCGTGCCCGGTCCCGCCGGCTGGCTCCCCGAACGCGAATGGGCGCCCCTGAAGCGAAAGGTCTACCGCCTGGAAGCGGCAATCAAGCCGCCGGTGGCCGGCGTCGCGGCGCGGGAGGCCGCCCGCTTCTACCTGGACCATTACCTGGTCCTGTTCGGGCGCAACCAGTGCATCCATGTCCAAGCCATGACCGACCGCGAGGATCACGTGCCGTTCCGTGACCAGGCCGAGGACGTGATCGAGAGCTTCGATTTCGGTCCCTCGACGGAGAAAGCCCCGGCGGCGGCGGCCCCGACGCCACCGGCGAACCCGGCCGCCCCCGCGAACCGGGCGGCCCCGGGCCCACCCCAATGAGCCTTGGGCTCACCGGGGCTGGTCGCGCCGTCGCATCAGTGCCACCGCGACCTCGGCGGCCAGGCGTGCGTTGGCGATCAGCAGCGCGCAGTTGGCCCGAAGGCTGCGCCCCGCCGTGGCGCGTCGGATCGCCTCGAGTAAGAACGGCGTGAGCGGCTTGCCGGTGATGCCGAGGCGGCGTGCATGTTCCCATGCATGATCGAGAGCAATTCGGAGGCTCTCGGGGTCCAGCTCGTCGGCCTGGGGGACCGGTTGGGCCAGGACGATGGCGCCGGGGAGTCCCAGGGAGCGGTGGGTCCGCACCAGGTCCGCGGCCGCGGCGGGCGAGTCGACGCGATGCTCCAACGGCAACCCGCTGGAACGTACTAGAAAGCCGGGCAGTTCGTCGGTACGGTATCCGACAACCAGCACGCCGCGCGTCTCGAGCATTTCGAGGGTCCCGGCCAGGTCGAGGATCGATTTCAGCCCCGAGCAGACGACCAGGGCTCCGTCGGCACGCGCCAGCTCGTCCAGGTCTGTGGAGATGTCGAAGCGGGTCGCCGCGTCGTGGTGGGCACCACCCAGGCCCCCGGTGGCCATGACCAGGGGCTCCAGGGAGAATCGGCGCGCGACCCAGAGTGTCGCGGAGACGGTGGTCGCGGCGTTGCGGCCTCCGGTCATCACCGGGGCCAGGTCGCGGCGATTCGCCTTGGTCCAGGACGACCACTCCCGCGGCGTGTCCCTGGCACTGGCCGGCTCACCTGGCGGCGCAGGAGTCGATTCGAACTCCGTCGCCGCAGCCCGGGCGACTTCGACGAACTGAGGGTCCGTCAGGCCGATCTGGAGGACGCCCCCGAGCACCGCCACCGTCGCCGGCTCGGCACCCACCCCGCGCACCGCCGCCTCCATGGCTCGGGCCGTCTCGAGATTCTCAGGCCAGGGCAGTCCCTGAGCGATCACGGACGACTCCAGCACCACCACCGGCCGACGCTCCGCCCGTGCCGTGGAAACCGCCCACGTCCAGGCAACCGTCTCGGCAATCATGGATTGATCCTCGCCGTCCCGCCGTGGTCTCGCTGTGCCCCATCCGGGAGCCGGGGACTGTCCAGGTGGCCTATCTTACACGAAACCTTCAGCCAGAGAAGCAAACGACCCGGCGACCTCCGCGGCGGACTTGCCGGAGGGCTTATGCTTCAACAGGACTTCCGCGGGTCGGCCCCGAGTTTGCATGGCGCGAAACTGGAGTGGGTGAATGAGCGTCTCGAGAGTCCCCTCCCAGAGCAGGGGACCATCACATGAAAAATTGTATTTACGAACAATTGCTCTTTCAATCGTGCCGGTCCGGGACGATGCGAACTCCACAGTCGGCCCTCGGACCATCCCTGGAGCGTTGCTTGGTTGGAGGTTGGAGGACGAAGTTTCTCGTGGTTTCTCTTCAGGGGGAGCCACAATTCGGGCACCCGACTCGTAGTACAGTTGGGAGAGTGGCCAAACCATCGGGCGACGCCGACGTCCTGTGATCAGGAGCGGGGGATCGGTCGGCGGGCCCACCGATGCCGCATGGGACGATGCGAGAGGACACAATCGGGGGCAGCTAGGACGAAGCAATGCGTGTGATTCTGGATGTCGTGCAAGGCCCACGCAGGGGGCGGTCCTTCGTTTTCGAGCGGCACGATACGTTCATCGTGGGACGGTCGCGGTTCGTCCATTGCCCGATGCCCGACGACAGTGCGCTGTCGCGCGATCACTTCATGATCGAGATCAATCCCCCGATGTGCGAGCTGCGCGACCTGGGGAGCACGAACGGCACGTTCGTGAACAACCAGCGGGTGGAACGGGTGCGGCTCTCCTCGGGCGACCTGATCGCGGCGGGCCAGAGCGTCTTTCGGGTCCGGGTCGAGACGACCCCGTTCTTGTCCTCGGGGGATGAAGTGGGGGGGACTCCGCCGCGCACCGAGTCGATCCTGTTGAGTCCGATCCGTTGCGCGGGCTGCGGGACGCTGGCCCCGCAGAACATCACGGTGGCCGGCCCCGCCGGAACGGCCGCCGGCGATGCCGTCGAGTGGTGGTGTTCGGCCTGCCGCTCCGAGTCGGCGACCCTGCCCCAGCCGGTGCCTTATTACACCACCCTCCGCGAACTGGGCCGCGGCGCGATGGGCGTGGTCTATCAAGCCCGCCACAACCTCAGCGGCCAGATGGTCGCCCTCAAGCTGATCATGCCCGAGACGGCCACCACCCGCTCGGCCATTGACCGCTTCCAGCGCGAGATGTCGGTGATCAGCCAGCTCCGGCACCCGCATATTGTCGAATGTTACGAGCAGGGGATGACCCGAGGGCAGTTCTGGTTCGCCATGGAGTATGTCGCGGGGACCAACTTGGAGACCCTGGCCAAGGCGGATCCCGGCCGGTACCCCGTCAACCAAGGGTGCCGCCTGACCTGTCAGATCCTCAAGGGGCTCGAGCAGGCGCACCAGCTTGGCTTCGTGCACCGCGACATCAAGCCCGAGAATATCCTGATCGCGCAGTCGCCCGAGGGGCTCATCGTGAAGATCTCCGACTTCGGCCTGGCCAAGAGCTTCCGCGGCGTGGGGCTCTCGGGCCTGACCTTCTCCGGCGAGATGCGCGGCACCGTCCCGTTCATGCCCCCCGAGCAAATGCTCGACTTCAAGACGGTCACGCCTTTGGCCGACCTCTACGCCACGGCCGCCACCCTCTATTACTTGTTGACCTGCCAGTACATCTACGACGAGCCCTCCGGGGGCGGCGACCTGATCCGCATGCTCCTGGAAGAGCCGCCGATCCCGATCCGCAAACGCCGCGGCGACATCCCCAAGGCCCTCGCCGACATCGTCGAGAAGTGCCTGGCCCGTGACCCCAACGAGCGCTACCCCGACGCCGGCTCGATGCGCCGCGTCCTCAAACCGTTTTGCTGAGGACGCATGCGGAGCGTAGGCCCGGCATAGCCGGCCCTACCTCTCCGAGAGGAGACCTTGGATGTCCTGGAGCACGGCGTCGGGCTTGAGGAACTCGAGGTTATAGATCTCCCGCTGGTGGCCGCGCGGATCGAGGAGGAAGATCCGCGAGGGGTGATCGAGCGCGCCGTTTGGAACAGTCTTGACCCACATCCCCCAGGCGTTGATGACCGAGTCGACCCGTGCCGGCGGTCCGGTCAGGAAGTGCCAGGCGGCGCGATCGGCCCCGAAGAGGCGGGCATACTGACTGAGCACCTCGGGCGTGTCGCGCTTCGGATCGAGGCTGATCGAGACGAACTCGACCGCGGTGCCCCAGAGCTTGGCCTCCTTGAGTGCCGCCTGGACGCGGACCATCGCCTGCGTCGTCCCGGGACAGACGCCGGTGCACGTCGTGTAGACGAAGGACACGAGCACGACCTTCCCCTTCCGCGAGGCCAGGTCGAACGGCTTGCCGGACGAGTCGACCAGGACGGTGGGCGGCGCCGGGCCGATATCGGCCAGGGGGCTGGCGGGCGGGCTCGCGGCGAGGAGCAGGGATGCGACAAACCACGGGCTGAACACGGGCAATTCCTCGATGGGTGCGCTCGATTCGGAGCAACGACTCGTCGCGATCCGTTTCACGGCACGGCCGGCTTCTCGGATGGCTTGGGGGCGATGGTCACCAGCACATCGTTGGTATTATAGCGGTTTCCCAGCACGGCGGCACGTTGCATGACTGTCCCCGCGACGGGGGAACGGAGCACTAGCCGCTCCCGCTCCTTCTCGTCTTCCATCCCGATGCGCCCGATGGCCTCATCGTGCAGGCCCAGGACGTGCAGGTTGTCCCGGGCGAGCTGGACCCGGAGCCGGCTGTTCTCCTCGGCGTTCCGGTCGGCGGTCAATTGCCCTTCCGAGCGGAATCCTTTCGCGAGCATCTCCTGGTACCATCGGAGCTGTCTTTGCTTGGACTCCAACTCCCATTGAGCGGTCTTGTAGTCGAGCTTGGCCTGGAAGAGATCGGTGCTGAACAGGCGGAGTAGCGGATCACCCTTCTTGACGAC
Organism: Isosphaeraceae bacterium; assembly: GCA_021324445.1. Taxonomy (GTDB): domain Bacteria; phylum Planctomycetota; class Planctomycetia; order Isosphaerales; family Isosphaeraceae; genus JAJPJC01. The sequence goes on from JAJPJC010000298.1 coordinate 12,732, forward strand.
CTCCCCGACATTGACGCGAACCTCATCCACCAGGCAATCGAATCGCGCCCGGATGAAAACGCGATCCGCTGGCTGCGGCTTTTCCTTTCCCATGGCCACCGTCCGGTCAGTCATCTGCTGCATGGCAGACGGCGATGGGGCTGGTTGCCCGGCCTGGGGGGCTTTGTTCCAGTCGCCGGCATGCGTGAGCTTGCCGATCCGCAACTCGCCCCGCTCGGGCGGCTGTATCCCTGCCGGGTGAGGGGGCTGGTGACACGAGGTGCAGTCGACTTTCTCCGCGACCGGCCGAGTCAGCCGGACCCCCAGCGGGCCATTCAGGGCGGGACAGGTCGTCGAGGAAATCCCACTGGCGTGAGACGTCACGCATTGCCAGCGGCCCTGCCGCTTGACGTAGAGATTCGTCAGCCGACTCGGGGTCGGGTGACCGGCGATCTTGATCCGGCTAGTGGCGACGGCGGTCGCACCACCGAAGAGGCGCACCTTCAGCTCATCGAGCTCGATCGGCTGGTCGGAGAAGACGCCGTGGGCCAGATCGGGCATGTAGGTGGACTTGGTGAAACTGTTCCCGACCGGGTCGATGCCCTCGAAGTCGTCGGCCATGATCCGGTTGACGATCGCCGCATCGCGGCGGGGGATGGCCTGGGCCCAGGCGCGCTCCAGCATCACGATGTCGAGCTCATCGTCGCTGCGGGGAGCCTCTTGGGCTCGCCCGGCGGGAGCATCGGGCGCGGGAATCCGCCTGGGGGGCTCGGGTGGCTTCTGCGCGGTCGCCTGGCCGACCAGGGCGGCCGAGCCGGCCGCGATCAGGAGCAGCGCGACCGCCGACAGCTTGAGTTTGGTCACGAACATGGTCCAGAGCACTCCTTGGGTCAGGGTGGTCACCGCGGCCGAGACGATCCCGGCGGTCGCCGGCGATCGTGCGATCAGGGATTGGGCGGCCCGGGTCGTGGCTTCGACCAGGCCGCGGGGCAGGGGGGTGGGGGCCAGGGGCAGGGCGAGCCCCAGGTCCGACGGGTCCAGGCCACGGCGGGTCAGGCGCTGGCGCAGCCGGGCCCTGGCCCGCGAGAGCCGGCTCTTGACCGTCCCGACGGGCCAGTCGAGCCGGCGGGCGGCTTCCTCGTGGCTGGAGCCTTCCAGGTCGCAGAGGATCACCGGGACCTGGAGCCGCGCCGGCAGCCTGCCCAGCTCCTCGGCCAGGACCGAACGGAGATCGGCCCGGTCGACCGCGTTCAGAGGTGACTCCGCCACCGTGGTCTCGATGCAGCCCAGGCCCGAGCGCTCGCGACCGCGACGCCGTTGGGCATCGGCCCGGGCTCGCTCGGCCACCCGGGTGGCGACGCCGAAGAGCCAGCGCCCGACCGAGCCATCCACCCGGATCGAACCCGCCTTGCGGACCAGCACGAGGAAGGTCGCCTGGAACGCGTCCTCGGCATCATGCGGATCGGCCAGGATGCGCCGGCAAACGCCGAGGACCATCGGCCCGTGGCGCTCCACCAGGACCGTGAACGCCAGCTCCGAGACCTCGTCGCGACACGCGAGGAAGCGCTCCAGGAGCTGCCGGTCGGAGAGCCCGCAGAACGTCCCGGCCTCGAGCAACGCGCGGATCTGCCGCAGCGCCGCACCTGTGTTGCGCTTGACCATCGGCATCCCCCCCTCGACCCATGCCACTCTTCTCTTTCTATGCCGTCAAGGGGATCTGCCGTTCCCATTTTCTGAATCCCCTGGCTAGAATGGCTTCAGATGACCGTTCGACGTCTTTTCTCAGTGAGGACGGCTCTCAATCCGAGGTCGAGCCTGATTCCAGGGCGAAGGAGCAGGTTAATTTGGTCGAGGTGTCTTGCCGGCTACTCGACCTGCCTGAGATGCACCCCCGGCTGCTCTGGGATACGATCATCCTGGCCGCGGCCGGGGTTCTCGAGGATCGATTCCACGACCTCCCTCGGCGAATGGTACTTGATGTTCGAGACCTCCCCGGCTTTGGGTCCGACGAGCTGTCACTCAGGATTGATCCAGGTGGAATCGACGGAGATCGCATCACGAGACTGCGACGAACTTACGAGCCGACGCGGCAAGTTGAGTTGGCAGCGATCGCGATTGCTGGATTCGGCCTTCACTTTGCCGGCCATCATGAGATTCGAGACGTCGCACTTCGTGGTAGCGGGGCCGATTATCTTGTAGGCGATGATCACTATCACTTGGAAATTGCCGGACGCACCCGTCGAGCCGATTTCGAGATAGCTTGTCAGCAGAAACGCGAGCGCCTGACCAACCACGTCGGTTCGGCGTTCCTCATCTGTGTGGTGGAGTTCGAGACGCCAGCGGGCCGTTTGGAGTTCTCGGGTTAATCTCACATCAGCGGAGACTCTCGGGCAGGAGAAGATGATGTCTGCAGCATCGAGCGCGGTCAGCGACATGCTCGTGACGGTCAAGTCCCGCGAAGTCCAGCGCGGGATGCTGGCGGAGATGCGGGGCGACCGCGATTCGTCCATCCATCACTTCTTGGCGGCTGCGCACCTCGAATTGGTGCTCGCGTCCGATTATGACGCGGTCGAGGATTCCGATCTGGCACTTCGAAGCCGGCTGAGCGCCGCATCCTGCTTCTGGCGCGCAGGACAGCCCGAGCGCGCTCGTAGCCTGATCGACCAATTGAGCCAGAGCTACCCCTCCGAGTCGACGATGATCCAGAAGGTGCTCGAAGACCTGGAGGGAAATGTCTCCTCTCCCACTTCCTGAAGAACGCGGAGGCGCCCGGGCCCGCGAGTGGATGTGGAGGAATTCCCCTCACATGCGCTCGATCAGTGCCAGCCCCCCATCCCGCCGCCCCAGGATCAGCTCGGGGTCGACGGCCAGCCATCGGCGGAGCAACGCGGCATAGACGTCGCGGAAGTCGGTGGTGAACCGGGGGTCGCCGCCGTCGTCGAGGCGTGACAGGTCGGGGGGCGGGCCAATCAGTCCGCCCTTGACCGGCGTGCCGGCCAGGAGCACCGGGGCCGCGGTGCCGTGATCGGTCCCGCCCGAGGCATTCTCCTTGAGCCGGCGGCCGAACTCGGAGAAGACCAGGACTACCACCCGGTTATTGAGTCGACTGGTCTTCAGATCCTTGAGGAACCCGGCGACCCCCTGGGAGACCTTGCGGAGCAGGTCGAGATGGGTATAGCGCTGGGCCGCATGGGTATCAAAACCCTCCTGGGTGGTGTAGGAGATCCGGAACGGAGAGTCGGCCTCGATCAGTCGTCGGATCGTTGCGAGCCGGCCTTCCAGGGTCTCGGACGATGACTCGGATGCACCCGGACCGGCGGGGATCTTCGCCAGGCGGTCGGAAAGCTCCCGCGCCGCGGCGAACTGCCGCCGCACCTGGTCGAGCACCGGGTTGCTCGGTCCGCCGGCCATGTCGAGCCCGACCAGGCCGGCACCGGGCGCCAGGCGATACTCCGCCACACTGGCCAGCGCCTGGGGCACCGCCTTGCGGCCTCGCACTGCCATCGGCACGGCCTGCCGGCCCACATGACAGGTCCGCAACGCGGGATCGGCGTCGGCGACCCGGCCAAGCCAACCCGCCGGCGGCGCCGGGCCGAGCAGCCCGGTCTGCCAGATCTCCATCGAGCGGAAGTGCGACCGGTCCGGATTCGGATACCCGACTCCCTGCACCACCGCCAGGTCGCCCGATTCCCAGAGCTGGTGCAGCTCCTTCAGGGACGGGTGCAATCCCACGCGGTCATCCAGCTTCAGGACCTTGTCCGGCTCGATCCGCAGCGTCGGCCGGCTCTTGTGGTAGACGTCGTCGGCGTGGGGGACGACGGTATTCAGCCCGTCGTTGCCGCCGGTCAGCTCCAGCACAACCAGGATCGGCAAGTCGGCGCGGGGCTCCGCGGCCCCGGCCGCTCGCCGCCACAGGCCGGGCAGCGGCACCCCGAGGAACCACCCCCCAGTCCCCGTGCCGACCGTTCTCAGGAAATCACGACGCGAGACCATGATCTTGCTCCTCAACGCGGCATGCGCCGCGAACTTGGGTCCGGTTCCAGATTCCAGATTCCAGATTCCAGATTCCAAATAATTAGTTATTTGTAATATTGAATAGGAGTTACGCAGTTGGCCTTCCACCCCGGCGCCTGGAAAGATCGGCGAGCGAACAATGCGCCGGTCGTCTCTTGGGCCTCGCCGATCCAGCCCAGACGCCTCGGAGCAGCAGGCGGCGATGTCCGAGAAGCTTCCACTGCGTAACTCCTATTTAATTTACAATTTGGAATTTGGAATCTGGAATCACAACATCAGATCCGGCCGCCCGCACCGAGCAGATCATCCGACCTGCGCCTCCGGCAGCGAGAGCAACTGCCGCGTGATCCGACGCCGATCGGCGGATTGTCGTTCGCGGGAATGGAGGCGGGGCGATCCCCGGACTCGACCACCCATGAGCCGACGACGATCGGGGGATTGTTGCACGCCGAGCGCGCGACCGGAGGGCGAAAGCGGCGTGGGGAGTAACAGGGTCGCCAGGCGCTCCAGCCACTCTTCAGGCGTCTGAAGTCCGTGCCGCTCGGCGAGGCCGCGGAAGGGGTCCATTCCACTCGAAGTCGACGGCTGGGTGATCCAGTCGGCGAAATTGGCCCGCGCGACCACCGCCTGGCCGTCGAGCCAGGCCAATCCGCCCGGCCAGCCCGCCACCCCCGGTGGGAAGAAGAGCCGCTGGCCCATCTTGGTCAGGTGGATCTCCAGGTCCACCAGTTCGGGCGGCGGGCGAAACAACTCGAGGGCACGGATTGCGCCGATCGCCAGTGCGACAGGACTCTTCACGCACCGCGCGCGGCAGTCCTCCGAGTGGAAGAGCCGGGAGCGGAGCACCAGCTCGATCCCCCTGGCGACGTCGACATCCCCCGGAATCCGGATGGCGTCCGCCAGCGGCGCAAGCAGCTCGGGCGATGGCTCGTCGGTGTCGGAGACGAACGTCCGGTAGAGTCGCCGGGCGACGTGGACGGCGGCGGCCGGCTGGCGGCAGGCGATCCGGACGACGTCATCCAGGCCCCAGGGGCCGGTCTCGCCCAGGATCGTCTTGGGACCGGCGTCGAAGTCGCCAGGGTCGAGCCGATCCGGCTCGCGCCAGCCGGTGAGTGCTCGCGCGGCCTCGCGGACGTCACGCTCGGTGTAATCACCGAGACCAATTGCGAAGAGCTCGAGGAACTCGCGGGCCAGGTTCTCGTTCGGCTGGGCCTTCGTGCTATTGAAGCCGTCGAGCCATCGCCGCATGGCACCATCGCCGAGCATGCGGCGGTGCAGTTGGCGGATCGGCGACCGACATAACTCGCGCTGGGACAGGTGTTGCGCCAGCATCAGCTCGGGGGCCTGGACTTTCGCCTGGCTGGTGGCATAGTGGCCGTGCCAGGCGAGGGTCATGACCTCCCTCAGGGGGAAGGGCGTGACGATCAGCCGGTAGAGCCAGAGCAACTGGATGCGTTCGATTGAAGGGCGGCGCCGGGCCGATTCTTCCATGGCGGTGACTGTCTCGGCGAACTCCGCCGCCGGCTGGCCGCCGGGTCCCTGGGGTTCGCCGTCGAGGATGCGTCGCATCGAGGGCTCGAAACCCTCGCGGACATCCCGCTGAAGCTGGCCCCAGGTCGCCCCGAACCCGGCGCGGCGGTGCAGGTGCGCCACACGCGCGGCGTCCCAGGGGGTCTCCGGGCCGGGTTGATAGGCTGCCCAGGCAGCCCGCGGGTCATCAAGAAGTGATTTCTCAGCCTTCGTCATGATCATGGTATCCGCTCCTTGAGCGTGATCGTGCCCAGGTCGCGATCCTCGCCGGGCTTCAGCGGCATCACCGGGACCCGGGCCTCCCGGTGGCCGGACCCGGCCACGATGTAGAAGCGGGCACCGGGCACGAGCGTATCCAGCACGAATTCCCCCCTGGGATTGGGATGGATCTTGAGCCAGTAGCTGAGCATCGCTCGCTCGCCCAGGAGCTCGAAATAGGGTGTCCCGTCGTTGAGGATCTCGGCGCGGCTCAGATCGGCCGCCTTGTCGCGGGGCACGAGCACCGGGTAAACCTGTGCGCCGGGCTCGGCCGAGCCGCTGGCGGTGGCGAGCCGGCCGCGGACCGTGGCCATCGGCTGGAGCTGGACCACGGCCGGCTGCGTCGCCCCGGGGTCGGGCTTCAGGTCGACGACCGCGCCGAGTTTGCGGTCGGGCTGGAGGCAGAAGACGCGATAGGTTTTCGACGGGTCCGCGCCGGGGAGGCGGAATCGACCCTCGGTGACAACCTCGGCTCCGTGGTTCCAGGCGTTGATCTCCCGCACGCCGATCCCTTCGCAGGAGCACATGACCTGGGAGACGGCCTTGCCATCCGGGCCGATCATCGTGGCTTCCAGAGGGACGCCTTTCCGCACGGCGATCGCGACCGGCTTCGGCTCGCCCTCTTTCGGGACGTCGATGGCCGCGAGGCCCTGGGGGCAGATGAGCGCGACCCGGTAGTTGCCATTGAGCGGAACATGCAGGTAGCTTTCGTCCGGGGTCTCGACGGCAACGACACCTTGGCCCGGCAAGGTGGTGATGGCGAATTGCCCGTCGGCGCCGGTCAAGACCTTGTTGTCCAGTTCGTATTCCCGGCGGTTGTTGGGATTGCCGCGGTGGGGTTGGTAGACGACGGTCGCGCCGGCGATCGGCCGCTGGCCATCGGCGTCGATGACCCGTCCCGTCACGATTCGCCCCTTGTCGAGGGCGAAGTTCTTTTCGAGGGACCTCGCCCCGGCCGGCCAGCCTTGCTGGTGAAACCGGAGGGCCAGGTAGGCGGAATCGGCGGGCGGGTAGACCGTGGTCCGGTACGACTCCGCCGAGGGTCCGGAGATGCGGTAGCGGCCGTCGGCGTCGGTCCGGGTGTACTGCGGCGTACCGCCGCGTCGCCGCATCGCGGTCATCTGGACCAGGATGCCGGCCAGCGGTTTGCCGGTCGCCTTGTCGGTCACGCGCCCCTGGACGGGTCGGGCCGGCTCGAGTACATGGGTGAACGTCGGTTGGACCGGCGCGATCTCGAACGCCTTGACCCAGGCATTCATGACCGCCTTGATCCCACCCCGGACTCCCGTGCTCACGGTCACCTCGTCCGCGGCATAGTCGGGGTGACGGAACTCGAGCTCCGCATAGACCCCCAGGGGCATGCCGTCGAGTGTGAACCGGCCTTCAGCGTCGGTCATCCGCGGCCTGGGCCAGTACGCAGGAATCTCCGCGTCCGCCAGGGTCGTATCGACTCCCATGCCGTCGGTCATCTCGGCATCGATGAAGTCCCGGAGCGCAACCCGCACACCCGCTGCGGGCAGGCCGCTGGGCGCGAGCAGCCGGCCGCGGATCACGACCTCGGGGGCCAGTCGGAGCGTCAGGTCGGTCGTGCCGGCCTTGAGGAAGGGCGCCGCCATCCCCAGGCCAGGTGCCTTGACCAGCAGGTTCCCCTCGAGGCCCTCCTGGTGGAAGTAACGCCCGGGATGGAAGTCGGCGGCGAGGGCAAACGCCCCCTTCGCGTCGGTCGTGGTCTCGCCGAGCACCTCCGATCGAGTGGAACGCCGGGCCTGGTGATCCTTGGGCATCGCGACGTTGGGCAGCGTGGGCCTGCGGTGGACGATCCAGAGGACCGTCGCGCCCGCGACCGGCTGGCCATCGGGGCCGAGCACGTTGCCGTGGATCGTCCGTCTCGCGTCGGTCCTCTTCGAATCGGCCCGCTCGGATGGGGACATCGGTGGTGCTGCCGCATCCGGCTGCGGCCGGTTCTCCTGGACCTTCGGACCCGCCGGCCTGGTCTGGGCCAGCGCCAGCGCCGAGGCCGCCAGGACCATCGCGGCCGCGCTGGTGCAAGCCCAGCGCGTGCCGACGATCGGGCTCTTCGGTCGCTCTTCCAGGATGAGCCGGACTCGAGCCGTCAGGCCGTGACGGCTGGAGATCGCCGCCAGGGCCATCGGCGCGTGTCGGTGCGGGACCAGGCCGAGGAGTGTCTCGGCGTAGTCGGTCGCCGGCAGGCCGGTTGAAAGCACGCAATTGTCGCAAGCCAGCTCGCTCAGTTGACCCAGGCGGTGCCTGGCCAGCCACGCCAGCGGGTGCCAGGGGAGCAGGCAGGTCATCACCTCGGCGAGCAGGCCGGAGAGGTGGTCGCGGCGCACCCAGTGGGCCAGCTCGTGGCAGAAGACGCCAATCCAGTGGAGTTTCCTTCCTCCGCTGGTGGGCATGAGGATGACCGGCCGGCGGCCCCAGCACCAGATCGAGGGGCACCGCGTCCGGGTCGAGAGGCGCAGCTCCGGCGTGCGGTTCATGCCCATTCGCGCGGCCGCGTCCGACGCCGCGGCGTCGAGCCGTTCGTCTTCGAGAGGCCGCGCGTGTCGCACCACGCACAGGCCGAGGCAGAACGACGTGACCAGGCGCACGGCGGCCAGGGCCGTCAGGATCAGCCAGGCGCCCATCGCCAGCGAGTACCCGGTGAAGGGATCGAATCGGTGCGGATCGCCGGCCGGCGGGGCGGGGGGAGACACGGTGCGGGGTGGGTCGACCGCGCGCGGCCCGGCGACCGGCACGAACGGGACGGGACCCCTCGGAACGAGGGGAGACCTTGTCGGCGCGTCGATTGTGGGCGCCGGGGCGCCGGTCGCCGGGCTCATTGCCGATCGGGTCAGCAGCCCCCAGCCGCCGCGCCGAGCCGCTTGCGCCAAGAGCGGCGTGACCATCGCGGCCACCACCGCCAGGAGCAACAGCCGGTGTGCCCGCGCCGGTCGTCGCGCCAGCGCGGCGCTCCCCCCCAGTCCGAGGGGGAGGAGCACCGTCGACTGCCACGAATAGTCCCACAGGATCGATTCACCCGGTCGGAACGCGTCCCACATCGCCGGTCTCCCTCCCATCCAGGTCGTCGCTTTCCTTGAGAATCCTGCGCAAATCATCATGGGTTCCGGTCGGCCAGGACGATCGGCTTGACCGCACCCAGGTCGCGGACCTCGCCCGGCCGGAGCGGCTCCAGCGGGATGTAATGGACCTCGGCGCTGGACAGCGGAGGATAAAACACGAGGTAATGCCTCACGCCCGCCACCAGGTCCTCGACCTCGAACTCGCCTGCGTCATTGGTCTTGGTGAACCAGCGGTTCCCGCGTCGAGCCGCCTGGCCGTAGTCCAGCAGGCGGGCTTGCCCGAGGAAATCCATCGGATGGAGCTTGATCTCGTCGCGAGTCACGGGGAAGTAGGCGGTGAAGCCCTTCTGGCGATCGGGCGATCCGTCGGGCCGAAGAAGCTTGCCCCGGACTCGGGCCGTTGGGCGCAGGATCACCGGCACCGGCTCGACCGGCTCGGACCGGGCCGTCAGGTCCGCGAAGCCGGCCAGAGGGCGCTCGTCCTGGATGAAGAAGATCCGGTACGTCTGTCCCGGCTCGAAGCTCGACGAGCGGAACGATCCCAGAGCACAGCGCCCGGATCCGGCCCCGGAGTGCTCGGTCCAGACGAAGACCGATTCTCCGCTGGCCCAGACGTCGCGGAGCGGCCTGCCGTCGGAATCGACGGCCTGTGCGGCGATCGTGGCGCCCTTCCTGAGCGCGATCTCCACTGGCGCGATGGTCCCGTTCGGGGTCGCCGGGATCCGGGCATACCCGTGGGGATGGTAGACCGCGGTGTCATTCTCGGAATCGCCCCGCGGGACGGCCATGCGCTGGTAACCTGCCGTCGGCGACTCGACCAGTAGCAGTGATCGGTAACGCGGGTCGACCCAGATTGCGAAGTTCCCTTCCCGGTCCGAGAGGACCGTCTGAGAGTGGTGTTCGCCGATCACGCGAGCGCCCGCGATGGGCTGTTTCGTACCGGCATCGATGATCCGTCCCCGGACGAGCTTCCCCTTCTCGACGGTGAGATTCCACCGCAGCTCCGCTGCGCCGGCCGGCCATTCCTTACGATCATGCTGGGCGGGTAAATAGCCGGAGCTGGCGTCCGGGATCAGTTGAGCCCAGACTCCCTGTGGATAGTCCCAGGCGACCCCCGTGACCCGATACCGGCCCTGGGTATCGGTCGTGGCGAACGAATCGCGGGGCAAACTTCCCCCGTCCATGGCATGGATCTCGACGTGGACGCCGGCCAGCGGCTTTCCAGTGTCCTTGTCGGTGACGATCCCCTCGATCGGCCGCGCCGCCTCGAGGACATGGGTAAACCGAGGAGCGGTCGGCCTGATCCGCCATGCCTTGCGCCAACCGGTCCACTCCGATTCCGTGCTGATGGCCAGCTCCTCATGGATGTAGCGATCATGAACGAGCACGATCCGGGCTACCGCCTTTTCGGTAAAGCCATCGAGTCGGAATCGCCCCTGGGAGTCGGTCACGACCGGCTCCGGCCAGTAGGGCCTGCGGACGCGACGACCCTCTCCGTCCTCGGGTGCCCGCAGCCAGAAGCCGTCCAGAGCGGGCCGCTCGCCCAGGACCAGGCTGCTCAAGGCGACCGACACACCCGAAACCGGCGTTCCTGCCTCCGAGAGGAGGCGGCCTTCGATCGGGAAGTTGGGCCGAAGGGTGAGCTCGATCGGCCGGTCATCCAGCGGCTCGAAGCGCGTCTGCCCGTCCTCCTCGGGCCGCGCGCCGAAATTCCGCCCCGCCAGCCCCATGCCGGCCGATCGCGCGATCACTTCGACATCGAGCACCGCCGGGTCAATCGCGAGATCGAGGACGAACCGGCCGTCACGGTCGGCGGCGACCTGGCCCATCAGGTCGCTCTCCTGGCCGCGATGCGTGAAGTACCAGCCGTTGACGGGCTCCCGGAACTCGTGCCGTCCCACGACGAAGATCGAGGCACCGGCCACGGGTTTGCCCGAGGCGTCGCGGACCGTCCCCCGAATCACGCGGTGTCGCACCGGATCGCCCGGGGAAGTCCGGGGCGCCGCTGTCGGCCGTGTTTGCGCCAGGGCCAGCACGGAGGCGGCCGTCACCATGGCCAGAGCGCTGAGGGTCGTCCACCGGGTGCTGACGACCGGGCTGAACCGTGGCTCGTCGAGGATATGCCGGACCCGGCCGATCAGCCCGCCCCGGCCGGACACCGCCGCCAGCGCCAGCGCCCGGCGACGCTGCGGGACCAGTCCCAGCAGGGTCTCGGCATAGTCGGTCGCCTCCAGGCCGGTCGACAAGGCCCAGTCGTCGCACGCCAGCTCGCTGAGCTGTCCCAGCCGATGCTTCGCCCACCACGCCAGGGGATGCCAGGGGAGAAGGCAGGTGAAGACCTCGGCGAGCAGTCCCGACCAGTGATCGCGGCGCGCCCAGTGCGCCAGCTCGTGGCAAAAGACGCCGGTCCAATCGACGGCGGACGCTCCCGCGGCGGTCTCCGGCAGGAGGATGATCGGCCGGCGCCCCCAGCACCAAATCGCAGGGCAGGCCGTGCGAGCCGACGCCCGGAGCTCGGGAGGCACTCGCAGTCCCAGGCGCGTCGCGGCCGACTCAGCGGCCTGGGCGAGCGACCCGCACGCGATTGGTCGGGCCCGGCCGACAACCTGGTATCCCAGGATCATGGACACGACCAGGCGCACCAGGCAGAGGCCGCTCAGCACCAACCACGCACGGAGCAACCAGTCGCGGAGGGGAAGCGGTACGCTCGACCAGTCGCGTGCGCCGACCCATCCCTCGATTGGCAGTCGAGCGACGGCACCCGACCGTTGCGGGGCTGGCGGTATCGGCCCGGCCCCCTTCAGCACATCGGCAGGCAGGATCCCTGGCGACGACGCCACCGGAGGGGCCGCCGCCACCGGCGGCGATGCCGGGGAGAGCGGCGTCACGACCGAAGCCGTTGCCCAGAGGCCCCAGCCCTGCCGGTGCGCGAGCTGGCTGCCCAGCGGCGCCAGCAGCGAACCGAGGATCGCCAGGAGCAAGACGCAATGCGCTCGCGCCGGCCGGCGACGCAGCACGAAGCTCGCCGCCAGACCCGCCAGCAGGAAGAGTCCCGCCTGCCAGACGACGTCGCGGAACCAGGATTGGCCAGGCCCGAACCACCAGGAATTACCCATCGCGGCTCTCCTTGTCCTTCGCACGGCGACGCCGGTCGATCATCGTCTTGAGGGCCTTCAGTTCCTCATCGCTCAGGTCTTCGTCCTCCAGCAAGTGCTGGAACATCCGGAGCCGGTCCCCGCGGAAGACTCGCTCGATGAACGTGCGCAGCGAGCTCGCCCCGGCCTCCTCGCGGCTGCGGACCGGCCGATAGATGTAGCTCCGCCCCTCGGCGCGATGCCTCAGCCAGCCGGCTTTCTCCAGTTTCTGCATGACCGAGAGGACCGTGGTGTACGCCGGCACCGGATCCCGCCCCAGCCGGTCACGCACCTGCTGCACGGTCGCCTCGCCCAGGTCCCAGACCGCCTCCATCACCGCCTTCTGCAACGCACCCAGCCTGTCGATCGACCCGCGCGCCATCAGCTCGGCCTCCGTGGTCCCGTCGCGAACTCGACAGCCGTTGTACTACTGATCATAGTACTACGATTAATAGTATCTCGCGCCCGGGCGGTGTCAAGGGGTGTTCCTCTTTTTTCGGATTCGGCGCGGCCGTGCGGCCCTCCGTGGGTGGGTTCGACTCCTCGTGATCGGCGGGTCGGCACTGCGCCGCCGGGTCCGCGCGACGGCTCAGCGAGGGTTCACGGCGGCAGGATGCTTCCCTCCCCAGGAGGGGGGAAGAGCGGCAACTCGGCCTGGTGGGCGAGGAAGCATTCCCGTCCGAGCGGGACCGGGATGGGATTGCCGGGAAGATCGCTCTGGGGGGCTTGGATAGCAGAGCAAGCGGCCCACGCAGCGAGGAGGGAAGGGAGCGCCGGGCGCTCGGCGCCGCGGGAGGCAAAGGCGCGCCGCCGGCGCCCGGCGCCGCTGGGCAGGATCGCATCAGGGTAGGATGCCTGAGATGATCCCTTGTACAGACCAGGGCGTTTCAGACAGCCGCTCCGCTTCTCAGGGTTCATCGCGCCACGCCCCCGCGGGCGCGCGCACTTTTTCCCGAAAATTCGCGCCGAGCGATCTGGGAGGTCGACCCGTGGCTGGCCGCGATCGGCCGGGAGGGCCAGCCCCAATACGTCGTGCGCTGGGGTTGTGGGGCCGTCAGCCAGGGCAATCCCACGGGGTAACGGCTTGACCCAGGAGCCGGGGACGAGTAAAAGTCAGATGGTGCTCCCACTCGTGGGGGGGCAGAGGGGCCAAACTCCGGCAGCCTGGGCACGCCGATCCGCACGTGGGTGGGGATCGGTTGTCTGGAGCGTTGCTTCGCGGGATGTCCGCGAGGAAACGGCAGCGGCGCAGTGGCCGATCCCCTCCGACTCGGACACCGCGCTTGAGGCAACATCTGCGATTTGAGGCACGATTCGGCTCGGCGCAGTCATCCAGGGTGGTGTCGCATCGCGGATCCGCAGAGCCGATCCGGCCCCAGTCGGGTGGCAAGTTCCGGAGTTGCCCGGCCGGGAGAGATCATCCATGCGAGTTCGTGGCCGGCTGGCCATCCGCCCCCGCCTGGGAACGGCCCTGGCGGTGCAGGACTTGGAGGACCGGCGACTCCTGAGCGGGATCGAAGGCGGGCTCGGTCCAGGGCATTCCCTTCCCGCGGGCCACACCGAGCTCGGCATCATCTCGCCCCACAACCTGCCGCGGCAGGATTCCGGTCCGTTGTCCAGGCTCGCCGACGCCCACGCCCCGGCGCTGGTGCCGGGTGCGGATGACCTCAGCCTGCGTTCGAACCCGAGCGACCGCCCGATGGCCGGCGAGCTGACTCGGCCAGCAGGGACCAGCACGATCGGTCTGGACGAGTCCCACGATCGAACCACCCTGAGTGACCTCGGCGAATCGGCGGCGATTCCCATCGAACTGCTGGGGGTGCTCCGAATCGAACCCCGGTCCTCCGACGCGATGGCGCCGCGAGTGTCGGCGGTGGTCCGGCCGGTCGAGCACTGGAGCGATGCCCTCTCGAGCACCGCGGACCACACCCCGGGTGCCGACGAGCTGGTCGCGGTTCGGAGTGAGCGGCGCGCACCGGAAGACGCGCCACACACGGGCGATCCGGGTCCCAGAGGCGCGGCCGCCGGGGGATTCCGTACGGCTGCGCTCCGGAGCGCGGCTCTGGGCGAGACCTCGGGAGCGGAACAGCTCGTCGACGCGGCCGGTCCCGGCCAGGAGCCGGCGGCGTCCCCACGCAGCTCCGAGCTGCTCACCGACTTCCTGCCGTTCGATCGCGCGCGGCTGTCGGAAGCCATCGATCGCTTCCTCGCCGAGTTCGAGGACCTCGGCACCGAGCTGGCGGGTTGGCGATCGCCGTCCGGCGTCCTGCCGGCGCTGGCGGGCGTCGCCTTGGCCACTGTGGCCTCGGAGGTGGCGTGGCGGCGCTGCCGCGGCGGCAGGCCGGCCGCGACGAGCGAGGAGGAGGATGAGGGCTGGACACCCTCGCCCGGGTTCCCCGGCGCCTGGAGCTTCGCGGAATCATGAACACTCCCTCGCTGGATAGCCTGCTGGAGAACCTGGCCCGGGGCGAATCCCAGGCGGCCGAGCGCGTCTTCCGCGATTACGAGCCGTTCCTCCGCGCCCTGGTGCGCAGGCGGCTGACCCCGATGCTGCGCGTCAAGTTTGACTCGATGGATGTCGTGCAGTCGGTCTGGGCCGACCTCCTGGAACGGTACCACGAGGCGGGATGGCGGTTCACGGACCAGGAGCACTTGCGGGCCTTCCTCGCCCGGGTGACCTACAACCATTTCGTGAACCAGTGCCGGCGGCATGCTCCGGCCTTAGAACATGAAGAGCCGCTGGTGGAGGACGAGCTGCCGGCGCCGCCGGTCGCCCGCCAGCCGCGGCCCAGCCAGGTCGCGCAGGCGGATGAGCTCTGGTCCACGCTGATGAGTCTCTGTCCCCCGGCCCATCGCGAGATCCTCGAGCTGAAGGGGCAGGGCGTCCCCCTGGGTGAGATCGCCGCCCGGACCGGGCTGCACGAGTCGAGCGTGCGGCGGATCCTCTACGAGCTGGCGCAGCGGCTGGCCGCGGTGCGGGCGCGCTCCGCGGCACGTTGAAGCCCGCGCGGTGAGGGCACGGCCATGGTCCAGGAACCGCCCGTTCGCGGGGAGACCGCCTCCGGTCAACGCGTCGCGCCGGCGCGGGGTCCGTCCTCGGATCGAGAGGCTTCCGGCTCGCTCGTGACCCAGCACGTCGAGGAGCTGGTCGCCGCCTGGCGCCGGGGAGAACGTCCCCGGGCCGAGGACATTCTGACCCGCCACCCTGAACTCAGCGACGAGGCGGCGATCCGCCTGATCTATGAGGAGGTCTGCCTCCGCAACGAAGCCGGGATCGCGGTGAACCGGGACGAACTCGCCCGGCGGTTCCCCCGCTGGGCCGACGAGCTGGCCCTGCTGCTGGATTGCCGCCGCCTGATCGACGCGGGGCCGACGGGTGTGGCGTTCCCGCTGGTAGGCGAGGTCCTGGCGGGATTCCGCCTGCTGGCCGAGCTGGGCCGGGGTGCCGCCGGGCGCGTCTACCTGGCCGCGCAACCCTCACTGGGCGATCGTCCCGTGGCGTTGAAGGTCCTGCCCCGCGGCCGGGAGGAACACCTCTCGCTGGCCCGATTGCAGCACATGAACATTGTGCCCCTGTACTCCGAGCACCTGCTCCGCGACCGGAATCTCCAGGTCTTGTGCATGCCGTTCCTGGGCGGGGCCACGCTGGCCCAGGTCCTGGAACTGCTCGACGACCAGCCCCCGGCGGAGCGGACCGGTCGTCAGATCATCGCGGCGATGGATCGGATTCAAGAGCACCGGCCCAGCGGCTTGCTGGCCGGCGGTCCCTACCGCCGGTTCATCGCCCGCGCCAGTTATGTCGAGGCGATCAGTTCGATCGGGGCGTCCCTGGCCGACGGCCTGCACTATGCTCACGAGCGCGAGCTGGTCCACATGGACATCAAGCCGTCCAACGTGCTGCTGGCCGGCGATGGTCAACCGATGCTCCTGGACTTCCACCTGGCGCGCGGGCCGATCCGCCCGGATGGTCCCCGACCCACCTGGATGGGGGGCACGCCGGAATTCATGTCCCCCGAACAGCTCCGGGCGCTGGCCGCCGTCCGGGAGGGGCGGCCGGTCGCCGACGTGGTCGACGGTCGGGCCGACCTGTACTCCCTGGGCATGCTGCTGTACGTGGCGCTGGGCGGTCCGGTGCCGGAGTCGTGGCACCAACCCCTGCCGACGCTGCACCGCCGCAACGCGCGGGTCAGCATCGGCCTGTCCGACATCATTCACAAGTGCCTCTGCCATGACCCGAGCGGCCGATACGCCGACGCGGCGGCACTGGCGGCCGACCTGCGGCGCCACCTGGCCGACCTGCCGTTGCGCGGCGTGCCCAACCGGAGCTGGGCCGAGCGTTGGGGCAAGTGGCGGCGCCGCCGCCCTTCGGCGCTGTCGCGCCGCCTGATCCTGCTGGCCCTGGTCGCCTCGATCGCCGCGGCGGCGGCGATGCTGGGGATCGCTTACCGCCAGCGCGTGCGCGAGATCGAGTCGGTCCTGGCGCAGGGTCGTCTGCACCGCGAGCGCCACCAGGATGCCCAGGCCGAGGACGTCTTGCACCACGGCCTGGCGCTGGCCGAAGGTCTCCCCGCGGTGAATCGCCAGCGGCTGGCCCTCGAGGCCGAACTCGACCTGGTCCGCACGCAGAAACAGACCGAGGAACTGCACCGCCTCGCCGAGACCGTCCGGTTCCGTTATGGTCTGGCTCCGCCCCCTGCCGAGGAGGCCCAGTCGCTCATCCGGCTCGGCCGCAGGATCTGGCAGGCGCGCGACCTCCTCCTGGCTCCGACCGCCGCAGGCGACGACCCGGACCGCGATCAGCGGGTCCGGACGGACCTGCTGGACCTGGTCATCCTCTGGGCCGACCTCCGGGTGCGCCACGCGGCGCCAACGCTGGTCACGGAGGCGAGGAAGGAGGCCGTTCGCGTTCTCAGCGAGGCCAAAGCCCTGCTCGGGCCCAGCTCGGCGCTCGACCGCGAGCTGGGCACCTATGCCCAGGTGAGCGGGACCGACCAGGCACCGGCCGGCCCCGCCGCGCGGCCGACCTCGGCGTGGGAGCATTATGATCTGGGCCGATCTTACCTGCGCTCCGGCCAGCTGGAGCGCGCCGCCGAACAGTTCCGGCTGGGCCTGGACCTCCGGCCGCAGGACTTCTGGCTGAATTTCTCCGAGGGCCTGTGCCACTATCGCCTCGGGCGGTTCGAGGATGCAGTCAATGCCTTCCGGGTCTGCGTCGCGCTGGCGCCGGAGACCGCCGAGTGCTACTACAACCGCGGCCTGGCCTACCAGGCGCTCGGCCAGCTCGATCGAGCCCTCGCCGACTACAACCGGGCCTTGGCCCGCAATCCCAAGTTGACCGATGCCGCCCTGAACCGGGGGATCCTCCACTATCGACAGGGGCGGCACAGCGAGGCGGTCGCCAGCCTGGAACTGGCCCTGAGCACAACCTCCAGCCCGACGGCCCTGGGGGTGATCCACTACAACCTGGCCCTGGTCCACCTGGCTCGCGGCGACCGCGCCGCGGCTGCGTCGGACATCCGCGCCGCGATCCGGACCGGCAACGCCGATGCCCGGGAGCTCAGCCGGCGCCTGGATCGGCCGGCCGGCGCGGGATCGGTTCCCCAGGTGCGGCGCGTCGAGTAGGGCGTGACGCCGAGTTTCCTCGAATCGTCCCATGTCGCGTGGGATCGTCGTCGGTGTTGAATCCCATCAGCATCGCGTCCCGCCAACCCGAACTCAGCGAAAATCTAGCTAGAGAGGGCTGCCGAGTTCTCGGGCGAGTCTCGCCCAGGCCGCCGGAGCACCACCAGGGGTCCCTCCCGATTGCCGATCTGGTCGCGGATCGGGCATCGGAAGTACGGCCACGTTGATTCCACAACTTCGTGGAGACGACCGGAGAAACGATGCGTCGATACACCCTTCTGAGCGCGGCGATCTTCTGCCTGACGCTCGTCCGAACTGCAAACGCTGGACAAATCACGAATCTCCAACTCTACGACGGGGCGTCGGCTTCCCCGGTGGTCACGGTCTATTACACCAACGCCGACGGCACGGGCAGCAATTCCGCGCCCACCTACGCTGATCCTCAGGTCAGCTTCGGCACGACAGCTCCGCTGTTCTACTGCACGGACCTCTGGCACGACAATGTCGTGGGGTCGACCTACACCATCACCCAGGTTCCCAGCATGGCGTTCCGTACCAGTACGTTCTCCGCCGTGGACAACCGGATCGGCTGGCTGTTGACCCAGGACCAGAGCACGGTCGACGCCCGGGCCGCGGTCCAACTGGCCATCTGGTACACCGTCGATAATGTTGCGAATTCGCAACTCAACGGCTTCTCGTACACTGGCGGCGATTCCACCCTCCGCAGCGACTACGACCAGCTCATCAGCTTCGCCGGTTACGACCCCGGTATCAACTACGCGGCCGTCTTCTGGCAGGCGACACACGACGCGAGCAACACGCTGTATCAGAACCTGGTCAGTGGCCCCGGGCCGGGTGGTCACACCAACTCGACGACGCCCGAACCCAGTGGGATCGTCCTGGTCGCCCTCGGCATGCTGTGCGTGATCGGGGCCGGCCTCTGTCGACGCTTCCAATAGTGGTCAGGAGTCAGTGGCGAATGGCACGTCCTGAAGGTGCGATCCCATGAGGCGCGGGTTGGACACCGATCGCGTCGTTCGTTCGAGCTTCAGGCGGTGCCGGTGCCTTCGGTCCGCTGGTCGGCCGCGAGGCGCTCCAGGTGAGTGAGGGCCTCGCGGTCGCCGGGACACTCGGCCAGCACCGCGCGCCAGAGCCGGGCCGCCTCGGCGCCGTCGCCCCGCTCCGCCGCCAGCACCGCCAGGTTGCGCCGGGTGATGTGCCCGTAGATCCCCTCATCCAGGCTGCAATACTGCTCCGGCCGGTGCAAGCTCAGGACCCGCCGCCAGCATGCCTCGGCCTGGGCCGACTCACCCCGATGCCGGTGCACCACCGCACAGCGGAACCACAGCTCGGCGTCCTCGGGGTGGAACGAAACAGCACGAACGGCTCCTCTGGCCGCTCCTTCAGCTCGGCGCGGAGGAGCCGCGTGTCCCGGTCGAGCTTGCGGGCGCGGAGGGCCGGGTCGGTAGAGCCGGTGTGGCGGACGACCAGGTCGGTCCAGCGGACCGGGATCTTGGCCCGCTGCAACGCCGGCAGGATCTGCTCGTGGACGCGGTAACTCCCGCGGACGTCGTCGCGGAGCGGAAAGAGCCGGATCTGATCGACGACGGTCCGGCCGCCGCTGCCGTCGGAGCCCGGATCGCAGGCGCAGCGCACCACGAAAGCGGCCGGTCGGTCCGGCTCCAGGGCCGCGAGCACGTTCCGCAGGTTGTCCCGCTGGGGCGGCTCCACGACGTCATCGGCATCGAGCCAGCAGGCATAATCGCCAGTGGCCTGAGCCAGCGCCGCATTGCGGGCCGCGGCGAAGTCATCGATCCAGGGGAAGTCCAACACCCGCGCGCCGAACTCCGCGGCGATCGCCCGGGTCCGATCCACGCTGCCGGTATCGACCACGATGACCTCATCGAAGACGCCGCGGACCGATTCAAGACACTGTGGCAAGTTCAT